>JANLPB010000114.1:0-18169 GCA_031366885.1 Ilumatobacteraceae bacterium
TGCAACGGACGGCCGACGAGCACAAGGAAAGGGTCGAGGCGAACCGTGCCTCCCACTCAGCAGCCTGATCTGCTGGCGTTGTTGGCTGCACTCAACCGGCACGAGGTCGACTACGTCCTGGTCGGTGGAATGGCTGCACTCGTCTACGGGGCGACACGTCTCACCGAGGACCTGGACATTGTTGCCCGCGACATGGACGACAACATGGCACGCCTCGCAACGGCGCTGAACGAACTCGACGCTCACAGCGACATCGCTGAGAAGGCGTCGGTGTTCGAGCTGCGGGCAATGAACACCCGTTGGATCACGTCGGCAGGAACTGTAGACGTCCTGGTGAGCGCGAAGGGTCCAGCGGACTCGACGATCAACTGGCGCACCCTCGGACGATCTGCCCAGACCGTCGAGCACGGCGGCCATGTGTTGCACATCGCCTCGCTCGCAGACCTGCTGGTGATGAAGCTGTCCGTCGGCCGACCGCGCGACATCGAAGTCGCGGAAGAACTCGCTCCCGGCTCCAGTACGGCCTTCACTCGCCACCTTGCCGAACAGTCGGGTTCCGTGGCCGCTGCGACGGACCCAGATACACCCGCCCACCAGCCCTGACAGAGCCATGCGATACGTTGCGATTCCTGCTCAGCACATCCGCCGACCATCGAGCGGTTGATCTTCTCGTATCGTGCGGTTCAGATGCCAGAGGTGCTCTCAACTCCTGCGGGACCCCGGTAGAACTCGACGGCAAAACGGGCAGTCGTCGAGGGCTCGACGTGATGGAGTCGGCCAGGTGGGATCACCACGGATTCGCCGGCATTCAGCAGATACGGGTTCGCCGCGTCATCCTCGAACACGAACGTCACTGATCCGGAGTGCACCACAAGTCGCCCCCACACGTCGTTCGCCACGCGGTGGGCGCGCAACAGGCCGGCCGGCACCGATTCGTGATCGAAGGTCTCGGTCGCGCGCGTCAGCTCGAAGCCGGCCGGAATCCCGGGAGAGGGTGAGCTCGTCATCAGCCGGGGAGGGTTCCTTCGACCTTGGTGTCGGGGAAGAAGCGGTGGTGCCGTGCGCCGGTGACTTCGTAGATGGCGGTGCCTTCGCGGCCGTCGTCGGCGCGCACGCGCATCAGGTTCAGCCCACCTCGGTGGAACGGTTCATACGGGCGGGCGAAGGTGCCATCGGCCTGGACCACCAGGCGGCGACCATCCGCCAGCGTGAACGTGCACTCACCCGACAGACCGGCAACATCGTCGCCGTGCTCGCCGTACGCGGCCGGCGCACGGTCGGCGCCGACCCACTGCAGGTCGTACGAGAAGTCGACGATCGGCACCGGGTCGCTGCCATCGCACGGCGCCCAACAACCGTCGGTGTAGATGCGCGCGCCGTTGCTGAGCTCCCAGTGCCACACGCCCAGGAAGCCGTCGTCGAGCTGAATCTGAAACCAGATCCACAGCGGGCAGCGGCCATGGTCGCGAATGCCCCACGAGTGATCGCGCTGCCCGATCCAGCCGTCGATTGAACGGGCCCGACCATCCACGGTGACCGTGCCCTGACATGTGCCGGATTGGAAGATGTGGCTCTGATCCCAGATCAGTTCGTGGCCGGCACGCATGGTGCCGCGGCGCAGACCGTACGGCTGCGTGCGCGCAACGAAGGTGGCGTCGATACCAATGGCGCACTGGTCGGGGTCGGCGAACAGGCGCACCTCCTGCCACGGCCGCACCACCTCGATCGACACGCCGGGTACCGACAGCGTGTGCGGGTCGCCGCCGATCTCACGGTCGCGCACACCCAACACCGCGTTGCCGTCGACCCGACCCATCTGGATCGAATCCATCCTGTTGCGGGCGGGGAACACGGCCATCGTCAGGAACACCACGTCGCTGACGTCGGTGACATTCGGGTCGTGAAATGTCGAAGAACAGACTCTCCCGCCAGTGCTGGTGATGCGTCACCACATTGGGCAGCAACTCGGGAATCTGGTGCACGAACTGTTCATCGAATGCCGTCGGCTTGGCCATCCGCGGGACGCTACCCCGACCCCACAACCCGCCTACCATCGCCGCAACGCCGGGCCAGGCAGTAATCCAGTTTGTACGGCGGGCGGGGGCCTCACGGCCTGGTGACTTGGGCGGTCAGCTTCTTGGGGGCCACGACGCAGAAGCTCTCGGTCACCAACTCGCGCACCTCGTCCCAATCTGTGTCGTCAGTCAGGACCATGCCCATTGCATCGCGCCCCCAGCCGAGCACGAAGAACGGATGCCCTGCGTTACGCAGCACCTCCAGCTCCTCCCCCGCCGAGCGGAACGAGAGCACGACGACAGGCGGCTCGTCACCGACCGCTACGCCCAGCACGTGCGCGAACGTCCGCTTCCGGACCATCCACCGCGTGCCCACCCACGCCGTCTGCTCGTACGCCTCCGGCAGCGCGAGACACGCCGACCGCAGATTCGTCTCGATGCCCTCGGGCACGTCGTCGGTGTAGCGGCGCTTGGCGTCAACCATCGCCCGAGATTACGACAGAGCGCCAGCGGCCGAGGAGCGACCCCAGTAGACGACTGGTCGGCGTAGATCCACATCCAGTGTCGATGTAGACCGACCGGAATCGTCCAGCCGCGTTAGGTGTTCGAGCCGGGTGTGTAGTTGCCGGGTTGGGTGTGGCTGGCGATGGCCATTCGGTTCCAGCCGTTGATGGTGATCACTGCGAAGACCAACGCCGCGTACGCATTGTCGTCGTAGTGCTTGCGGGCCTCGGCCTCCACCTCTGCCGGGACGTGACCGACGGAGATGAGCGTGATCGCCTCGGCCAATGCGAGCGCGGCCCGTTCCTCCGGCGTGTACACGTTGGCCTCGCGCCATGCGTTCAGTAAATACAGCCGCGCCGGTGTCTCACCTGCTGCCATCGCATCCAGATGGTGCATGTCCAGGCAGTACGCGCACCCATTGAGCTGACTCGAGCGGATCTTCACGAGCTCCAACGTCGTACCCGGAATCGGCCCATTCCTGAGCGCAGCCTCGATCAACGCGAGCCCTTCGTAACCGAGCCGGAACCGAGCTGCGATGTTCACCGGACGGGGTGTCTCGTTGGTGGAAGTCATAGTGTCGTTCTAGCCGACGCCACGTGCGGGGCCGGACGACGGTGCAAGCATCGGGAACATCGAGCAGACCTGGCGGGTTACACCTCTGCGCATGGACTCCACCACCGATACCGCCCCCGATCTGTCCGCCATCACCATTGTTGGCAGCGGCCCCGATCATCAACGGCGCGTCAGCGACCTACTCGAACTGATCGACGTAGTGCGCCCGGCGGTCGAGGCCGACGGTGGCACGCTGCACCTACGGGCCGTCGACACCGACACCGGGGAGGTCACGGTCGAGCTGGCTGGCGCATGCGGCAGTTGCGCCGTTGCCGGGCTCACCCTCGAAGGCGGCATCACTCGCATCATGAAGCAACGTCTGGATTGGGTGACAGCTGTGCACGGCAAGGTGGAAGACGACCCAAGCGCAACCGGCGTCGGCGGCTGGACCCCTCGGGTCTGACGCCAGCTATCCGGCCACGCGGTTCCGGGGGTCAGGCGGAAAGGCCTTCGCGGCGATAACCCGCTGACCTACTGGGGACCGGGTAGCACCGGTCAGGCGACGAGGCTCGAATTCAGTCGACGGATCCGGGTGTCACGACCCACTGGCACGGTTGCCTGGTCAGACCGCTGATCAGGTCGAAGTCGGCGTCGTAGTGAAGCACCACCAGATTGAGAGATTCGGCCGCGGCGGCCACGAGAAGGTCAGGTATCTTTCGACCGCGCTGGCTGTGGGACGCGAGCAACCGCTGGACTTGGAGCGATCGAGTGATGTGCTGCGACGTCGTCTCCACAAGATCGAATGCACCGAGTGCCGTCATGAGGCGGTCCCACTCCTGCGCATTTCGAGCCGAGTTCCCGATCTCAAGATCGCAGATCGCTGGCCGAGCAAGTTGTCCTGACTGAGTGAGTGGTTCCACTACGGCCCGAATGGCGGGATCGGACAGCCGCTTCAGCACGCTCGTGTCCGCGAGATGCGTTAGCGCCACGCATCTTCCCTGTCGTCGAGTTCGGCGGCGGCCAAGACATCAAGCGCGTTTCTGATGCGTTCGGAGCGCTCGGCCGTCGCCCGGCGCAGCGCCTCGTTGACCGTGTCCTTGATGGTGGTCGTGCCCAGTTCCGCCCGAGCGGCGCTGAGTGCTACGTCGTCAAGATCAACAAGATGCTTCGCCATCTTTACAGTATATACTCGTAGCCGCTCGTATATCCACACCGACCGGACCACGGACCCCGGTCAGGCGATGACGGTGCCGAAGAGTTTGCCGATGAGGTAGGTCACGGCGGCGGCGGCGACCACTATGAGCAGCTGACGAGCGCCGCCGCGCAGAACGCCGGAGCCGCTGGACGACGTAATCCAGCCGCCCACCGCCACGCTGGCGATCGCGGTGAGCACGATTGACGCCCACATCGCGGCGGTACCGGACGTGATGAACCAGGGCACGAGCGGCACGAGCGCACCCACCGAGAACAATGCCAACGACGAGACCGCCGCCACCCGCGGCGAACCCAGGCCGTCGGTGGTGATGCCGAACAAAGTCCGCGAACAAAAGTCGAAGAACCTGTCTTCGTCGAGCGGCAATTCGGTGGCCGCCTGCTGCGCGGTCTCTGTGGCGAAGCCGTCCTCCTCCAATCGCTGCGTCAACTGCTCGAGCACCAGCCGCGGGTTGCGGCGCACCAGGTTGCGCAGCTCGGCGAGAATGCCTTGGTAGAGCTCCACCTGGCTGCGCACGCTGACCCACTCGCCGGCGGCCATCGAAAAGGCTCCCGCAACCAGGCTGGCGAACCCCGCGAGCCGAACTGCCGACTGACTGGCCGACGCCCCCGCCATCGCGATGATCAGCGACAGGTTCGTGACCAGCCCATCGTTCACACCCAACACCGCGGCCCGGGCCGCACCACGATGGACCGACTGAGTGCGCGCATGCAACGCCTTCGCGTCGGCGCCACCATCGGTGACGTACGGATCGATCGGGTTGACGAGCGGACCACTACGGGGCGCGTCAGCCATGTGCTGGCGGCCCGGTGAGCTCGGCGAGATCGGCGATCACAGCGGCCGCATGACCGGCGACATCGTGCACGGCATAGCTGCGACGAATCACACCGTGAGGGTCGATGAGGTAGCTGATGCGTTCGGGATAATCGGCGTACTGATGGTCGCTGGGTCGCACGACCTGATAGCGCCGGCCGACAGCGCGGTCTACGTCGCTGAGCAACCGAAACGGGAAGTGCTGCGCGGTGGCAAACGCATGGTTCGACTCCACCGTGTCGAACGACGCGCCCAACACGACACAGTTGAGCGACTTGAGATCTTGGGCGCTGTCACGCAGGCCCTGTCCTTGAACAGTTCAACCAGGCGTCGCCGCTTTCGGGTACCACCACAGCAGAACCCAGTGGCCGGCCTGATCGGCCAGCGACACCTGGTGACCGTTGTGGTCGGGCAAGGTGAAGGCGGGGGCGACAGTTCCGGGCAGCAACATCTCCCCAGCCTCGCACGCCGCGGTCAGGTAAAGCGCGGCGCGGCAATCATGGCTTCGCTCTGCAACTTGTGTAGCCGCTCGTCGAAGCCGACCTGGCGGAACAGTTCCGCGACGCTGTCGTACTGCCCGAAGTCGTCGGCAAACTCGCTGACGAACGGCGTGCCGTCCCACTCGGGGTGCTCGTTGACCAGCAACGCGTACTCGTGCTCGGCGTGGTCCTCGAAGTCCGCGTTGAGCCGGTACGACCAATTCGGCCGGACGGCATACAGCAGCCAGCTGATGTGGAAGTACGCAAACGCCAGCACCTGGGGAATCGCCTGCCGGCGCATCCAACCGAGCCGGCTGGGCTGCTTGGCCAGCATCTCCTCGATGACGAACAGGTGCCACTGCTCGTTGTCCTGCTCCCACCGATTCACCCGCACCTGCTCGAACACCCGCCTCGCGAACCGCGGCCGACGGGCGGTGTGGGTCACGGCCACGTACCCGATGTTCTCCCACGCTTGATACGGCATCCGCGCGACCAGTTCGAGAACACGAAACTTCTCCAGCGTGCGCGGCGTTCCGTACACCAGGTCCATTGTGACGAACAGCACCTTCGCTCCCACCGATGGCGTGCGCCGCGGCTGCGCCAACGTGTGCAGCTGCTCAGCCTTCAACTGCTCACCACCGAGCCGCTGGATGGGCCCGAACGGCGGGCGATCGTTGAGCAGCTTGCCAATCGGCCCGAACGAGTGATCACTCATGACAACGATTCTAAGAACGCTTCGAGCGCAGCGTTCGTCTCGGCGGGCGCTTCCTGCTGCACCCAGTGGCCGGCACCGTCAATGAGGGTGCTGCCGCGGAAGTCTGTGCACGAGGCGCCCGGGTCGGCGAACGAATCAACGCCGGGGATCATCCCGCGCACCACATCTCGCGAGCCGCCGATGAAGCACGCTGGCTGGTTGACCAGCGCTCCCACGATGTCGGCCGAAGACTCCGGGTCGAGAGCGACGGCGCGATATCGATTGAACGCACCAACCATTCCGGTGCGCTCGAACGCAGCGACCGACACGGCAAGATCGTCGTCACTTATGAACGACAGCGGGCCATCCGGTGGCTCGGGCAGCTGGCTGAGAAACGTCGCCTCGCGAGGGCCACGCCCATAGAAGCCGCTGTACGGCGCATCGCCCGACACCGCGTAGTAGACCCGTTTCAGCGCCGATCGTAGGTCGGCCGCGAACTGCGCTTCGATCACGCCCGGCGGTTGAAACGCCAGCATGTAGAAGAACTGGTCCGCGTACATCTGGTCGAACAGGTCGAGCAGTGAGAACGGCATCGCCGGCGTGTGCGGCACGCTCAGACCGGCAACCGCACGCACACGATCCGGGTAGCGGATGGCCGTGTTCCACACGATTGGCGCGCCCCAGTCGTGACCGAACAACACGATCGGATCGTCGCTGAGCGCAGCCGTGACCGCGGCGACATCACTACTCAACTCGCGCAGCGTGTATCGCTCGACTTCAACCGGCACCGAGCTGCCGCCATACCCGCGCACGTCCATCGCCGCCACCCGGTAGCCGCGCGCCGCGAAGTACTCGACCTGATGGCGCCACGAGTGCGCCAGTTCGGGCCATCCCGAGACACACAGGATGACGGGCCCCTCCCCGGTGACCTCCACTCGCAGTGTGATGTCACCATTGGCCACAAACATCTCGTCCATGCGCGCGAACCGTAGTCCCACCCAATCCGGCTTCTGGTCGTGCCAGATCGACAACCGGTGTGGATCTGGCACGACCAGAAGGACCCG
This sequence comes from Ilumatobacteraceae bacterium, assembly GCA_031366885.1. Lineage (GTDB taxonomy): Bacteria > Actinomycetota > Acidimicrobiia > Acidimicrobiales > Ilumatobacteraceae > UBA668. The sequence continues at coordinate 7,335 of JANLPB010000114.1, forward strand.
CGTCGACTAGTCGGCGGCGCCGGACAACCGGAGGTGGCGCATTCGCCAGTTGGCAATCAACAGCACGATCGCGGAGATGATCAGCAGTCGCACTGCGGCTGCACCGCCCTCGGGAATGCCATCGCGATGCAACCGTGATGGAGGGTTGTCCAGCAGGCCCACAAAGATTGCACGCGACTCCCACGTGGGCGACAGCTGGGCGATGCCGGTGAGCGCCGCCCCCAGCAGTCGTTCCAACAGGAACACGAATGCCAGCGACCACACCGCCGTCCGACGCGTCAGGCACCCAATCGCGATGAACACCGCCACGTACGCCACGCTGCCCACGGCCGCCGCGACAAACGCTGGCCACGCACTCGACGGGCTGCCCGCGACCAACGCCGCCAGCGCGGCCGCGGGCGCGATGGTGCACAGTGCGACCGACGAGCCGCCCACCCAACGCCCGAGGACAATCTGCCACGTCGGCGCCGGCGACAGCCAGGTGAAGTGGAACGAGCCGGCCCGTATCTCGGCCCCGAGCACCGAGTCGCCGATCACCAGCGCGGTAATCGGCATGACCAGCCCGAAGATGCCTTCGGCGGCAACCAGGGGAAACGCTCGATCGGGCGAGGCGTCGAAGACCCTGGCGAGCAACCCGAACAGCAGCGCGCCCGCACACGGAATGAGAATTGCCGCCCACCGCTTCGGCGGGAAGCACGACTGCCACGTGTAGATCACGATGGCCAGTAGGCGAGCGCGCGGGCGCCACGGGCGGACGGTGGTTGCGGTGGACGTGCTCATCGCACCAACTCCCGGAACAGACTCTCCAGCGAGTCGTCGAGCGGGCGCACTTCGATCAACCGAATCGAGAGCGACTTCGCCAGTTGCGGCAATGCAACGGCCAACTCGCGCGCCTGCAACGTCTCCACCGTCAGCTCATCGCGTTTCGCTTCGAACCGCACCCCGGTGACGGACTCAAGCGCGACCAACCCGCCGGCCAACCGGCGATTGTCATTGCAGCGCACCAGCACGTGCCTCGGTGTCTCGTCCATCGCGTCACGAATTGCCCGATGCCCGCCAGCGGCCGCCAGCCGACCGTGCACCAACACGATCACCCGCTCGGCCAGGCGCTCGACTTCGCTGAGCACGTGCGAGCTGACGATCACCGTTCGGCCATTAACACCGAGCTGTTTGAACAACGCGATGAGGTGCAGACGTTGCACAGGGTCCGCGCCATTCAGTGGCTCGTCGAGCACCAACACCTCGGGGTCGGACACGAGAGCAGCGGCGATCTTGGCTCGCTGCCGCATGCCCTTACTGAAGGTGCCGACATCACGATCCGCAGCGTCGAGCAGATCGACCGTCCGCAACGCCCGCTCCGGCGCGTCGCGATCAGTCACCCGACGAAGGTCGGCCATGTAGTGCACCAATTGGCGCGCGCTGAGGCCGCCAGGCACCGCTTCGTCCTCGGGCACCAGTGCCATCGTGGCGTGCACCCAGCGATCACGCCGTGGGTCGCGCCCACCCACACGAACCGTGCCTTCGTTGACGCCGGTGAGGCCGGCAATCGCGCGCATCAACGTGGTCTTGCCCGCGCCGTTGGGGCCGAGCAACCCGCTGACGCCCGGCCCGAACGAACACGTCAGCTCTGACAACGCGACCTTTGGCCCGAACCAGACGGAGACCGCGTTCACCTCGACGGTGGCCCCTGCGGCCAGCGCCGGATCTGCGAGAACGTCGCTCATCGTTCGACCCATCGGTAGCGCCACCACAACAGCCCGGAGGCCACGGCAAGCACCACCAGGTAGCAGGCCAGCGCCAGCCAGCCGCCGCCGGCGACACCGGCCAGCTGCGACTCGGAATCGATGTGCCCCAAGAAGATGACATCGCGGAGGTACAGCGGCAACACCAGCACATTGAGAAGCCCGCCGTACGCACCGCCGTTGGGGCCGGCGGTTTGATCGACGATGACGCCCGACGAGATGGAAGTGAGCAAGAACAGCCCGATGACCGATGCCCCGGCAACGATGCGGCGGTCGGTCAGGGATGACACTGCGCACCCGATGGCCGCATAGAAGACAGCGAGCACGACGATGGAGAGCGGCACCTTCCACAAGACGTCCAGATGGCCGGAGAAATAGTCGAGTGCGGCATCGCTGACCAACATGTTGCCGATGAACAGCACCATCTGTGGCAGGAAGGAAAAGGCGAAGAGGATGGTCGCGATCGAGCCGACTTTCGCGACCACGTAGTCGGTGCCCAGCAGCGGACGGGCGAACATCAGCGGTAGGACCTTCTGCCGTCGATCAGGGCAGATCACATCGGGCGCGACGAGGGCGACGAACAGCAACAGCGCCGAGGACACGCCCACGTACTCGCGGTAGGTGATGATCTCGAAGGCGTCGAATCGGTTGCGGCTGACGTAGCCAATGCCGACGTTGACGATGGCGGGAACGGTGACGATTGCCAGCAACACGAACGGCGCGACCTTCTGCCGCCACGTGCGACGCAGGCCCAGTGCGCGACGAATCGACGCCTTGTACAGCGCGAAGGTTGCCGCACCGCGTTGCCCGCGCGGCCCGTCGTAGGGCCGGTAACCACGGTCGTAGACCGCGCCGCTCGAACCCGGCAGCGAGCTCATGCCAGCTCCTCGCTGCGACGCACGAACGCTTCGTCCAGCGACCGCAGGCGAGTCGACAATCGGAACAGCGGCAACCCAAGCTGCGCGACCACGTCGCGCACCGCATCCATCTGCGCGTCGTCACCCACCGTTGCCTCCACGACGTCGTCGACGGCAACGGCCGAGATACCCGCACGGGCGAGCCCGCTCACGAGTTCGTCGGTATGCCGACCGACGTCGATCGTGACAAGGCCGGTGCGCTCCAACAGCGAATTCGTCGCACCCGAGACGACCAACTTGCCGGCGTTGATCATCACCACATGGTCGCAGACCGCCTGCACATCGTCGAGCAGATGGGTAGCCATCAGCACCGAGATTCCGAACGAGCCGAGGCGGTCGACAAGCTGCAACATCTCCTCACGACCGATTGGGTCGAGCCCCGCGGTCGGTTCGTCGAGCAGCACCAACTCAGGGTCACCGACCAGAGCCTGCGCCAGTTTCGCGCGCTGGCGCATACCCGTAGAGAAGCCGCCGATCGGGCGAAAGCGAGCCTCGTCGAGGCCGACCAGATCGAGTACGTCCGAGGCCCGTTGGCGTGCCGCCCGAGCGGGGAGCCCGCTGAGCTCACCGAAGGTCGACACCACATCGGCTGCTGTCTGATCGAGCGGAAGGCAGTCGTGCTCGGGCATGTAGCCCAAGCGCGACCGCACTGCAATCGGGTCGCGGGCCACTTGGATGCCGCACACCTCCACGTGACCGGCAGTGGGGTGCGACAGGCCGAGGAGGATGCGAAACAGGGTCGACTTACCGGCACCATTGGCGCCGACCAGCCCGATGCGGCCAGGCGGCACGTCCAGCGTCAGGTCGTCCAGTGCCGTAACGCCCGGGTAGGTCTTGGTGAGCCCAGAGATTCGAAGAAGCGGACCATCACTCACGCCGCCGAGTCTGTCAGGTGCACGCGACAGCAGAGTCGCGCTGGCCAGCTTCCGGTCGTACGAGACCCACACCCAGTGTGGATTTGGTACGACCAGAACCGGGTGCGCTCCAGTGCCAGGCTCACGAACGCACAGTCCTACGGTTCGCGACACGCACTCGAACGACTGAGGGACTGAGGGGACTGCTCATGGCGCTCACAATTGCCTCCACCAAGCCCATCCACGACTCGCATGCGGTCGCGGAGGATGGCGCTGTCGATGCCGACGGCCACATCCTGGAGCCGCCGACGCTGTGGGAGGAGTACATCGACCCGCAGTTCCGCGACCGTGCGCTGCGATTCCGCATCGACGAGAACGGCCTCGAAGAACTGGAGATCGACGGCCAGCGCTCGAAGATGAGCCGTGCCGGGTTCCCCGCCACCCTCGGCGCGATGGGTGCGCCAGACCTCCCCGCGATGCAAAAGGACCCGGCACGCACCTACCTCGGTGAATCGCCGTTTGGCGCCATGGACCCGGGCGAGCGCGTCAAGGTGCTCGACGCAGAACACATCGACATTGCCATCCTCTACACCACCGTCGGCCTGCTGTGGGAAGCCGAAGTGGAGGACCCTGCGCTGTCGCAGGCGTACACCAAGGCGTACAACCGCTGGATCTGCGAGTTCTGCGCCGGCGAGCGTCGACTGGTGCCCACCGCGCACCTGTCACTCACCGACCCCGCCGCGGCCGCGATCGAACTGGAGCGCGCGGTCGGCGAAGGAGCGGTCGGTGGCTACGTCGCCCCCTTCCACCATCGCGGCACACCGCTGGGTCACCCCGACAACGACGCCGTGTTCGCAGCCGCGCAGGACCTCGACGTGCCCCTGGCCATCCACCCGACCTTCGAGCCACAGTGGACGAAAGGCACGCGGATGGGAACATGGGAGAACGTGAAGCAATTGCGTCTGCTCGCTTCGGTGTCCGCGTCCGACGGCGTACGCCAACAGTTCACGACGCTCTTCGACTACGGCGTGTTCGACAAGTTCCCTGGCCTCAAGGTCGTCGTGCTCGAGTCCGGCGCCGGCTGGCTCGGTTACTGGCTCGACAGAATGGACGCCGTCTACGGACACACATTCATCGGCAACCGCGTGCCGTTGCAGCACAAGCCCAGCGACTACTTCCGCGATCGTTGTTGGATCAGCGCCGACCCCGACGAGCGGATGGTACCCGCGCTCGCGCAGCGCTACGGCGTCGAAAGATTCTTGTGGGCCTCGGACTTTCCGCACGCCGATCACACGGCCGAGTACGTGCACGACCTCAACGAACTGGTCGCGATGTTCCCCGAGAATCAGCGACGTCAGTTCATCGGCGACAACGCCCGAACGCTTTTCAAACTCACCTGACCTGCGGGCAGCGCACAGCCCGCACCACCGCAGCACCGCAGCACGGCATCATTGCGCAGCACGACCCGCAGTCGTATGGTTCGTTTCAGGCCGCTGATAGGCGGTTGCGTCGGACGGGAGGTCACGATGAGTTCTGAGGACAAGATCCGCGAGGGTGCTCAGCCATTCCTGCACTCGGGTGAACAAGTGCTTGCTGCCTTCGTGGCGCGACCACGCGGCTGGACCCAGCAGATGGCCGGCTCGATGCTCGTCGGCGCACACCAGCAGGGGAAGGCGCACACGGGCGCAGTTCAGGCCGACTTCGCGCTCGCCAGCCCGATGGCGATCGCCATTACCCAGTATCGACTCCTGTCGTTCAGCATGGGCGCGCAGGCCGGCATGGGCATGGGCGGCGGCGTGAAGGACCTCGTTGGTCAGGCACCCCTTGCCGACGTCGACTCGCTCACGACGAAGCGTTTGCTGGTGGGCAAAGTGGTAGAGATAACGCTTCGTGGAGAACCGTTCAAACTCGAAGTCGGCGCCGGAGCCAACACCAAAGGTGTCGTCGAAGCGTTCAATACCGCGCGCTCGTCCTGATCTGCCCGCCATCGGGGTCGACTTGGGCGGCACCAAGATCGAAGCCGTCGTACTCGATGACGAAGGCGTCAGCCTGTGGCGCGAGCGCGTGGCAACGCCCGCCGGCGACTACGCCGGCATCCTCGCCGCCGTCGCCGCACTCGTCGCCCGCGCCGAAGCCGAATTGAGCCTGGGGGGCTGCAGTGTGGGCGTTGGCACGCCAGGTTCACTGACCCGCAGCGGCCACATCAAGAACGCCAACTCCACCTGCCTGAACGGCGAACCATTGGAACGCGACCTCACCGCCACATTGGGGCGGCCGGTGCGTGTGGCCAACGACGCCGACTGCCTTGCCCTCTCCGAAGCGACCGACGGCGCGGCGGCAGGCGCCGCGGTCGCGTTCACGGTGATACTCGGCACGGGTGTTGGCGGTGGCATCGTCGCCAACGGTCGCCTGCTGACCGGCCCGAACCGACTCACCGGCGAATGGGGCCACAACCCGCTGCCGTGGCCCGAACCGACGGAACGTCTGGGGCCGGCCTGCTACTGCGGGCAGAGCGGCTGCATCGAGACGTGGCTGAGCGGGCCGGGGATGGCCCGTGATCACGCCGATGGCACGCTCGACGCCCGCGCGATCGGGCAGCGCGCCGGGCGTGGCGACGAGGCCTGCGAAGCGACGCTGCAGCGTTACGAATCGCGCCTGGCGCGCAGTCTCGCTCATGTGATCAATGTCGTCGACCCCGACGTGGTCGTGCTGGCGGGCGGCGTCTCACAGATGGACCGTCTCTTGGACAACGTGCCTCGCCTGTGGAGCTCGTATGTGTTCAGTGGCGGACTGAAAGATGACGTGCACACTCGCCTGGTGCGGAGCCAACACGGCGATTCGTCAGGCGTGCGCGGCGCAGCGTGGTTGTGGCGCTGAGCGCCAGCTTCACGTCCGGCTTGCGTGCGTGATGGCCCCGAGAGTGCGACCCGTCGGCAAATCACATTCTTCGTTCGCGGACCGCACCGCGTCAGCATTTGGTCCGACGAAGAGCGACAGACAGGTCTCGTCGTCGGGGATGTAGATGCTCTCGACGTGACTGACACCGAGCTCAGCCAATTTGGGTGCAGCCTCTTCAAGACGCCCGATGAGTGCATCCACCTCGGTGGCCGACCAGCCGACCAAGAACCGTTCTACGACAAAGACGTCCATGGTGCATATGGTGCGCCGTTGTCGAGGCCCCTCGCATCAGCAAAACCCGCACGTGTGAGCAATCTGAGTGTCAGCGGCCCTGATAACGGGCGGCAAGCTCGGCCCTGCTGCGAACGTTGAGCTTGCGATAAATCCGGGTGAGATGCGACTCCACAGTGCGTCGGCTGACAAAGAGACTGGCGGCGACTTCGTGGGTCGTTTGCCCGGCGGCGACCAGCGCTGCAATCTGCTGTTCCGTGGCAGTCAGCTGGTCCGGGCCAGAACGTTCCCCCAATCGGGACAGCTCGGCCTGGACCCGCGGCAGGTAACCCGCAGCACCGCACTCTGTGAACAGGACGACAGCCTCGTCGAGTAACACCCGCGCGTGCGTTCGTAGGCGTCGTCGGCGAGCGATGCTGCCAGCCATCAACAGCGCCCGGGCTCGGTACACCGGCAGGTCGAGAGCCTGGTACGCGGCGATCGCAATGTCAGCCTGAATCGCCGCCTCGTCGAGCTGACCGCGCGCCGCCAGCAGGTGAGCGCTGGCAAAAACAGCCTCAGCGCGACCGCGAGGCCGCCCGGCTGCCTCGGCGAGTTCCTGCATCCGCGTCACCAGGGCTTCGGCCTCATCGACCTCCCCGGTCAGCAACAGCACTTCGGCCAGCTCCGAGCGGAGAGGCAGCGCGCCGAGATCAAGTGCCCCAGCCTTGTCCCACATCGTCACCGCTTCACGCAGCGCGCCGAGCGCACCGCGCAGGTTGCCTGCCAACGCCTCCACCACCCCGACTCCGTACTTGGTTTGAGCCAGCAAAACCGGCGGCAGCGCATCGCCCACACTGCTGGCCCACGCCGCGTGCCTTCTGGCCACTTCCGACTCGCCACGGAGCGCAGCGATGACCGCAACGTCGCTGGAGCGAGCGCCACCGTGATCGATCGCGTCAGCGAGGACGAGGGCACGCTCGGCGAGAGCCGCCGCTTCGTCGAGCCGTCCCTGCCGCAGGCGCAGGTCGGCGGCCTGGTTGAGCAGGTTGTGTTCGTGCGTCACGGTGGGCCGCGCTGACAGGCGCCTCCGGCCTTCCTGGTACAGCTGTTCAGCGCGTTCGTGATCATCTGTCCACACCGCAATGGCGAACCAATCGAGCAGCACCGACATGCTCACGGCGGCTGCCGGCTCTGCCCGCGAGGGTTCGGTGGGGCGGCCTGCGAGAGTGTCGGCGATGACACGCGCTGCGGCCGCCACTTGCGCGAGGTGGTGATCGCCCGCCGCGAGAGCCGCCGCTTCGGCTTCCGCGCACACGTGCGCAGTTCGACCGATGTCGATCGGTAGCAGCGCGGTCGCCACACGACCGATGGCATCTGCGCGAGCCACGCTGCCAACGGGATGAATGAGCGCGAGCTGCTCCAGCATCGGCAGGGCTGCAACCATGCCGTGCACGGAGGCAGTCGCGAATGCCGCCAGCTGAAGCACTTGCGGCCAATCGGGCCCTTCCACATCGGCGCCATCGAGCAGCGGCGACAGCAGCGCCAGCGCCCGACGTGCCTCGCCGCTGTCGATGGCGACATCCGCGACGCGGATTGTCCGGCGACGCACCAGACCGGTGTCAGCCGGGTCCGTGAGGGTGAGTGCTCGTTCTGCGTGCACCAGCGCGTTGGCAAACAGACCGCGGTCGGTTGCTGCGTTGGCCGCAGCATCCAACAAGTCAGCCGCAACAGAGTCGACCCCCTCAGCGGCCTCCGACACGTGGAACGCTCGCACCTCATCAGTGACGTCCAGCTCGGAGCATCGGCGGTGTAACGCTCGTCGCTCTGCGGTGGTCAGCCGGTCGGCAAGCCCTGCGATGAGAAGCGGATGGCGAAACGCGATCATGTCACCGTTGATTCGGACCAGGTCAATCGCTTCGGCCGCGCCGATAGCGGTATCGACAGCGTCGGTGTCGAACAGCTGCCGCAGCAAGCCAAGACGCGGTTGTGGCATCAGCGCCGCGGCGCCCAGCACCGCGAGGTGGACGGCGGCGACGCGGCGAAGTTCAACGTCGATAATTTCGCGCAACGACGCTGGCAGCAGCGCCTCACCGAACGGCGTGCCTGCATGCAGTAGACGGCCCGTCGAAATGAGATGCAGCGGATTGCCGCCGGTCGCCGTATGAAGTCGCACCAGTTCAACACGACCCAGCTGGACGTCGAACTTGTCGATCAGCAACTCGCGCACACCCGCAACGGACAGCGGACTGGGCTCGACCACAAACAGATCGTCGGCGTCTACGACTCGGGCCAGTTCGATCGGCAAGCGCACCGGGCGCGACGCCACAACGAACAACAAGGGCACGTCCGCGAGGAGCCGCAACGCAAAACTCAGCGCACCTGCTGACGCTGCGTCGAGCCAATGAAGGTCGTCAACGGCTACCACCGCGGGCCCCGCATCGGTCAGGTGGCGAAGCACATCGGCGAGTGCGGCCGCAACGGTGAGCGGTTGGAGCGCGGTCGTATCTCCAGCGCCCATCACGGCGCGCAGCGCCTCCGTATGTGTCGGGTGGCGACTCTCGATGAGCGCAGGACTCAAGCCATGCAGGAGTGTGGCGAGCCCACCCCAACCGATACCGGATTCCGCCTCGGTGACCGACGTCCAGACGACGGCGACGCCGTTGGCTCGGGCCAACAATCGCACCTCCCCGAGCAACGCACTCTTGCCGATGCCGGCCTCGCCACGGATGGAAACAACAGTTCGCTGGCCCTGCAGTGCGCGATGAAACGCGCCCTCTAATGCCGCTCGTTCTTCACGACGTCCAACCAGTTCCACAGCGTCACCCATGGTAGGCGATGTGTCACTAATTGCGTCGGCCCGCCCAGAGCGCGACCGCGGCCAGTGCAGGCACCATCACCAGTGACCCGACCAGCAGCACCTTGTCCGTGCCGTTGAACTCGTCGAGATGACTCGCGTGATAGGTGAGGTGAAAGAGCCCGAACGCGAGCCACGCTCCGGCGACTGGGCGCGTCGGAGATTGGCGCCACACGGTCCACAGCGTGACGATGATGAGTGCGAGGAACAGTGCGCCAACATCACGCACGAGGTGTTCGTTGTACAGATCGGGCGGACGCGATATCCAACCACGCCCAAACGGAAAGTCGTCGTAGAACGACTTCGGGGCAAAGGCCGCCTGCAACCCTGCAGGCAGCATTGCGACCGCAATGAGACTGATCGCGATGCGGTCGACCGTCCATCGTGACTGTCGTGTCGGCTCACTTGTTGACATCGGTTCGGCCACGGTGCTTCCTCTCGTGAAGTTCGAATCCCCGGCTGGCCCCGTCGCGCGAGGACCAGATGCACACCACTATGCCAATGATTGCCGCGCTCGTCCATCGCGTCGCGATCGCGGCCCACCCGCCCGGAATGTCACCCAGCGGAAGGGGCCGCAGCCGTGGGGGAAACGTTGTCGACAGCATCAGCAGCGCCAGCAACGCCGGACCAACGCCAGTGCGATACCGAGCACGCCGAGCAATACGACAAACACGACGTGAGCAGGGACGTGAATGACGTCGACGAACGTCAGGTCCATCTGCGTCGCGGCAAAGCTGGCTACGGCGGCGAACAGAACGACGGCAACGGCCGCGGGCACCACCGTTGCTGCCAGAAGCCCGCTCGTCCGCAGGGCGAGCGAAACGGGAAGCGTCTCGAAATGCTCGGTCGTATGTTCGCGTCGGTCGCGAAGAGCGGCCAGGTTGGTTGCGATCATGGTGAACATCGCGAGGAAGATGAACCCGGCTGACACCGTCCATGCGTCGTCGTTCCAGTTCGCCGAACGAGCCGAACCGGTGGTCCTCACGAACATCAGAATTCCGAGCAGCGCAAAGCCACGCCGACGAGAAACAGCGGATGACGAATCAACCTGCGCCCCTCGACGTCGGCGACCGTCGCCACATGTCGCCACCTCGGTGACACGCTGACGAGCGCCGAGTTCACGAGGCAACCTGCGCAATGTGCGGATCGCCCACCATCAAAAGGTAGGCGTCGTCGAGCGTGGGCGCCGTCAGGTGTGCACCCGTCGGAGCGTCTCCGATGTGCCGAAATGTTCCCTCTCCGGTGCGCCATGACAGAAGGGCGGTCGGGTTGCGGGCACTGTCAATCCACACGTGCCCCATCGCCGTTTCCGTCAGGGTGCTCGGCGGCCCCTGAAACTTGACGACACCCCCGGCCA
>JANLPB010000055.1:0-1560 GCA_031366885.1 Ilumatobacteraceae bacterium
TGTCCTGCGGCGGGCGGTCGGTGATCGTCATGATGGGGACTCCCTCGGTGATGGGTGAATCGACCGCGGGTGCGGTCGGCTGCATGACGTCCTCCATCAGGCTGGCGCGGAGTGTGGCGACGAAGAGGTCGCTGGGCTCGGCATCGAGCTGGTCGAACAGGTGGCGAATGTCGTCAGACATCGCTCGCTCCCTTCACGATTTGCTCGAGTGCGTGCCGGGCGCGGACGATCAACGACTCGGTCGCTCGCACGGACCGTCCTATTGCTGCCGCAACCTCACTCACGGTCAGGTCGTCCACGTATCGCAGCACGAGCACCAGTCGGTGCTGATCGGAGAGGGACGCCAGCGCGGTTAACGCTTCGTCGTCGGTGACGTCGAAGGTGGTGGACGTGTGGTCATCGGGCCTCGAGCTCCACACGAGAGACAGCTTGCGCTCCTCCCGTGTGCGGCGGCGGTAGTGGTCGATCAACTTGTGCCTGGCAACACCCATCAGCCAGGGCATGGTTGTCGCATCGGTCACGCCTTCGCGTGCCGCTCGTACACATGCCATGAACGTCTCCTGGGTGAGGTCCTCGGTCAGCCGTCGGTCGCCCGCGGTTGCCCGATGGAAATACCGGTAGACCTCGCGGACCGACCGGTCGTAGAACGCGGCCACGTCAGTGCGGAGATCCGCCCTGTCGTGATTCGTCGCGTGCTCCGTCATGCCATCCTCATCGCCCAGCGGTCGGGTTTCCCGTCGCGACTGGTGTGATTCTTTCAACAAATGTTGATGGCGCCCGACGGGCGGTTGCTCAGATCCGTTCGATGATGGTGGCGGTGGCCATGCCGCCGCCGGTGCACATCGTCACCAGGCCGGTCTGCAGGTCTTGGCGCTCCAGCTCGTCGATGAGGGTGCCGATCAGCATCGCTCCGGTGGCGCCGATCGGATGGCCCAGCGCCATCGCACCGCCGTTGACATTCACCTTGCCCCAATCGGCGCCGGTGTGGCGAAGCCACTTCTGCAGCACCGCCGCAAACGCCTCGTTGACTTCGAACAGATCGATGTCGGCGAGCGTCATACCGGCCTTGCGCAGCACCAGGTCCGTGGCCGGCCCGGGGGCGGTGAGCATGATGACGGGCTCGTCGCCGGCGGTTGCGGCCATGGTGACTTTCGCGCGCGGCGTGTAGCCCTGCGCCCGCCCGTATTCGGGCGACGTCAGCAGCACGGCGGCCGCGCCATCGACAACGCCCGACGAGTTGCCACCGTGATGCACGTGGCGGATCTCACCGAGCTGCGGGTATGCCGTGCGCGCCGTCTCGTCGATGGTCAGCTCACGGCCGCCCATCGTGTGGTTACCCATGCCCGCAAATGCCGGTGCCAGCTTGGCGAGGTCTTCCAACGTGGTGCCCGCACGCGGGTGCTCGTCGTGGTCGAGGGCCAGCGTGCCGTCGTCGTGAAAGATCGGGACGAGCGACCGTTCGAAGCGGCCTTCGGAGATGGCCTCGGCGGCACGGTTCTGGCTGTCGACAGCCAGCTGGTCGAGCTCCTCGCGAGAGAAGCCTTCGACGCTGGCAATCAG
>JANLPB010000065.1:0-1557 GCA_031366885.1 Ilumatobacteraceae bacterium
GGTTGGAATTACCCAGCGAGGTGGGCGGGCGCTGCTGGTCGCTGGTACCGGGTTGTACCTGCGAGCGCTGACCGACCCGATGGAGATTCCTGGCCGTTGGCCAGAGGTGCGCCAGCAGCTGGAGGAGCGAGCGAGCGTCGAAGGCAGCGCCGTACTCCACCGGGAACTTGCTGGGTTGGACCCGGTTGCCGCGGGCCGGATGGAGCCGAGCAACGAACGCCGTGTCGTGCGCGCCCTGGAGGTGACACTCGGCAGCGGCCGGCCATTCAGCTCGTTCGGTCCGGGAATCGATCAGTATCCGCCGATTCATTTCCAACAGGTGGGTCTGCAGTGGCCCCGCGATGTGTTGACCGCGCGCATCGCCGAGCGCGTCCGTCGGATGATGTCCGCCGGTCTGCTCGCAGAGGTCGAGCAACTGCTGGCGGAACCACATTCGCTCTCGCGCACAGCGCGCCAGGCGCTGGGCTACAAGGAGCTCATTGCCCACCTCGCTGGTGAGATGTCGCTGGACGAGGCGGTGGCCTCGGTGGAGATTCGCACCCGGCAGTTCGCAGTCCGCCAGGAGCGATGGTTCCGCCGCGACCCCCGCATACGCTGGGTGCAGATCGAACATGACCCCGTTGCCGAGGTCCTCGCAGTTCTGCAGCACCTATGACTCAGCTCACCCTCACCAAACACCACGGACTGGGGAACGACTTCCTGGTCGTCTTCCACCCAGGCGTCGCCGACCTACCCGCGCTCGCTCGCCAACTCTGCGACCGACGTCGAGGCGTCGGCGCCGACGGCCTGCTGGTGGGGGAGAGTGCCGATGGGTACGCGGCGCAGATGGTGCTCTACAACGCCGACGGATCGCGGGCGGAAATGAGCGGTAACGGCATTCGCTGCTTTGCACAGGCTCTCGCGATGCGTCGTGGCGATACGGACGATCAGCTGATCCTGACCGACGCGGGCGAACGACTGGTCACCGTCTCGAGCACTGATCGGCCGGGCGTAATGCACGCTTCGGTTGATATGGGCGCAGTCATCGACATTGCTGAACCGGCCGACTGGAACGCCGTTGGCGCCGACCCGCTGCGCCCTGTGCGGCACCTCAGTGTGGGAAATCCGCACGCGGTGGTCGGCGTTGATGAAGTCGGCGTGGTCGATCTGCTGGCGCTCGGCAGCATCGTTCCGTACGTCAACCTCGAGATCATCGAACCCGGCCCCGAGCCGCACGCGATCACGATGCGGGTTCACGAGCGTGGCGCCGGCATCACAGAGGCCTGTGGAACTGGCGCGTGCGCAAGCGCGTGGGCCGCCAGTGCCTGGGGCCTGGTTCCTGCGACCGCAGAGGAAATCGTGGTGCATATGGACGGCGGCGATGCAAGGGTACGTCTGCACCACCCGCTGCCGGGGCGAGTCACACTCATCGGCCCGGCACAGTTCGTCGCTACGGTCGTTGTGGACCTCGACGAATGACGCAGTCCTGACACGTGACGTGGTGCTGAGAGGAACGGTATGAACTCGCCTTACAACGAAGCACTTGGCGCCACGCTGATCGAGCGCACGAAGCGTGAA
>JANLPB010000069.1:0-3842 GCA_031366885.1 Ilumatobacteraceae bacterium
GACGACCCGTGAGCGATGGTGACGTCGGCTGCCTTCATCCGCCGACGCAATTCACGCACCGTCGCCACACCGCGGGCGCGACTACCGAGAACCGGCACGTCGAGAGCCGGACGCTGCTGGCCCGGCGCGAGCGCGACAGTCTCGACCTGGTGCCCTTTGCGGCGCATCGCAGCGTGAAGGTCGAGCGCGAACACCTGCGCACCACGCCGGTCGGTGTCAGTGATCACCTGCAGAATGCGCACCGTCAGAACAACTCCACGTCGCCCATGCCCAGGCGCCAGTTGGCTTGGGGGGGCATGGAGGTTTGGTTGAGTGCACGCCATGTCAGTACTGGGCCGCCGCCGGGGAGGGCGACATATCCGCGCCGAAGGTCTGCCCCACCTAAGCGCAGGCAGTGGTCGCACGACACCTCGTCCAACACGTCCGCGGTCGCCTGATCGGCCTCGCCCTCACCCACACCCAAGCGGTCGAGCAGTACCAACTCGTGCGCCTTACCGCGGCGTCGCGCACGCACGATCACGGCACCTTCGCCGACAGGCAACGCCCGATACGCGAGCAGGGGCAGGCCGTAACGCCAGCGCAGAAACTCCGAACTGACATTGGTGACCAGGTCGCGCACCGATGCTGGATGATGCGCGACGACGGGCTGAAAGCCGGACCGGTCCAACCACGTGTCAACCGGCTCGCCGACCTCCAGCGGAAGCGACCAATGATCGGACGCCACCCGCGACCGGGCCACCTTCACCGCGGATTTTGGCCCTGCAAAACGCACCGCCGTGGGCAGCTTGCCCACCACCTGCCAATCCATCTTCAGATAGCCGGGGCGGCTCTTGTCGTTCGGTGTGTTGAACACGAAGTCGATGCCGTCTGCCCGCAGCTCGTCCAGCCCGTGCAACGTCAGCGCGGTGAACAAACCCTTGCCCTGATAGTCGGGATGTGTGGCCGTGTCGACCGCGCGTACCGCTCTCAGCACAGTGCCACCACGCAGGAACTCCCAGCGCATGAACGCACGCAGCCCAACCACACGGCCCCCGTCGGTGGCCACCCACGTGGGCGACGGGCCGAACGCATTCGCATCGTGCTTCCACGCGTAGAGCTGCTCGAAACGTGGATCGTCGCCCCAGCCCAGCGTGCGCCGGCACAGCTCCAGAATGGCCGGGCGGTCGTCCAGCGTTG
This sequence comes from Ilumatobacteraceae bacterium, assembly GCA_031366885.1. Taxonomy (GTDB): domain Bacteria; phylum Actinomycetota; class Acidimicrobiia; order Acidimicrobiales; family Ilumatobacteraceae; genus UBA668. Next base: position 1,177 of record JANLPB010000069.1, read on the forward strand.
CCTCGCGAATCTCCAACCCGGGCAACAGCCGGGGGCGCACCAGCGGCGCACCATCAGCAACTTCTTCGACCGCCACACCCGCCTCGTGCTCTGCGGCCAACGGCGCAACCGTGGCGTAGATCTGCTCGATGCGACGCACGGCGCGGGCCACATCGAAGTCGGCAGCCCGCGCACGTGAGGCCGCGGCGAGCCGTGCCCGCAGCGCCGAATCTGCCAGGACGCGCTGCAACGCATCGGCCAGCGCGTGCGTGTCGTTCGGCTTCACCAGCAGCGCATCCACCTCGTGATGCAGTGACTCGCCGACACCGCCCACGTCGGTAGCCACCAAGGGCAAACCGAGCGCCAGAGCCTCCATCAGCGCCACCGGCAGCCCCTCCCACTTCGAGGCCAACGTGAACACGTCGGCCGCGGCCATCACCCGCGTCGCGTCGGCTCGAAAGCCGGTGAAGATGATGCGATTGGCCACGCCCAGCTCCTCGGCGCGGGCACGCATTCGCGCCTCTTGCGGGCCCTGCCCGACAGCGACGAACCGAACCGCAACTCCCCGATCGACCAACAGCCGCAACGCCCCCAACAGGTTCGGATAGTCCTTCTGCGGTCGGAAGTTGGCGACCGTGCCCACCACCAACTCGTCGACACCGATACCGAGCTCCGCTCGCGAGGCAGCACGGTCACCGCGGTGCGCCGCAACACTCGCGACGTCGATCCCGTGGATCAGCGTTTCGGCTTTGTCGACCATCACACCACGCATCGACAGCCGCACCTCATCGGTCACCGTGATGATGGCGGCATCGCGCCGACCGGTCATTCGGTTGGCGAGACGACTGAGCAGATGATGCGTGCGCCACAGGTTGTGTTCCGTGCAGACGACTGGCGGCCGGTCGGCCTTGCGCATCCCGCGGACGGAGAGTCGAGCGACCGACCCCGGCAGCGGCGAATGGACGTGCACGATGTCGTAGCCGCCATCGCGAATCAGCCGCCGCAACCGCAGCGGCCAGCGGCGGTCATCGCGCTCGTGGCTGACGCAGTGCACCACCACCCCCGCCTGCTGCAGTTGCTCGGCCAGGTGGTCTTTCCACGGCAACACGTACGCGCATTCCAAGGTCACCACGTTGGGGTCGTGCGCCCGAGCCGCTGCCACCAGCAGGTTCTCGGCACCGCCCGGCCCAAGGCCTTTGATGACCCAGAGCACCCGTAGTGGCATGTGCCGACCCTACTGGGGATCAGCGCCGGTACGATCTCGAAGCGGTCTCAGGAGGCTGAAAATGTGTGGCATTGTCGGGCTGGCTGGACCGTACGGAACTCATGAGCATCTTGCGCACCTCGTTGATGCAATGGCTGCCACGCTCGAGCACCGTGGCCCCGACGCTGCGGGTCAGTTCGTCGATCAGCGCTCGCCGCTTGCACTCGGTTTTCGGCGGCTGGCCATCATCGATCTCAGTCCGGCCGGCGAGCAGCCGATGCCCAGCCGTTCCGGCCGCTGGGTGATCGTCTTCAACGGCGAGATCTACAACCACCGCGTCCTGCGCGCTGAGCTCCAAGCCGCAGGCGTGACCTTCCGCGGACACAGCGACACCGAAACTCTGGTGGAAGCGATTGACGCGTGGGGCTTCGAGGAAACGCTGCAACGCACCAACGGCATGTTCGCCATCGCCGCCTGGAACGTGGAGCAGCGGCAGTTGCTACTTGCCCGCGACCGCCTCGGCGAGAAGCCCCTCTACTGGCAGCTGGACCAAGGACGCTTCGCCTTCGGCAGCGAGCTGCGCGCACTGCGGGCGCTGCCCGACAGCAACCTGGCCATCGACCCGGCCGCGGCCACCGCGCTGCTGCGCTGGTCGTACATTCCGCACCCGCACACCATTTACACAGGCGTGCGCCAGCTGCCCCCCGGCGGGCTGCTGCAGGTCGACCTGCGTAGCGGCCAGGCCACCGTGCAAGAGCGCACGTGGTGGGCGCTCGCCGAGACTGTCGACAACTCCATTGCGGCCCGCAGTCCAATCACGCTGGCCGCCGCGGCTGAACAGTTGGAACCGCTTCTTGCCGACGCAGTCGCGATGCGCATGGAGAGCGACGTGCCTCTGGGCGCCTTCCTCTCCGGCGGCATCGACTCGTCGCTGGTCGCCGCGTTCGCCCAACGAGCCTCCAGCAACACCCTCAACACCTTCACCGTTCGCATGCCCGACCTCGGGTTCGACGAGTCGGTGCCCGCGTTCGAGGTCGCCCGCCACCTGGGCACCAACCACGAGACCATCGACCTCTCACTGACTGAAGCGCTGGCCCACATCACCCAACTGCCCACGATGTGGGACGAGCCCTACGCCGACCCCAGCATGCTGCCCACTGCGCTGCTCTGCCGGGCGGCCCGCCAGCACCTCACCGTCTGCCTCGGCGGCGACGGCGGCGACGAACTGTTCGCCGGCTACAACCGCCACGCCCTCGGCGACCAGCTGACCCGCCGCTTCGCCCGCGTGCCGCGTCGTGCCCGCGTGGCCTTCGGTCGAATGCTGCTCGCGCCGTCGCCACAACGGGTCGACTCGTTCGGTCGCGCGATCTCGCACGTGCTACCCAAGTCGCGGCGGCTGCCCAACATCGGCGACAAGGTGCAGAAGGCCGGCATGCTGCTGAGCGCGAGCGGCTCGGCATGGGAGACGCTCGCGCAAGTGTGG
>JANLPB010000087.1:0-5718 GCA_031366885.1 Ilumatobacteraceae bacterium
ACCGATCACGGTTCGTGCGTGGCCGTGGTTCGCCTGCACGAGCGCGAACGGTTGATGCGTCTCTTGCATCGGCTGCTCGCTGTTGTTCAGGCGCGCGGGGCCGATGCGTCGTCTGGGCCGGTTGTGCTGTTCATCGACGGACTCGATGCGGTACGGCGAACGCTTGACGACCTGGACTCGGCGGCTGAATTCGACGCGTTGGAACAGATACTCGCCGACGGTGAGGCAGCAGGGATCACCATTGTCGCCACCGTCGAGCACGCAGCCGCGGTTCCGGCGAGCTTCCTCGCCCGGTGTGCGCATCGCTGGGTTCTGCACCTGCACGACGCCCACGATGGCGCCGTCTTGGGTGTGGCGGCCGGGCGAGTTCCCGCAGCGGGCACGCCCGGCCGGCTGGTGGTGGCGGCCACGGGGCTGGCGGGTCAACTGGTGCGCGCACCGGCAACCTTTCGACCCGCCGCGAGCGGCAACGACGAACCCCCCGCACGCGGAATCGACGTCGTCCCTGCACTGGTTGCGCCCACCATGCTCGCCTCCGGTTCTTGGCACGAGGGTCTCACCTCGCTCCCGCTGGGTGTCGACTTCAGGAGCGGGAGTCACCACACCATCGACGTACCGGACGGGGAGCATGTACTGGTGATCGGCGGCGCCCGAACAGGCCGCAGCAGCACGTTGGTGCGCCTTGCCGAGGGCTGGCGACAGGCCCACCCTGACGGGCGCGTGCTCGCGATTGTGCCCCGGCGGCGAAGTGCATTGGCGCAGTGGGCCGATGAGTGCGGCGTCGCGGTTGCGCCCGACACATCGCTCCACAACGACTCACGGCTCAACGACTCGCTCCTCGTCCTGGTCGATGACGCCGAGATGGTTGATGATCCCGATGGCAGGCTCGCCGCGTTGGCCGCCGGTGGACGGGCGAACACCTGGATCGTTGCCGCAGGGCGGCCCGACGCACTTCGCCAGCTGTATGGCCACTGGACAACAGTGGTGCGCCGCAGTCGAAGCGGGTTGGTGCTCACCGGAGGCAACGATCTCGACGGCGACCTGCTCGGTGTCGTGTTGCCCCGACGCACCCCGGTCCCCGCCCGTCCCGGCCTCGCCTGGTCGGTGGCCAACGGCGCCGTTTCGTTGACGCAGATCGCACTGTCGGCAGCTCACGACCCGCGACCGAACGCGGACCCCATCGACAAGTACCGTTTCGCGAATGGACGCATTCCCTGAGCCCACGGTTGTCGACGCCGCTCCCGTGTTCCCACCACCACGGCTGGCCGACGCCGCAGCGCAGATTGCGTACACGATCCCCGTCGTCCTTGACGAGCCGCCCCGAAAGCGCCGCGCTGGACGACTGGTCGCAGCGGGGTTGGTCGTCGTCGCAGCCCTCGTCGGTACAGGTTTCGTAGTGTTCGAGAAGCAGACCGCCGACGCGGCCTACTCGCTCACCGCGGCCAGCGCCGCCGCCGCCGAAACCAAAGCCGTCGCCTTCACCATGACCATTGGCGTGATGGGCAAGGAGGTCACGGCCGAGGCCGAGACCGACTCGGAGAGTGGGATCAGCCACATCGTGATGGACCTCGGCGTGGTGGGCGTCGACAGTTCGTTGGAGATGATCGCCGATACGCGCGGGAAGGCCATCTACTTCAAGAGTTCGTTCCTAGCGGACAGCGGCCTGCCAATCGACACCGACTGGGTGAAGATGGACGAGGCGTTTCTTCAGGAGCAAACAGGCAGCGTGTCCATCTTCGATTCGGCGAACATCGGCAACCCGCTCGATGCGGCGACCCTCTTCGACAATGCGAAGTCGGTCAACGAGATCGGCTTCGATGAAGTCGACGGCGTAAAGGTCAAGCACTTCGAAGTAGTCGTCGACGCGCTGGCCGCGCTGAAGGTCACACCACAGCTGCAACGGCAGTTCGATGCGCTCGACACTGAGGTGCCCACGGACCTGACCTACGACGTCTACGTCGACGAGCAGAACCAGATTCGCCGCACCACGGCCGAGATCTCCCTGGCCGGCCAGACGGTTGCAGTTGATGTCGTCATCAAGCCGCTCACCGAGCCGCTCGTCATCGAGCTGCCCGATCCGGCTGATGTCACCGACTTTGCCGGCTTGATCTAGCCGCATCGGGGCGACCGTCGCGCCAGCCCCCGCCCACAGTAGGCTCGCACCCCGATGAAGCGGACGACCCCCACTGCCCACATGTTCATGCGTTGCCTCGGCCCGGTTGCTCTTGCAGCACTGGCAATGACGGCCTGCAGCGACGACAAGACAGCGACGACCACAACACTGCAGTTGCCTCCACGAATCGCGATCACCTCGATCAAGGGCGACCCTGAGAGCGCCTTGTTGGCGGCCATTTACGCCCGCGTGCTGGAAGACGGCGGCTTCCGCGTTGCCCGCAAGGACCCCGTCGAGATGGATCGCAGCCAGTACTACCAGGCCATTCTGGACGGCACCTTTCAGCTGATCCCCGATTACTCCAACGATCTCTTGCAGTTCGTCTACGGCCTGCCCGATGCGTCGCCGCTGCCCAGTACGTCGCTCCCGGCAGGGCCGGCCACCACGCAGGCGCCGATCCTCGTCACCACCACGACGCTGACGCCCACCACCGTGGCCGAGACCACCGTGCCCGGTCAGACCACCGTGCCGTCCGCAACAACGACATCCGCAACAACGACAACGGTGGCGCCTTCCGGTTTCAAGGCGGCCACCGCCACGACCATCGCCGCGACCACCGAAACGACAGCAGTCGTCGACACCACGACGACCGTGGCACCCAAGCCGGGGAACGGTCACTCGATTGTTGAGCAGGTGCTGGCCCTCAACGCTGGCTTGCCGTCGCTGCTCGTCGTCAACAACGGCTCACTCGCACAGAACAAACAGGTCGTCGCCTGCACTGCCGACGCAATGGCGGCCAACTCTGGCACTCAATTGATCTCGCTCACCGATCTGGCGTCCATCGCACCCAACGTCGTGCTCGGCGGCTCGAGTGCCTTCATGGCCGACGAACTGACCGGCCTGCCTGCGTTCGAGAAGTACTACGGCGGTCAGTTCAAAGACACCGCCACCATCGAGGACGCCGACCTGGCAGCGGCCATCACCGCCGGCGACGCGGATTGCTTCGCGATGAACTCGCTGAACCCGCTGATCACCACCGAACGGATGACCATCCTCGAGGACGACCAGTTGATGGTGCCCACCAACGCCGCGCTGGCGCTGATGGCCTCAACCGTCGCCACACCGGAGGCCATCGGGACGATCGATGCGATCGCGACCAAGTTGACCACCGAGCGCCTCAATCAGATGCTCAACGAAATCATCACCAACGGCAGCGATCCAGCCGTAGTGGCCAACGCCTTCGTCGACACCATCTAACGCCGTGATCAACGTCGGCGGTCTTACGAAGCGCTTCGGCTCGAAGGTCGCTGTCGATCGACTGAGCTTCGACATCCGGCCAGGGGTCGTCACCGGGTTCCTCGGACCGAATGGTTCCGGAAAGAGCACCACGATGCGGTGCATGCTGGGCCTCGACAGGCCGGAAGCGGGCACTGCCTTGTTCGACGGCAAGCCCTATCGCGACCTGCAACGTCCGCTGCACGAGGTTGGCGCGCTGCTGGACGCCGGCTACGTGCACCCAGGACGCAGCGCCCGCAACCACCTCCGCTGGCTGGCCGCGAGCAACGGCATTGCACGCTCACGCATCGACGAAGTCCTCGAGATGGTGGGCCTCACCACCGTCGCTGGCGCACGGTTGCGAAGCTACTCGCTGGGTATGCGCCAGCGTCTGGGCCTGGCCGGTGTGCTGCTGGGCGACCCGCACACGATCATTCTCGACGAGCCCGCCAACGGTCTCGACCCGGAGGGCATTCGCTGGATCCGCGATGTGCTCACCTACCTCGCCCGCCAGGGCCGAACCGTTTTGGTCAGTAGCCATCAGCTGTCCGAGATGGCGCTGATGGCAGAGGACCTCGTGGTCATCGGCCAGGGTCGTCTCATCGAGCAGTCCACCGTCAGCTCGTTCGTCGACCGCTACGCCGACCACTGGGTACGTGTGAAGAGTCCGACTGCCGAACAGTTCGTCGGCGCAGTCACGGCCGCCGGCGGCGAGGTCTCCACGATCGCCGCCAACACACACGATATTCGCGGCCTTGACTGCGTTGCCGTGGGCGAAATGGCCGCCCGGCAGCAGCTCGTGCTCCACGAGTTGTCAGCTCAAACCGGGTCGCTGGAGGACGCCTTCCTCAAGGCCACCGCCGGTGCGCAGGAATACACGTCTGTCCAGCTGGCCAGCCCGACGGGCGATGCGCAGTGATCAACCTTCTGCGCTCCGAGTGGATCAAGCTTCGCACCGTCAGGATGAACTGGGTGCTGGCCATCATCGCCATCGGCTTCCCGCTGGTGGTGACGTTGCTGACGGCCTTCTTCGAGGGCGACAAGGACGGTTTCAAGTCCCGCGATCTGGTCTCCACGCTGACAGGTACCACGGTGGTCTCCGCGTTGCTGTGCGGCGTGATCGCGGCGGCATCCATCACCAGTGAGTTCGGTTTCGGCACGATTCGCCCGACATTCGCGGCGACCCCCAAACGCATGAATGTCGTCCTTGCCAAGGGTTTGGTCGTTGTGATGGCAACGATGGTCCTCGCGACTGCGGTCGTACTGATCGGCTGGTTCGTCGGCAGCGCCATCGCCACCGAGCGCGGCACCAACATGACGTTGGAGCCGTGGCCGAGCGCCGTGCCAGCCATGATCGGTGTGATCGTACTGACCGGGCTGATGTCGTTGGTGGGCTATGGGTTCGGGCTCATCACCCGCAGCACACCGGTGGCTGTCGCCATCTTGATCGTGTGGCCACTGATCGCTGAAGGCTTGGTCGGCGCACTGCTGGGTGTAGTCACTGGTAACGACAACATCGGCAGGTGGATGCCGTTCCAAGCCGGTATCCGCATGGCGATCGTCGAGTCCTTCGGCGACGGCGGGCCGTCGCGGCTCCAGTCTGGCTTCTACTTCGGGGCCGTCGCACTGGCCCTCACCGCCATCGGCAGCTGGTCCGTCAACCGTCGCGACGCCTAGATCGACGAAGCGTTAGCGGGCGCGGAGCTCCATGGCGTCACGCTTGAGGATGGTGTAGTGCCGCTCGTGCTGGTCGATGTAGCCGAGGCGGATGAAGCTGGCGATGGCCTTGTTGACACGCTCGCGTGAGGCACCGACCATGCCGGCCAGTTCTTCTTGAGTGATCGGCAGCACGAACTCGTCAGAGCCTTCGGACAACTCGAGCAGTCGTTTCGCAGTGCGCCCAGTGACATCGAGAAAGACGCTGTCGGCCAGCGCTTCGTCCATCACGCGAAGGCGCTGCGCCAGCAGACGGGTGACGCCCCACAGCAGATGCGGGTCGCTACGGAACGCCTTCACCACCGGGTCGAACGGGATCGCGAAGACGGTGGACGGTTCCAGCGAGCGGGCCATCGCCGACCGGGGGCCATCGTCGAGCATGCTCATCTCGCCGAACAGGTCGCCGGCGTCCATGAGGGCCACCACCGTCTCGCGATGGTCGATGGGATTGGCGATTGCAATCGCGATTCGACCACTGACGACGAGGTACAGCGAGTCGGCAAGATCGCCCTCGCGGAAGAGCACATCTCCGCGGATGAGATGCATTTCGCTGCCAGCAGCAGCCATGTCGCGCACGATCGCGGGAGGCGCGTCGGCGAAGAAATCGGTACGGG
>JANLPB010000101.1:0-1939 GCA_031366885.1 Ilumatobacteraceae bacterium
TCGATGGCGTACACCAGCGGGCTCTCCGTGGGCGCCACCTCGAAGCGACTGACCGTGACGGGGCGGGCCTGCCGCTCGACCTCGATGCCTTCGCGAGCAAGCTCGTGCAGGCGCTTGCCATCTACCTTGAGAGCGCTGACCATCGGAGGCACCTGCATGATGTGGCCCGTGAGGTGAGTGGTCACCATCGACTGCACGAGTTCCGGCGTCAACGCGCTCATGTCGAACGTCGAGAGAACCTTCCCCGCCGAATCAAGTGTGTCGGTGCTGGTACCGAACACCACCTCACCCGTATAGGTCTTGCCTAGATCGGTGAGGAACCGCAGTAAGCGCGTCGACTTGCCGACTCCTACCAGCAGCACCCCCGTTGCATCCGGGTCGAGGGTGCCCGCGTGACCGACCTGGCGCTCGCCGAAGCGGCGGCGCAGCATGGCGACCACATCGTGGCTGGTCACGCCAGCGGGCTTGTCGACCACGGCCAACCCATGGGTGTTGGCTGGTTTACGACGCGCCATCAGGCGTCGGGTTCGAAATCTGCCTCCGGCTCGACGTTGACCCCGACCTCGGGCGACGGCGGCCGCTTCGGCAGCGTGGCCTTGTCGTGCAAGATGCGTTCAATACGTTCGGCAGCGCGAATGGAATCGTCGGCCTTGAACGACAGGATCGGCGTTTTCTTCGACCGCAACTGCCGTGCCACTGAGCCCTGGATGCGAACCCGGTGGTCCGACAATGCCTCCAGGATCTCGGCGTCGCCATCCTCCCCCATCAACGAATCGAAGAACACGATCGCCCGGTTCATCTCCGGGTCGACGTCGATCGCGGTGATGGTGACCAGCGACAAGCGCTCGTCATCGATGCGCAGAAGCTCGTCGGCGATCACCTCCTGCAGGGAGGTGCTGAGCCGTGCGGTGCGCGGGTAGCGATGGGTAGAAGGAGCCGACGGGCGGCGGGGCTTACTCACTCCCCCACCCTACCGACCATGCCCCTTGCGACCGGCCGCAATTCACCGGCGACCTCAATCGAACTTGGGTGTCGCGCGATTCGAACGCTTGAGCTCGGCCATTCCGCTGGCCGTGGCAATGGTCTCGATCGCATCCCACAGCTTGGTTGCGTCGTCGCCGCGAGGAATCGTCGAGATGACCGGGCCGAAGAAGCTCGCCTCATCGGCGGCGCCAGGGTGGAAGGTGATGATCGGCGTGCCGACATCTTTGCCGGTGCGGGCAAATGCCAGCTCGGTCTCGGCTTCGATGTAGGCGTCGTGCGACTCATCGAGTGCGTGCTCGGCGTACTCGGTGGGCAGGCCGGTGTCGGCAAGCAGCTTGGCCATGAACTCGACGGGGTCGGCATTGATCTCGGCCCGCCGCTTGTCGAGATGAAACGCGGTACCTAAAGCCGTATACAACGCACCGACATCGGCGTTGGTATGGCGGAGCCGAACCTCGTCACACACGCGATGCGCGTACAGGCCCGCCATGTGCGAAGCCCGGTACTCGGGTGTGTACCACGCCTCGGTGCGGTGTTGGTTGATCACCTTCAGCGAGATGAAACGCCACGTGACGTCGTACGAACGCTGTTGTTGTACCTCGGTGACCCACCGAGACGTGATCCACGCCCAAGGACACACCGGATCGAAAAAGAACTCAAGATCAGCCATTGCGACGACCCTACCTGGGCGAGTCGAAATCAGCCCCGCCGCGTTGCATCGCGACTAGACGCGTGCGATCTCGCGTTCTTCGAAGGTCTCGATGAGGTCGCCGGGCTTCAGATCCTGGAAGTCGCTGAGGCCGATACCGCATTCGAAGCCCTCGCGGACCTCGCGTGCATCGTCCTTGAAACGCTTGAGCGACGTGATGGCGCCCTTCCAGATGATCGTTCCGTCGCGCAGGAAGCGCACCTTCGAGCCACGAGTGATTGCCCCGCTGCGCACCATGCAACCGGC
>JANLPB010000264.1:0-4921 GCA_031366885.1 Ilumatobacteraceae bacterium
GCTCGATGGCAGCAAGGTGGCCATCGAGCGCGACCAGTGAGGCGGAGAAGGAAGGCGACGGCGACGTACGGCTTCCCCTCATATTCGAAGCGCTGGCGTCCATTCCCACCTTGAGTGACGGAGGTGCGCAGTTCCAGCGGAAAAGCCTCGATCGGGTAGCGGGCGTCAGGAGCGGAGGGCTGGCCGTCTTGAAACAACAGTGCAAAGCCACCGCCTTCAGTTCGCAGGTCGAGCGTGTCGAATTGTTGGCTGGCGAGCAACTGGTCGCGGACCGTCTTTGCATTCGCGTAGGCCTGCGCTTCCGCAGTTTGCTGTCGCTGGTCGATGAGGAACGAGCGGGCGACCGCGAACGTGACCACCGTCAAGCCGAGGCTGGCAAGAAGGGCGGTGAGCGCGAAGAAAAACGTGACGCGCGTGCGCAGGCGCAGTGCTCGACGTCGACGGGGCTCACTCATCGGCAACAGTGTGGCGCATCGGCGGACGCGCTTGCGTGCGCGCCCGCCGACGGCGACCGATCAGGCTGCGAAACCGACCAATGGGAGGGCTTGTTCGTCGGCCTGGAGAACGGGAGCGAGCATGTCGAGGTCGCCGAGGATCAGTTCGGCGCGCAGGATCAATTCGCTGCACACAAATGCAATTTGATGACCCGCCTCGGCCGCCGTTCGCGCAAGGTCGCGTAGGCCACGCATGCCTGCCTCGGTGAGGATCGTGACAGCGCTGAGGTTGACCAGAAGGCCATAGGTCGCGGGGAGTGGAAGGCACGCTTCGAGGAGCGCGGCACCGTGATCAGCGGTGGTCAGCGGGCCGCTGACGGCAACAGCGACGTGATGCCGCCGGAGATCGGTGTGGGCGGTGAGGGACGGTGCCAGCATGTCGCATAACCTCCTGAATCGGTCGGTCTCGGCGAAAGTCGCCACGTACAGTGCGCCCGCACGTTCACCGCTGCCGGTGAGGCACCAGGGGGAGGAAGGTACCTCACCGGGGCAGCGTGAACACTCGCAACTCTGCAGGACGACTGTGACGGGACAACGCTGAGTGTGTGCGATTTCTGTAACAGAATTGACGCATCGAAATGCTTGACAATGCTTCGGCGGGCGAAGGTGCGGAGGGAGCCGCCGCATCGGGCAGGATGTGCCAGTGATCTCACTGCTGTTCATCGAGGACGACGACGCGATTCGGGTGGCGCTGACCCTGGCGTTGGAGGACGAGGGCTACGAGGTCCGCGAGGCTGCCGATGGGAAGGCAGGCTTGGCGGCGTTTGCGGAGCGGGAGCCGGACCTGGTGCTGCTTGACCTTCGATTGCCCGACCTGTCGGGCTTCGAAGTCTGTCGCTCATTGCGGTCCAACAGCATCGTGCCCATCATCATCGTGACGGCGCAAACCGACACCTACGACCTCGTTGCCGGGCTGGAGGCAGGCGCCGACGACTATGTCACCAAGCCCGTCGTGCCGAAGGAATTGGCTGCACGGATACGGGCTGCGTTGCGCCGTGTGCACCTCCACGAGTCGACTGCATCTTCATCAACGTCGGTCAGCAAGTTCGGTGATATCGAATTGCGCCGCGAGCAGGGAATTGTGCTCAAGGCCGGCCAGGAACTGAACCTCACCAAGACCGAGTATCGGTTGGTGTGCGAGTTCGCCGACCACGCCAACATGGTGCTCTCGCGCGACCAGTTGTTGGAGCGTGTGTGGGGGTACGAATATTTGGGTGACAGTCGATTGGTCGACGCGCATGTTCGTCGGCTGCGGGTAAAGGTCGAAGACCAGCCGGATGACCCGAAGCTGATCGTCACCGCCCGCGGCATCGGCTATCGCCTGTTGGCCTGAACGGGCTGGGCCTAGCCGCGCCAGATTCGGCTGCGGAGGTACTCGCCGAGGCCCTTGGCCTGAGCATCGAACGAGGTGCTGCTCGCGACTCCTTCGCCCAGCAGGCCAACGATGACGAAGTTGAGCGCGTGGATGTTGGGCAGTTCGTAGCGCCGAACCTCCAGGTCGGCCGCTTCTGGTAGCAGCGCCTTCAAGGCGTCCGCAGTCAGATTGCCCGCCAGCCAGGCGTAGCCGGACGGGTCGCGAGCCCAGATGCCGACGTTCGCATTCCCGCCCTTGTCGCCGCTGCGTGCAGCGAAGTACGCCCCGATCGCTTCGCCAGCTCGCGGCCCTGAGCTCCGAGTGGGTACTCGCACCCCGGGGTGCGAGTACCCACTCGCATGGTCGGCTGGCACTCGCACTGGCGGCGTGGCACTCGCACGGGGGAGCGCGACTGGTACGCGGGTTCCGTTGGGGAGGACGACGGTTTGGTGGACTGCGGTGGCATCGACGAGGGCGGGCCAGTAGATGCCGAAGGGTTGGGCATCGCTGGGGCCGCCTGTGGCGAAGAAACCGGGATAGTTGGCGAGTGCCAATTCGATTGCCGCGCCACTGAACGCCTTTCCGGCGAGGCGCTCGTCGGTGCTCTTGACGGTGAGGTGCAGCCGACCGGAAGCCTGTTCCTGCGTGGGTGCGTCACTCGGAGCTTCGACGAACCGGACGTCGACCTCGTCGAATCGCTCACGTCCACCGACCCGTGCGAAGAGCGCCTCGGTGAGCCACTGCGCCTTGCGTTCCTGATCGAGCCCCGTCAGCACGAAGCTCATCCGATTGCGGAAGCCGCCGTCGAGATTGATGCACACCTTCGTCGTCGCGGGTGCGGGCTCGCCGATGGTGCCGCTGACGCTCACGCGATCGGGTCCGTCCTGCGCGAGTTGGATGGTGTCGAAGCGACTGATCACATCTGGGTTTACGTACGCGGGTGAGCCGATCTCGTACAGCAGTTGCGCAGTCACCGTGCCGACGTTGACGATGCCGCCGGTGCCCGGGTGTTTGGTGACCACACACGAGCCATCGGCGGCCACCTCAGCGATGGGAAAGCCGAGCGGACGGGCCGGGTCCGCGATCTCCTCGAACCACGAATAGTTGCCGCCGGTCGCTTGTGTACCGCACTCGATGACGTGGCCTGCAACAACGGCGCCGGCCAGCGCGTTCCAGTCGTCCAGCGCCCAGTCGTGCCACCACGCGGCTGGGCCGACGACGATGGCTGCGTCCGTGACGCGGCCGCACACGACGACGTCGGCGCCGGCTCGCAGTGCCTCGGTGATGCCCCATCCGCCGAGGTAGGCGTTGGCAGTGACCGGGTCGCCCGTCAACGGTGCTCCCGTGTCGAGGTGGTTGAGCTGCGGGCGAAGCTCGTCGACGCTGCCCATCAAGTCGTCGCCATCGATGTAGGCCACTCTTACGTCGAGGCCCAGTTTTGCGGCGATCTCGCGCACTTTGTCGGCGCAACCAGAGGGGTTGAGACCGCCTGCGTTCGTCACGACCTTGATGCCGCGCTCGAGGCAGGTCGCAAGCACCTGTTCCATCTGGCGCAGGAACGTGCTGGCATAGCCCAGCTCCGGGTTGCGCAACCGCTGTTTGTGCAGGATCAGCATCGTCAGCTCGGCCAGCCAGTCGCCCGTGAGCACGTCGATGTCGCCGTCGTTCACCATTTCAGCGGCCGCCGATACACGGTCGCCGAAGAAGCCACTGCAGTTCGCAATCCGCACAGGTCGCGATGGGTCCCGCTGGCTCACACCAGGTCCTGCTTCATGATGGCTCGACCGTGACCAGCGGCTGCCCGCTCTCGAGTTGCTGGCCGGGTTGCACGAACATTTCGCTCACAGTGCCAGCATGCGGCGAAGTGATCTGGTGCTCCATTTTCATCGCCTCCAGCGTGAGGAGCGGCTGCCCCGCGACCACGACATCGCCAGTGGCGACCAGGATGTTGATCACGCGCCCGGGCATCGGAGCGACCGTGCTGCCCGCCCGACCCGTGTCATCTGGGGAGGCGAACCGCGGCGGGATGGTGAACCGGGCGCGACCGCCCTGCACGTACGCGGTTTCGTCGTGGATCACCACTCGTGTGCGTTCGATCAGCGCTCGAGTGCGATCATCGAGCGGCAGTGCCTCGTCGTCCACCGAGAGATCGGTCAGCTGGTTGGCCCGGTCGAACCGATAGCGGACAGTGTGATCGCCGACGCGTTGCAGATGGAGCTGCGACGGATTGTTGCGCCAGCCGATCGGTAGGCGCGAACCGCTTGCAGCCTCACGAGCCAGCATGAGCGCTACCGCCGACACATGTATCGGATTCGATGGCGGTGGGTCGCCGATCGGTGAACCTCCGTTGGCCTCGGCGCATCGGTCGACGATGCCGGTGTCGATTCCCGATGGGTGGTCCCACGTCAGCAATTCCAGCAACAGCTCGCGGTTCGTGATTGGACCGATCAGTTCGGCGCCGCGCAGCACCGAGGTCAACCGTCGGACCGCCTCGTCGCGGTTGGCTCCGTGGGCGATGATCTTGGCGATCATCGAGTCGTAGAAGGGTGGGACGTTGTCGCCCGACTCCAGTGCACTGTCGACCCGCACCCCAGGCACGGTCGGGAATGTGAACGTGGGGAACGTCCCTGAGCTGGGGACATAGTTGTTGAACGGATCTTCGGCACAGAGGCGGACCTCGATCGCGTGGCCGTTCAAGGGCACGTCGACCAGCAGCGCAGAGGGGATGGGATGTCCCTGTGCAATCGAGAGTTGAAGGGCAACCAAGACGACGCTGCACACGGCTTCGGTGACCGGGTGCTCGACCTGCAGTCGCGTGTTCATCTCCAAAAACCAGACGTTGTGGTCGGCATCCAAGAGAAACTCGACGGTGCCTGCCCCGACGTACCCGACGGCCGGCGCAGCGGCGATGGCGGCGGCATCCATGCGTGCTCGGAGAGGCTCGTCGACAGCAGGCGATGGTGCCTCTTCGACGACCTTCTGATGGCGCCGCTGCAAGGTGCAGTCGCGCTCGTGCAACGCGATGACGTTGCCATCCATGTCGGCCAGTATCTGAATCTCGACATGACGGGAG
>JANLPB010000142.1:0-31065 GCA_031366885.1 Ilumatobacteraceae bacterium
GGCATCGTCACCGAGAACCTGTACCCGGGCCGCTTCCGCTACGTGGAGGAGCTGCAGCGCCTCGGCGCCGACATTCGCGCCGACGGGCATCACGCGGTGGTCCGTGGTGTTGCGCACCTCAGCGGGGCCCCTGTGCGTGCCCCGGATATTCGTGCCGGCGCAGCGTTGGTCGTTGCGGGGCTGGCCGCAGAGGGTCAGACGTCGCTGACGGGCGTCCATCACGTCGACCGGGGCTACGACAATCTCGTTGGTCGTCTGGCCGCATTGGGCGCGGACATCGAGCGGGTTCCCGCGTCCTAGTGGCGCTGGTCGCGGTCCACTCGGTTCTTCGCCAGCTTGAGCAGGCCGACGATCACCAGAATCGGGCCGAGTACCAGCAGGATCTCGTCCCAACCGCCCTGATGGGCGAGCAGTGCCATCACGTTGCTTCGATGACGACCAGCACGTCTTCGGTGAGGTGGCTTTCAACCTCGTACGTGCCCGGAGCGTCGATCGTGAAGTTCATGGTGGCCATTTGGCCCTTCTCGACTGCCTGCTCGATGTCGACGCCATGGACATGAAACTCGTCGGCAGCGGTGGGGTTGGTGATGTTGAGTGTGATCTCCGAGCCGACGGTGACGCGCTCGATGCGGTCCGGGTCGCTGTCGACGCCGACGACTACGTCGATCTGGACCGGGCCGCTGAGTGGCGTATTCGTTGTTGTCGCGGTGGCGCCTGTAGTTCCGACTGTGGTGGTGCCGGGCGCAGCCGCTACCGACGAGTCGGTGATGACAATCGTTGCGGACGTTGCATCGGTCGCCGACGACGAATCGTTGCCGCACCCGCCGAGAAGGATCAGGGCTGCAGGAATGTAGGCGAGGCCGCGAACTGTTCTCATTGTCGCAATCCTAAGGTTCGACCTGGTTCAATGGTCGTTCGGCCCCTCGCGAAAGCTCCCCATGCGCACCCAAGTGGAAGAAACGATCGAAGTGATCCGTCCGGCTCTGCAGGCTGACGGTGGCGACATCATTTTGCGAGACGTGGATGAGAGCACTGGCATCATCACGGTCACGCTGATCGGCGCGTGCGGCACCTGTCCGGCCAGTGGTCAGACACTGAAGGCCGGCATTGAGCGGATCATGCGTGACCGAATTGATGGCGTTACGGAAGTGATCAACCTCATTCCCGACGAGCTATGAGCCGCCGGTCGACGTCGGTTTCCGATCTTTTCACCGCCGCTTGCGGTGGTGATCGCGGGTCGTTGGCTCGGTTGCTCTCACTGGTCGAGCGGGGTGGCGATGAGGCGCGTGAGGTCAGCCGCCTGTCGTATCCGTTGTCGGGTGGTGGCTACACGGTCGGCCTCACCGGCGCGCCGGGGGCGGGTAAGAGCACGCTGACGTCGGCCACCATCGGCCACCTGCGCGCGGCAGGCCAAGAGGTGGCGGTCCTGGCGATCGACCCCTCGTCGCCGTTCACCGGCGGTGCGATTCTCGGCGACCGCGTTCGCATGCAGGACCACGCCACCGACCCGGGCGTGTTCATCCGCTCGATGGCCACGCGGGGGCACCTCGGCGGCCTCTCGCTGGCCACACCCGAGGCGGTTCGGTTGCTCGACGCAGTCGGCCGTCGGTGGACGCTGGTGGAAACAGTGGGCGTTGGTCAGGTCGAAGTGGAGATTGCCGGTAAAGCCGACACCACCGTCGTGGTCGTCAACCCCGGCTGGGGCGATTCGGTGCAGGCAAACAAGGCCGGTCTGATGGAGATTGCCGACGTGTTCGTGATCAACAAGGCGGACCGCAAGGGCGTCGAGGACACACGCCGCGACCTGGAGCAGATGCTCGAGCTCAGCGACTTGCCGCACGAGGCATGGCGTCCGCCCATCATCGCCGTCGTAGCCACCGAGAAGCGCGGCGTGCCCGAGATGTGGGAGACAGTGCTGGCGCACCGTGCGTTCATCGAAGCCAACGGCGAGCTCACTCGTCGCCGCGAGTTCCGCCTGCGCGAAGAACTCCGCGAGATCGTTGCCCGTCGGTTGGAGCAGCGTGCCCGACAGCTGGCGACTGGCGACCGTTGGAACGAGCTGCAAGAGGCCGTCTTCCACCGCACCATGGACCCGTGGGCAGCCGCCGACGAAATGCTGAAGTCCGTCGGCGCCTAAATACGGATTGGGTGGGGCAAGTAGGGTGCGGGTATGGGTGAACTGGTGCTGGTCGAACGTCGTGACGATGGCGTGGCTGTGGTCACGCTCAACAATCCGAAGGTGAACGCGCTGTCGCAGGCGCTGCTGGCCGAGCTGTATGACGCGGCGGTCGACCTGACGGTGATCCCGCCGGGAGCGGTCGTCATCACCGGCGGTCCACGGTTGCTGGCCGCCGGTGCCGACATCAGCGAATTCGGCGGTGCCGACGAGGGCCGTGCCATCGGCGAAGGGTTTCATCGCGCCCTCAACGCCGTGGCCGCGATTCCGCGCTTCGTGATCGCGGCGGTCAGCGGGTACGCGTTGGGCGGGGGTTGCGAACTTGCCCTTGCCTGCGACTATCGCATCGTCAGTGAGCGAGCAGTGTTCGGCCAACCGGAAGTGCTGCTGGGCATCATCCCCGGAGGCGGTGGCACTCAGCGGCTGCCGCGCACCATCGGCCGCAGTCGTGCCAAGGAGATGATGATCACCGGTCGTCAGGTGAAGGCGGAGGAAGCGCTGCGCATCGGCCTGGCCGACGAACTCGTCACCGGCGACGAGCTGATGGATCGCGCCCTCGCCCTCGCAGCCGAGGTGGCGAAGGGCGCCCTGCAAGCGCAGGCGATGATCAAGCGGGCTGTCGACGAGGGCACCGAGACCGACCTGGCGGCGGGTCTGGCGTTGGAGATCGACCTGTTCGAAGCCGTCTTTCACACCGACGACAGCCAGATCGGCGTGGCGAGTTTCTTGCAGAGCGGCCCCGGCAACGCAGCATTCACCGGCCGCTAACCCCGATATCCATCCGAGTGCCACCGCTCCTGTCGGAGTGGGACGACTCCATGCGAGTGCTCACTCGCACCCCGGGGTGCGAGTGAGCACTCGCATTGCGGGCTGGCACTCGGACTGGTGGCGTGGCACTCGCACCGGACGGGACTGGGCGGTTAGCGGCGCCAGATCTCGTCGTTGGCGATCTTCATTGGGGGCGGAGCCGCTGGCATCGCTGCCGCTTGAGCGGGACGGGCAGCGAAGTTGCTGGGCGCAGCCACGGCTTCGGGCGTGGTTGTGGTGAACTCCGACAATTCAGCGGCAGGGTGGGGAAGTCGGGCGGCTCGGAGCGCCACGATCTCGAGGGCAAACGCGGCGGCCAGAATAAGCGCCGCCCACGCCACACCAACGATGGCTGAACTCAAAAACGACTGCACCTTCCATTTCAGCGGGAAGTCGACCTTTGGACTGCCGTAGAACACGTTCTGGTCAGTCGTCGCTGAGATCCAGCTGGCAACGATCGCTGATGCCGCCAGCACCCCCGACACGATCTTGAGGATCATGGAGCCGCGCTGCGCGACACGCGCGATCTGCGCCGTCAGAATTTGCTGGGAGAGAGCGTCCGCATCGTTCATCTCGATCATTTGAGGATTCTTTCAGGCTCAGCTGGCCCAGGCGACCAGGCCCAGCTCCACAGGAGACACGAGATGCGGATGCGACGGCACAGCGCGGACGGTGAGCCCGTACGGGCCAGCCTCGCCGACGGTGTACGTCGCTTCGAAGACGCCGTCGCCGACAGAGGTGAGGTTGACGACCGCCGGTGCTCCGACGAATTCGCCCTCGGAGTCGACGCCGCCGTGCAGCACCTGCACTGCCATATCGGTGACATCGAGGCCGTCGATGTCGACGTGGGCACGGACGTGTCGTTGGTCGCCTTCGTTGGCGGGAGCGGTGTCGGACTCCACGTCGACGACCTTCACGGCCGGCCACGCCTGACGAACGCGCGCCTTCCACTCGGCCAGTTCTTTGGCAGGCTCACCCGCATCTGCATTGGCGAGACGCGAACCGGCGGCCGCCGGCTCGTACAGCTCGGTGGTGTAGTCGCGCACCATGCGGGCGGCGGTGACGAACGGCCCGAGTGTCTTCCAGTTGTGCTCCATCTTGTGGATCCAGCCGTGGGGCAGTGCGTCGGTGCCACGGTCGTAGAACAGCGGCATGATCTCGCGCTCCAACAGGCCGAACAGGCTGGTGGCCTCGCGCTGGTCGCGGCGGCCGGTGTCGGGGTCGTCGTCGGCGGAGTTGATGGCCCAGCCGTTCTCGCCGTCGAAGCATTCGTCCCACCATCCGTCGAGGATGCTGCAGTTGAGTGCGCCGTTCAGCGCTGCCTTCATTCCGCTGGTGCCACACGCTTCCAGCGGGCGGCGGGGGTTGTTCAGCCAGACGTCGCAACCGTGGTACATGATGCGGGCGACGGCCATGTCGTAATCGGGCACGAACACGAAACGGTGGCCCACGTCGAGCTGGCGAGCGAACAGTTCGATGTCGCGGATCATGTCCTTACCCGGCTGGTCGGCGGGGTGCGCCTTGCCAGCGAACACGAATTGCACCGGGCGATCGGCGTCGAGCAGCAGCTTGCGCAAACGATCCGGCTGGCTGAGCAGCAGCGTGGCGCGCTTGTAGGTGGCGAAGCGTCGGGCGAAGCCAATGGTGAGCGCCTTCGGGTCCAGCAGCGCATCGCCCAACCGTGAGCGCACGAACGTGACCAGCTCGGCGCGACCCTTCGCGCGTGCGGCCCACACTTCGCCGGGGTCGAGGTGGTTGACGCCGGCCCACGACGCTTCGTCGGCACCGTCCCACACGGGCCCGACACTCTTCGCGAACAGTGGCGCGATGTGATTGCCGACCCACGTCGGTGCGTGGACGCCGTTGGTGATGGCGCCGATCGGCACTTCGTCGTGCGGCACGTCGGGCCACAGACCGGCGAACATCTCGCGGCTGACTTCGCCGTGCAACTGCGCAACTCCGTTGGCGCGGCCGGCCATACGCAGGCCCATCACGGCCATGTTGAACTTGCCATCCGGCTCGTCGGCACGGCTGCCAATGGCCATCAGTTCCTCGAATGTGATGCCGTACGACGCGGCGAAGCCGGCGAAGTACTTCGTCATCAGCTCGGGTGCGAAGCGGTCGATGCCGGCCGGCACTGGTGTGTGCGTAGTGAACACGCCGCCGGCGCGTACGGCCTCGACGGCCTCGCGGAAGGTGAAGCCCGTTGCAACCAGTTCGCGGATGCGCTCGAGGGACAGAAAGCCAGCGTGGCCCTCGTTGGTGTGGAAGACCTGCGGCTGCAAACCGAGCGCACGTAACGCACGAACGCCACCGATGCCCAGCACCATCTCCTGGCGCAAGCGGTGCTCGGTGTCGCCGCCGTAGAGGCGGTTGGTGATGCCTGCGGCCTCCGCACTGTTGCCTTCTACGTTGGTGTCGAGCAGGTACAACTGCACGCGCCCGACCTCGACGCGCCAGACGTTGATCTTGACATTCTCGTCACCGATCTGCAGCGACACCTGTACATCGGTGGAGTGCAGCGCCAAGCCCAGCGGATCCAGCGGTGGGTAGCGCTCTTCCTGTACGCCGTCGGCGTTGAGGCTCTGACGGAAGTAACCCTCCGCGTAGAGGAGGCCAACGGCGACCAACGGCAAGCCCAGGTCTGAGGCGGCTTTGAGGTGATCGCCGGCGAGAATCCCGAGGCCACCGGAGTACTGCGGCAACGTTTCGGAGATGCCGAATTCGGGGGAGAAGTAGGCGACCAGGCCAAGCGGGGAGTCCGTGCGGCTCTGGAACCAGCGTGGTGCTTCGACAGTGTCGCGCAGGCGTGCGGCGGCGGCTTGGGTGGCTGCCACAACGTCTGGGTCGGCGGCCAACGTGTCCCAGCGGCTGGCGCTGATTGCTGCCAGCAGGCGCAACGGGTCACGGCCCGTCGACTTCCACAGTGCGGGGTCGAGTCGCTTGAACAGCGCCTGCGTCTCGCCGTCCCACGTCCAGTGCAAGTTGAAGGCGACCTGTGATAACGCCCCCAAGGCCGAAGGAATGGCGGGGACAACGTTGAACTCTTTGACTGCACGCATTCGGAACAGGCTAGTTGAGGACGGGCCCATCGGGTTCGGAGAAGTACGGAACGTCAAGTGCTGTGCGATAGACCTGCACCGTCTCGGCGGCAATGGCGCCCCAGGTGTAGGTCTTGGCCAGCAGCGCCGCGGCGTTGGTTCGCATCCGTGCGGCCGCAGCCGGGTCGGCCACTACCTCGGCAATTCGGTCGGCGAGTTCGTGGTGATTGCCCGGTTCGAACAGCATTCCGGCGTTGGTGCCCTCGACGATCTCGGCCAGGCCGCCGGTGCGGGCCACGAACGTCGGCGCGCCGGCCGCCATCCCCTCCAGCGCCACGATGCCGAACGGTTCGTAGAGCGAGGGAATCACTACACAGGCGGCCCGTTGCAACATCTTGTGCAGCTCGCCGTCGGGGACGAAGCCAGCCAACTGGACGATGTCGCTGACGCCCTCCATATCGATCTGTGTTTGCAACTCGGGTAGGTAGGTGCCGCGGCCGGCGATCACGCAACGTACGCCAGGCACGCGGAGACGAAGTTCGCCCATCGCTCTCGCGAGTATCTGAAAACCCTTCTCGTACTGAATCCGACCCCACGCAACGACCAGCGGCTCGCGTTCGGGTGGGGGCGAGGTGTCCGCCACCTGCCAGCGCTCCGTGTCGATCCCGTTGGGGACGAGGTGCACCTTCTCGGCAGGTAGCTCGAAGCTGTGGATGACCTCGCGCACCATGAACCGCGAGCACGCGATCACCTCGCGGGCCTGATAGGTGAGCCACCACTCGATCGAGTTGATGGTGCCCGGAAGGCCCGGTGGAAGGTGACCACCGTGGCGGCCACGCTCGGTCGCGTGAATGGTGGCGACCATCGGAACGTCGAGAAGAGTCTTCAGCGTGTCGCCCGCCCACGCAACGAGCCAGTCGTGTGCATGAATAACCTCTGGCCGCCAGTCACCCAGCTGCGCGGTCAGTTGCACGAGTTGGTGATTGGCGGAGGCCATCCGCGCCACCAAGTCGTCATCGGGTAACCACGGCAGAGCGGGGTCGGCGCGCATCACGCGCACGCCATCGACGAGCACGTCGTCGGGCTCGCCGGGGTGATACAAGCTCCACACGACGACCTCATGGCCGGCGCGCTGCATTGCCCTTGCGAGGCCGTCCACGTGAGCGGCAATACCGCCCACAACCAGCGGCGGGTACTCCCACGACAGCATCAGTACGCGCACGGCTGCGAACGTAGCAGCGGTGAGGGTGGGCAGTGCCGTACGCTCGCACTGTGGTGCTTTCCGATCTCGACCTTCATCTCTTCGGCGAGGGGACTCATCGTCGCCTCTGGCAGTTGCTCGGCGCGCAGGCGCTACCCGACGGTGGCGTCCGATTTGCCGTGTGGGCTCCCAACGCTCGGTCTGTCGAGGTTCTGGGCGACTGGAACGACTGGGCGCCGGGCACGATGCTGGAACCTCAGGGCTCCTCGGGCATCTGGGCGCTGATCTGTCCGACAGCTGCGGCCGGGCATCACTACAAACTCGGCGTCACTTCCCAGGCCGGTGCCTACGTGCTGAAGGCCGACCCGATGGCGCGTGAGAGCGAGTGTCCGCCCTCCAACGCCAGTGTGGTGGCGCAGCCCGACTCCTACGTGTGGGCGGATGACGAGTGGATGGCCGCCCGCAGCCATGCGCTCGGGGCGCCGCTGCGCATCTACGAGGCGCACATCGGTTCATGGCGCGCCGGCGTCACCAACTACGTGGAATTCGGCGAACAACTTGCCGACCACCTCGTGGCCCTCGGGTTCACTCACGTGGAATTGCTGCCCGTTGCCGAACACCCATTCGGGGGCTCCTGGGGTTATCAGGTCAGTGGTTACTACTCGCCGACGGCGCGCTATGGCACGCCCGACGAACTGCGAGCGATGGTCGACAGCTTTCACCAGCGTGGCATCGGCGTGATCATCGATTGGGTGCCGGCGCACTTCCCGAAGGACGAGTGGAGCCTCGCTCGGTTCGACGGCACCGCGCTGTACGAGCATGCAGATCCGCGGCAAGGCGAGCACCCCGACTGGGGCACGTACGTCTTCAACTACGGCCGCAATGAGGTCCGCAACTTCCTGGTGGCGAACGCGCTGTATTGGCTGCAAGAGTTCCACATCGACGGCCTGCGCGTGGATGCCGTGGCCAGCATGCTGTACCTCGACTACTCCCGTCCCGCGGGTGGTTGGGTGCCCAACCGTGAGGGTGGCCGCGAGAACCTGGAAGCCATTGCGTTCCTGCGTGAGCTGAACTCGGTCGTCGCTGCCGAGGCACCCACCGCGATGGTGATCGCTGAGGAAAGCACCGCGTGGCCCAAGGTCACCCATCCCATCGAATTCGGTGGGCTCGGTTTCACGCACAAGTGGAACATGGGTTGGATGAACGACACGTTGGGCTACCTGGAGCACGATTCGGTGCACCGGCAGTTTCACCACCGCGAGCTGTCGTTCGGCCTGCTGTACGCGTTCAGCGAGCGTTTCGTGTTGCCGCTCAGCCACGACGAAGTGGTGCACGGCAAGGGCAGTTTGCTGGGCAAGATGCCCGGGGACGACTGGCAGCGGTTTGCGAACCTGCGCGCGCTGTACGCGTGGATGTGGGCCCAGCCCGGTGCGCCGTTGCTGTTCATGGGTGCCGAGATTGCGCCGTTCACCGAGTGGAACGAGTCAACGGGTCTGCCGTGGTACCTGCTGGACCATGCGCCACACCGGGGCGTCCGCGACCTGCTGGCGGAGCTGAACCGGGTTGTCGCCGCGTGGCCCGCGTTGTTCGAACGCGACCACGAAACCTCTGGCTTTCAATGGCTCGAGGCCGACGACACCGTGCACTCGCTGTTCGCGTTTCTCCGTTGGGGCTATGCCGGGGGCACAGCGGTGGCGGCCGTCGCCAACTTCACGCCGGTGCCGCACAGCGGGTATCGCATCGGCTTGCCGTGGGCGGGCGATTGGCAGGTCCTGCTCGATTCCGACTCGCCGAACTACGGCGGCAGTGGTTTCGCCGGTTACGACCTGGAAGGGCTGCGCACGGGCAGCGCGGTCGTGACTGCGACGACGGAAGTCGCCTGGCAGGGTCAGCCTGCATCAGCAGTCATCGAAGTCCCGCCGCTGGCGGTGCTGTGGTTGGGCGCTGCCCGACCGTGAACCCTTGGCGCGACGAACGTTTGCGCCCCGTGCTCGCAGCCTGTGTCACTCTCGGGCTGGCGGTGGGTGTCTTCGCCATCTCGTTCGGGGTGACGTCGGTGTCCGCCGGGGCGTCGGTGGGGCAGACCTGTGCGATGTCGTTGTTGGTGTTCACCGGGGCGTCCCAGTTCGCGGCCGTCAGCGTCTTCGGTGCGGGTGGGTCAGCCGCGTCGGCCTTTGGTGGGGCCGCGTTGCTGGCGGCGCGCAACAGCGTGTACGGGCTGGCGATGGCCCCGCATCTGCGCGGGAGCCTTGGCCGACGGCTCATCGCTGCCCAGTTGACACTCGACGAATCGACCGCAATGGCCGCGGCTCAGGAGGACGAGTCGCATCGGGCCGCTGCGTTCTGGATCACCGGCCTCAGCGTCTACTTGTTCTGGAACCTCGGCACGCTGATCGGTGCACTGCTGGGTACCGCCATCGATCCGACGGTGTACGGGCTGGACGCAGCGTTTCCGGCCGCCTTCGTGGCCATCCTGTGGCCAATGCTGCGTGAGCGTCGGGCCGCGCTGGCAGCTGCCATTGGGGCGACGGTGTGCCTGGTACTCATCCCGTTCACGCCGGTCGGGGTGCCGATTCTGTGCGCCGCTCTTGGCATTCTGGTGGGAGTTCCGCCTCCACCGTTGTCGGCAAGCGCCGCCTCTGGAGAGGTGGTCGCAACGTGACGTGGGGTTTCGTTCTCGCCCTCGCCGCAACCGCCTACGGGTTCAAGGTGCTTGGCCTGGTTCTCATTGGGAACCGGCAGTTACCGCCGATGCTTGATCGCTGCCTCGGACTGATTCCTGCGGCGCTGATCGCCGCCATCGTGGTCAAGGACACCTTCAGCATTGGCCAACATCTTCAGATCGACGCTCGCGCGGCGGGCGTCGGGGCGGCAGTCATCGCCGCATGGCGTCGAGTGCCACTGATCGCGGTCATCGTGATCAGTGCCGTCGTCACCGCCGGCGTGCGCGCGGCGACCTAGAGACTGCTGAGCACGCCGATCTCCGTGGCCGTCCGACTCAGTTGGCGGGGAGCTCGACGAGGCGCTTGAGGCCTCGCAGGTTGCGTCGCCAGATTGGTCGCAGGGCGACCTTGCCGCCGATGTAGGCGCCCAGCGGGCCACCCAGCCACCAGGGGAAGGTCAGCTCCTCTTGCCAGACGAAGCGGGTGCGGCGGCCCAAATCGATCGGTTCAAGCGTGAAGCGGCCGCTGCCGGTGACCAGCCCGATGTGGCGCACGCCCATCACTTCGCCGGGCGTCCATTCGGTGATTTCCATCCTGTCGACCAGCTTGATGGGGCCGACTTTGGTGTCGCACAGGAACTCGGTTCCCACGCCGCGGGTCTGGTCGCTGGTGAAGTGGATGGCGACGGCGTCGTGCATCCAGTCGACGTGGCGCTCGACTGGTTCGACGACCTCCCACACTCGAGCGGGTGGCGCATCGATCTCGATGGCAACTCGGATCTGCGACATGACCGGCGTGAGCGCGTTACGCCTTGACGGCAACGCTGCGCAACTGTTGCGCAGCGGTCTCCGGCGGCACGATGTTGATCATCACGCCGGTGCCACGTTCGAAACCGGCCGTGGTGATCAGCTTCGGGAACAGGTGCGCGTGCCAGTGATACGACCCGTTGTAATGGTGCGGCGCCGTATGGAAGACGAGGTTGTAGGCGATGTCGCCATGGATCTCGCGGAGCGCCACCAACGAGTCGCGGATGGCAATACCAACGGCGCCCAACGTCGTGTCGTTGCTGTCGGTGAGGTGCAGGTCGTGGCTGCGCGGAATGATCAGCAGCTCGTACGGAGCACCCGCCCAGTACGGGCTGACGCACACCACGTCGTCGGTGGCGAAGAGCACACGCTTGCCATCGACCAGTTCCGCTTCGACGGTGGCGCACAGGATGCAGCCACCTTCGAAGCGGGTGAATGCACGCTGCTCTTCGAGAATTTCGCCGGGCACGAACGGCAGGCCCAGCAGCTGGCCGTGCGGGTGTGCCAGCGAGGCGCCGGCCTCGCGGCCATGGTTGATGATGGCCTGGGTGTACCGCACATGCTTGGTGGTCGCGTGCTCCTGCAGCCGACGCTTCAGCATCAACATCATGTCGGTGGCGTCTTCGTCGGACATCAGCTGCACGCCACCGTCGTGGTCGGGCGTGAACACGAACACCTCGTGGATCCCGCTGGACTCGGCCTCCACGTGCACCGGACCGTGGTGGTGGACAGCAAAGGGCTCGTCACCCTCGAACGCGGGGTACAGGTTGGGGATGACGCGCATGCGCCACTGGCCACCGGCGTCGAGCGTTTCCAATGCCGGCAGCGACGATTCCTCGTTGCCAGGGCAGAACGGACAGGGGCGACCAGGCTCGGACTCGACCTGCGCGGTGCGCGGGGCAAAGTCGGTAGGGCGTTCGGCCCGATCGGCCACGATTGTGACCCATCGCCCGGTCAGCGGGTTCAGTCGGAGTTGACTCACAGCTCCTACAGCTTACGACCTGTCGCTGTGCGAAGGGCGGACGTGCGCTGAATTTGCGCGGCTCCCCTTGCAAAAGACGGAGACTTGACGTTCGCTCTCCGTGGTGAAGGCAGTGCCGTCGAATGCCTCCCAGCGGTCGTTCAGCGCCAACCCTGAGGCACTGGCCATTTCATCCAACTGGCTGGTCGTGGCCCAGCGGATGCTCCACGGTCGCAGGCGCACTCCGCCAGCTTCAGTGATGTCGATGAACTGGCCCTCGGCACGTTGGCCGGCCGCGTCGGCGGTGCTGACGCTGAGCACGACACGGTCGACGGCGATCGATCGGACCGTGATGCTGGACGCTGGATCGTGCGCGGGGTCGGGTACGAAGGTTTCGATCACGAAGAATCCGCCGTCGATCAACCGGTCGGCGACGGCATCGAAACACGCCTGCTGTCGCTGGGCGGTGAGCAGATTGAAGAACGTGTTGTAGGCCACGAACACGACTGCGAAGGGTCCGGCGGGCATGTCGCCCACCATGTCGCCAATGTGGGCGAGCACCTCGGAGCCGCGTGGCTTGGCCGCCATCTGCTGCAGCATTCGTTCGCTGGTGTCCAGGCCGTGGACCTCGAGACCAACCTCCGCGAGCGGGATGGCCAATCGTCCGGTGCCCACGCCAAGTTCAAGTACCCGCTTGCCGCCGGCCGCCTTAGCGAGCGCCAGCAGGGTACGCGTCGTTGCCTCGATGTCGCTGATGTCGCCGTACCACTGGTCGTACACGTCGGCGAATGAGTCGCCGTAGCTCGCATTCGTGTAGCCGCGCATCGCACCATCTTGGGTCACGCGGCCACCGGCTCGCCAGCCGAATCGGCGAAGCGCTCACCTCCCGCTGCGGGATTCGGTCAGAATGGCGCGGTGGGTCAGTGGGCGGACATTGAATCAGGGTCACCCAAGGCACCGACACCGTCCCGCGGCAGCGGACCCGTAGGCGACAGGCGCCCAGCGCCGCGGCTGCGGCGGGCGGAGCGGCTGATCGTGGGTTCGATCGATGCTTCGGCTCACGTGTTGCAGCGACGCGCCCGCGCGGTGCTGGTTGGCTCCGCCATGTTGATGGTGCCGATGATGGCCGTTGGAGTGTTCCTCGCCGTACTCGCATTCGATCGATTCGATGCGGTCGACGGACTGCTGGGCGACCGAGGGTACGTTGGCGCCGAAACCGGCTTTCTGTTCCTGGCCGCGGCGCTGCAGTCGTTCACCGCTCATCTCGTCGGCGCGTACGCGGCAGTGTTTCTTGTGCGCTACCAGATGGGTGGCGACCCGAACATCGGGGAGTGCATGCGAGCGGTGCTGCGCCGGTTGCCGCTGCTTGTGTTCACCTGGCTGCTCACTCACTGGTGGGCGCTGCTGTGCTACCTGTGGTTGATCAATTCCGACGGTGGCACGCTCGCTGGACTGATCTGGATTCTGTCGCTCGGCGCGTCACTGGTGAGTACTTGCGTGCTGCTCGTGACGCCGGTGATGATGGGCGAGAAGCTGGGTCTGGCCGCAATCCCTCGTGCGTGGCGGCTGGTGCGAACTCGGTTCGGTGCAGCCCTCGGTTTTGTGTGGGCGTGTGGTGTGCTCGCCGCAATGCTGTTCTCGTTCATTGCGTTCCTTCCGCAATTGGTGGAGAGCACCGGGCTTGTCTCGTTCGGCTCGGTCGCATGGTTGGTGCAGGGCATCACGCTGCAGTTGGCGATGCTCATCGTGATCCCGTTCACAGCACTTGCCACCGCGCAGCTGTACCTGCAGATTCGTGTCCACGCTGAGGGCCTCGACATCGCGATCGCTGCCGATCGTGCGTTCGGAGCCATCGAATGATGTCCGCACTGCTGACTCGCGCGTGGTTCGCGGTGGCGCCACCGGGCGGCCCGCTCGGCCCTGTTGACCAAGACCCCGATGCGGTACGCGCGGAAGCGTGCAAGGTGGTCAGCAAGGATGCATCGGTGTGTGCCGCGCCCAAGCCGCCCAAGCCACCGGCCACTCCGAAGGGCCTGGATCTCAGCTTCATTTCGCTACTGCTCTGGGTGCTGTTGATTGCCGCGGTCGTCGGCTTGCTGTACCTGCTGTTGCGTTGGGGGATGGCGAAGTCCGGCAAGCCGATGGGACGACGCAAGACGTCGGCTGGCGATGGAGACACCGACATCGTGGAGCGCGACGCGGTTGCCGTCGACCGTTCGCGCGAGCCGACCGACTGGCGGTCCGAGGCCGAGCGGCATCGTCTCGCCGGGCGCCATCGCGAGGCGTTGCGCTGCCGCTATCGGGCGTTGGTCGGCGACCTTGCCCGCCGCGGTCTGATCGACGAGATACCCGGCCGAACAACGGGTGAAGAGCGAGACCAGATGCGCCGCGTGATGCCAGCGGTCAGCTCACCGTTCGACGACGCGGCCGATCTTTTCGACGACGTGTGGTACGGCCATCGAGAGGTAGATGCGGCCGACGACGACCGCTTTCGGGTGTTGGAACGTCAGGTGCTGGCCACGGCGACTCGGGCAGCTCGATGAGTCCGCGTCGGGTAGCGGGCGAGCAGCGTGCGAGCGGTCGTACTGGTGTCACCGTGCTGGTGTTGGTGATTGCCGCCGTCGGCATGCTGCTGTTGCTTCGTGCGCGGCCGGCACCGGAGCCGTTCGATCCGCGCAGCGCCGCCGACAGCGGAACCCGCGGGCTGGTGGTGCTGCTCGAGAAGCAGGGCGCAACTGTCGATGTGGTGCGGCACGCACCGACGGTCGGGTCGTCGCAGCGGGTACTGGTCCTGGAAGATCGGCTCAACGCTGCTCAGCGGCGGGACCTCCTCGCGTTTGTGAAAGGTGGCGGGGTGGCGGTAGTCGCCGATGCCGACAGCTTGCTTGCCGGTGACCTCGGCGCCACGAGCACCGTGACCGACGAGCTGCCAGCGTTCGTTGACAACGAGCTCAACAGCCAGATCAACGTCCCTCTCGATGAGTGCGATATCGGCGCGCTCCAGCATCTTCGTGGTCTGTTCGTGCGCAGCGCGGTTCGCTTCCACTCTGCCGGCTCGTCCGCCTGCTTTCAGAACGAGTCGGGAGCGTTCGCAGTTGCGCACACGCTTGGCGCCGGTCTCATCGTGCAGTTGGGTGACAACCAGGTGTTCACCAACCTGCTGCTGCGGTATGCGGACAACGGGCCGCTGGCGACTGCCCTGCTCGCCCCCACTGATGGCGCGCGCATCGACATACTGCTGGGCGACAAAGCGGCGAAGACCACCGCCGACCTCGGTTCGGGTACCCAGACGCTGTCCGATCTCGTGCGACCCGGCGTGTGGATGGCGCTGACGCAACTGGCCATCGCGTTCATCATCTTCGCGATCGCGCGGGCGATCAGGCCCGGCCGACCGGTACGCGAACCCGCGCAGGTGCCCATCGCCGGCAGCGAGCTCGTGGTGGCGACGGGCAATCTGATGCAGCGCGCGCAGCACGCCGAGCGCGCCGGCTGGCTGCTGCGCGGCAACCTCTTCCGTTGGCTGTGCGCGCAGTTTCGACTACCGCCCACTACCTCCATCGACGCGTTGGACGCTGCGGTCACCGCGCAGACGGCGCTGGCGGCGGGCCAGGTTTCCGCAGTGCTGCAGCGCGAGGTGCATGACAACGCCGGCCTGATGCAGCTGGCCAACTCTCTACAAGTAATCCGTGAAGCGACCCCGTTGGGGCGCGTTGAAGGTGAAGGAGTCAACTCATGACTGATGAGAACAGATCGCCCCTGCAGGCCGTGTTAGCGGTGCGCGACGAGGTAGGCAAGGTGGTGGTCGGCCAAGAGGGCGTGCTCACCGGTGCCATCGCAGCGTTGCTGGTGAACGGCCATGTGCTGCTGGAGGGGGTTCCGGGTGTCGCCAAGACGCTGCTGGCCAAGAGCTTGGCTGCTGCGTTCGACATGAAGTTCACCCGCCTGCAATTCACCCCCGACTTGATGCCCAGCGACGTGATCGGCCAACAGTTGGTGGGCCAGAGCTCCGATGGCATCACGTTCAAATTCCGTGAAGGCCCGGTCTTCACCAACCTTCTGCTCGCCGACGAGATCAACCGCACACCACCCAAGACTCAGGCGGCACTTTTGGAGGCGATGGAGGAGCGCCAAGTCAGCTTCGATGGAGAGACCTATCCACTCCCGAATCCGTTCCTGGTGATCGCGACGCAAAACCCGATCGAGTACGAGGGCACCTATCCGCTGCCCGAGGCTCAGCTCGACCGCTTCCTGTTCAAGCTGCAGGTGAACTACCCCACGTTCGAGCAGGAACTGGAGATGGTGTCGCGCCACGACCGGGGCATGAACCCGCACGACGTTCGCGGGTCTGGTGTGCGTGCTGTCGCATCGGCGGCGGACCTCGCGGCGGGCCGCGAGGCGATTCAACGAATTCGCGTGGAGCCGGCGGTGCAGCAGTACATCGTCAATGTGTGTCGTGCCACGCGTGAGTCGCCGTCGTTGCAACTGGGCGTGTCGCCGCGTGGCATGACGTGGCTGTTGCACGCGTCGAAGGCGTGGGCGTGGCTCAGCGGCCGCGAATTCGTCACGCCCGACGAAGTGAAGGCTGTCGCCAAGCCGTGCCTGCGTCACCGCATCATGGTGCGCCCCGAATTAGAGCTGGAGGGCACGTCGGCTGACGCCGTGCTCGACGGCATTTTGGCCACCGTCCCCACGCCTCGCTGACCTGGTCGCCTGACTGATGACGCACCGCATTGCCTACCCGTTGCCGACAGTGCGGTTTGCCGCGCTCGTCGCCATGTCGGGCCTTGCGTTGTTCGCGTGGCCCGGCCGCAGCTGGACGGCGTTGGTGGCGGTGGAGATGTTGCTGCTGCTTGCGTTCATCGTGGATGCGTTGCTGTGCGTGGCGCCCAAGCACATCGACGTGCAGCGTGAGCTCGACGAGTCGGTGACCATGGGGGAGACGACGACGCTGACATGGCTGGTCGGCAATCGCTCGCCACGTCTCGCGCGGGTGACGGTCACCGATGCGCTCTGGCCCAGCCTGAATGCGGAACGGCGCAGCGTCAGCGCCACCTTGCGGTCGGGCGCACGCCTGCGGGCGACGACACAGATGCGGCCAACGCGTCGCGGTCGTTTTCCGCTCCGCGACGTCACGGTGCGCGTCGAGGGGCCGTTGCGCCTGGCGAACCGTCAAGCGACGCGTGCGCTGGAGGGCGGCCTACGGGTGATGCCCGCGTACCCGAGTCGCGACGAAGTGCAGCGTCGCATTCGTGTGCCGCGGGTCTTGGAGGTTGGACTGCGCAGCATTCGTACCAGCGGTGGCGGCACCGAGTTCGATCAGCTGCGCGACTTCCGCCCCGACGACGAGTTTCGACGTATCGATTGGCCCTCGACGGTGCGGCTGCAGCGCCCGATCGTGAAGCAGTACCGGGCGGAACGGAATCAGAACGTGGTGCTGCTGCTGGACAACGGTCGCGTGATGGCGGGCACTGTCGGAGGCGTGCCGCGGGTGGAGCACGCCATGGATGCCGTGCTGGGTGTGGTCCAGGTGGCGACGAAGTTGGGCGACCGTGTGGGCATGCTGGCGTTCGACCGGCAGGTGCGCAGCGTCGCGGTGCCAACCAACGGGAAGAGCCAGCTTGGCCGTGCCGCGGAGGCGATGTACATGCTGGAGCCCGATTACAGCGAGAGCGCCTACCTGGCAGCGTTCAACTACGCCACGGCCCGCTTCCGTCGCCGTTCGCTGTTCATCGTGCTCACCGATCTCGTCGAGTCAGCCGTCGAGCAAGCGCTGCTGCCGGCCCTGCCCATCCTCACCCGCCGTCACCTGGTGGTGGTAGGTGCGGTGCAAGACCCGGCCGTGAAGGAGTGGGCTGCTGGCGGCGACCACCAGTGGGCGAGCGAGGCCTACCGGGAGGCGGCCGCGGTGAATGCCTTGCACCAACGAACCCGGGCGACCGCACGGCTGCGAGCAGCAGGAGCCATCGTCGTCGACGCGGCCCCCGGCAAGCTGGCCACCGAACTGGTCGACAAGTACCTAGAAGTCAAAGCCAGCGGCCGCCTCTAGCCCTCGTCACAGCCGCTCGTGACAGTTGCGCCCCGCAAGCATCTCCGGAGGGCGAGTGGACGTGCGGTGAACTAGAGCGGGGCGTCGGGGGTGAGTTGCTCGAGGCCGTTGCGGCGCAGGCGGGCTACCTGGAGAAGGGTCCAGCCCCAGAAGAGGGTGAACATGCCGAGCCCGATGCCGATGCGCAGTGCAGTCGGCCAGGGCCGACCGGTGACGAAACCCTCGACGATCGCGGCCATCAGGAATGCGACCACCAAACCCACCAGCACACTGCCCGAGCGACGGGCCTCGTCGGTGAGCGCGTTGAAGCGGGGGCGATCGCCGGGGTCGATGATGGCCCATCCGATGCGCAACCCGGCCGCCCCCGCCACCACGACGGCGGAGAGCTCGAGCAGACCGTGCGGGAGTATCAACCCCCAAAATTTGTCGGCTTGCCCCGCGTGAGTGAACAGACCTCCGGCCATCCCCCCGTTTGCGCCGTTCCACGCCAACAGCGCGGCAGTCACAACGCACAGCAACACGCCGGCGGCGAAGGCCAGGAAGCCGACGCGGATGTTGTTGAAGAACACCTCGGTGGCGAAGTTCTGCGACGGCTGATTCGAGTAGTAGTCCTCGAAGTCCTGATTGATGTACTGATCGCTGGCGCCAGCAGGAGCGACGACATCGAACGCCTTGGGGGAGATGGAGAGCCAAATCTGGAACACGGCCCACGGCACGAACGTCAACAGCGCGGCCACCAGGATGTACTTGCGCAGCGCGTAGATGGCAGCGGGAAAGGTGACCGTGGCGAACTGGCTGATGCCGCGGCGCACCTCGGTATCGCGCTGCCCGTACAGCACACCGTGAGCGTCGCTGACGAGCAGCGTCAAACGGTTGACCAACGCCGAATCGGCCGCGTACTCGACTCGCGCATTGGCGAGGTTGGCGCCGGTGCCCTGATAGAGGTGGACCAGCTCGTCGAGTTCGTCGGGCGTGACCTGGGTGACCTTGCGGGCGCGTTCGGTGAGCTGTTGCAGCCGCCACCAAGCGCCCTGATGTTCCGCCACGAACGCATCGATGTCCACTGCCTGCGTAGGGTAGTAGGCGGATGGATGGCATCGTCACCCCCGAGGCGGTCGTACTGGATGTGGAGACCGCGGGCGTTGCGTCGCGGGTCTTCGCCGGGCTGATCGACTTTGCGATTCAGCTCGCGATCCTGTGGATTGGGGCGATGGGGCTGGCCATCATCGGTGCCGCCACATCGTCGTCCTACAACATGGGCATCGCGCTGTTGATCGCTGCGGTGCTGATGGGGTATCCGGTGGTGTCCGAGACGCTGATGCGCGGCCGAACGATCGGCAAGCGGGCGCTGGGCCTGCGGGCGGTGACCATCGAGGGTGCACCGATCCGGTTGCGCCATGCCTCGTTGCGAATGATGGGCGGCCTCGTCGATCGCTTTCTGCCGCCGCTGGGCGTCACCGGCATGCTGTTCGTCATGGGCACGTCTCGTCATCAGCGGGTCGGCGATCTGTTGGCCGGCACGATCGTGATTCGCGACCCGGACCGCACCTTGCTGCCACCGGCCGTCTGGTTTCCGGTGCCGCCTGGAATGGAGGGGTTCGCGGCCACCATCGATCCAACAGCGATGACCGACGCGCAGTACACCGTCATCCGCACGTTCCTGATGCGCAATCGGGAGCTCTCCGTGGACGCCCGCTTCTCGCTTGCCACCGACCTCGCGCGGCGAGCGGCCGTGACGCTGCGCCACGACGGCCTTCAGCGAGTGCACCCCGAGGCGTACCTGATGTGTGTGCTCAGTCGCTATCAGCGCCGCAACTTCCCTGCGCATCAGCCGGTGGCCTGGCAGACCGATTCACGAAGACGTTCGTAGCCTGTACGCATGTCCGGCTACACCTACCTCGACCATGCGGCCACCACGCCCATGCGCCCCGAGGCGGTTGCAGCCATGCTGCCGTATCTGTCGCAGCACTTTGCGAATCCGTCCGGGTCGCATCGCTTCGCCCGCGAGGCGCGCACAGCCATTGACGACGCACGCGAAGTGATGGCCGCGGCCATCGGTTGCAAGCCCGGTGAAGTGATCTTCACCGGCGGCGGCACTGAGGCCGACAACACCTCGATTCGCGGCGTGCTCGCTCGTCGCGGCGGCACCGCCGTGTGCGCGGCAGCCGAGCACCACGCGGTGTTGGAGTGCGTGCATCTCGTGGGCGGAACGGTCGTGGCGACCACGGCTACCGGAGCTGTCGACCTCGAGGCGTTGGCACACGCGCTGGACACCACCGCCGATGTGTCGGTGGTCAGTGTGATGGCCGTCAACAACGAGGTCGGCACCATCAACGACATGGCCGCGGTGTCGATGGTCGTGCGTCGGCACGCCCCCAAGGCGCTGCTGCACACCGACGCGGTGCAGGCCGCCTGCTGGCTGGACCTGCGCACCATGTGGCCGCATGTGGATCTGCTGGCGCTCTCGGCGCACAAGTTCGGTGGGCCGAAGGGTGTCGGCGTGCTGATCGCGCGTGAGGGCGTCACGTTCGAGCCGGCGCTCATCGGCGGCGGGCAGGAGCGCGAGCGGCGCAGCGGTACCCACAACGTCGGCGGCATCGTCGCCATGGCTGAGGCGCTGCGGCTCACCGACGTACAGCGAGAGAGCGAGCTTCCCCGTATCGCGGCGCTTCGCGACCTGCTCGTAGACCAGTTGGTCGCAGCGTTGCCGGGCGTGCACGAGACCGTGCCGCGAGCGGCGAAGGTTGCCGGTTCCGCTCACCTGTGCATCGAAGGCATCGAGAACGAGGCGCTGCTGTTCCTGCTCGACGAGGCCGGTGTCTGCGCCAGTGCAGCGTCGGCCTGCGCCGCCGGGGCGATGGAGCCGTCGCACGTGCTGCACGCGATGGGTGTGCCACGCTCCCTGGCCCAAGGAGCGTTGCGGCTGACGCTGGGCACCGCGTCCACGGCGGACGACGTGCAGCGTGGAGTCGAGGTCATCGTGCGTGCCGTGCATCAGCTGCGCCGCAACGATGTGCCAGCCGGGGTAGGGGTGCCGTCATGAAGGTCCTGATGGCGTTGAGCGGCGGCGTCGATTCGTCGGTGGCGGCAGCGGAACTGTTGCGCGATGGCCACGAGGTGGTCGGCATCACGATGCGTTTGTGGGGCGGCGACAGCGACACCGGCTGTTGCTCCGTCGCCGACGTCGACGATGCCCGCCGTGTGGCGCAGCAGCTGGGCATCGACCACCTGGTGTTCAACTTCACTGACGACTTCAACGAGCACGTCGTCGCACCGTACGTCAGCGCGCACCAGCAGGGGCTGACACCGAACCCGTGCATCGAGTGCAACCGCCACCTCAAGTTCCATCGGCTCAGTGAGCGCGCCGACCTGCTCGGTTTCGATGCGGTCGCCACCGGCCACCATGCGCGCATCATCGAGCGTGACGGGGTCCGTTTCGTTGCCCGCGGTGAGGACATGGCGAAGGACCAGAGCTACGTGGTGCACATGCTGCCCCAGCGCGAGCTGGCCCGAACGCTGTTCCCCATCGGCAATCTGACCAAGGCGCAGGTGCGGGTTCGCGCAACCGAAATGGGGCTACGCACAGCCGACAAGCCCGACAGCCAGGACGTGTGTTTCATCACGCACGACGGCGGTCGCACCGCGTTCCTCGGCAGTCGAATTGCGTTCCGTCCGGCCACCGTTGTCGACGCGCTCGACGGAACGACACTGGGGGCCGTCGAGTCAGTGGAGATGGTCACCCTCGGCCAGCGCCGCGGCATTGGTCTGCCCGGCGGCGGCCCGAAGCGCTACGTCGTCGACATCGACCACGCCACCCTGACAGTGAAGGTGGGCGACGATTCGCTGCTCTTGCGCGATTCGATGACGGTGCACCAACTGACGTGGGCTCACCAGCCCGTCGGTGGGGAGGTCCTGGTCCAGAGCAGCGCCCACGGTGAGGCTCAGCCGGCCACCGTCACGCTGGAAGGCGATGCCGCCTTGGTGCGCTGGGCGCAGCCACAGCGACGGGTCTCGCCTGGGCAAAGCGTTGTGTTGTACGACGCCACCGACACCTATGTGCTCGGTGGCGGCATCGCCGGCTGAGCGCGCTCTCAGCCAACCGGAATCTTGTTGGCGGCCAGCGCGGTGAGTGCCCGCCCGGGGCGCGACGGGGCGACCAGGATCGACTGGACATGCAGTGCCTTGCCCTTCGGTTCTCTCGCGCTTACGGCCAGCACGATCAGTTCCATCTCGCGCACGACGATCTCCACCGCGTGCCCGGCGGCGGGGCCGGTGAGATCGGCGGCTTCGGTATCGGCGGGGGCGAGCTGCGCGATGGCGACGTTGCCGCGTTGCACCATCAGGGTCTCCGCCAGCACCACCGCATCGTGGACCACGACCCCGGCGGGAACGACGACCAGCCAGCGGCACGAGTAGCGGTGAAGGCGTGTGGCCAGCAGCCAGCCGAGGGCGCCGCTGAGAACGGCCATAACGGCCCCGACAAGCCAGTGCCCGGCCCCGAGTTCGAGAATCGCGCTGAGCAGTACGGCGCACCAGACCGACCACACCATCACGATCGGCAGCAACATGGCCGCCGGTGTGCGAAGCGGCAGGCGTTGTTCGCGGCCATAAGCCGAACCCTGCACCAACGCCTCGGCGGCCTCTGCCGACAGGCCGACGAGACACGTGAGCACTGCGACAACGAGCGTGAGGACGCCCCACCCGGCGCCGCTTCCCAGGGCCAGCGCAGTGGCTGCGGCGGGCACGGTGGCCGGAGTCAAAAGCCGCACAACGGTCAGTGCGAGCGGGGCTGGCACCACCACTGCGATGACCAGTGCGACCGTCAGCGCGCCCCATGCCACGGTGGCGACGGGTGCTGCAGCGGAGCTGCGCGAGTGTGCTGCGTTGGTGATAGCGACGGCCATCGTGGCCGCGAGAACGACGACGAGAACCCGCAGTGCCCACAGCGAGGAGCGAGGGGACGTGAGCTCGGTGGTGTTCATCGGCGCCAGTGCAGATTTGTGGAACGGCAACGCATCAGGCCAACGTATCCGCAATTGGTTGCCACGCTTCGAAGCGATTCGGTGCGGCGTGGAACGATTGAACCGACACGATCACGACTCTGAAGAAGGGAGGCCCACTATGAAGACATTGCAACTACCCAGCGGAACAGCAACCGGCATCGGTGGCCTTCCGCATCGGGACGCGGTCGAGGCGGCCTCGTTCGTGCTGCGCACGATGGAGCTCCCGGCAATACCGACACTGCCGCGACGTTCCCCCGCCGAAGGGTCGATGGCGCAGGCCATGGTTGGCATGCAGGGAGTCACAGTCGGGCAGTACGGAAGTATCGCGGTCGACGCCAATCTGGTCGACCCATTGGCGCCAATTGTCACCGACCTTGAGCACGACGCGTTCCTCGGCTTTCGAACGTTTCTCGAAGTGGCGCGCGAACAGCAGTACGCGGGTTCCGTGAAGTGGCAATTCGTGGGCCCGGTGAGCCTCGGGCTGGCGTTCATGCGTGCCGGGGTACCCATGAGCGAAGCCTTTGAGTCCGCCGTGCGTTGCGTGCGAGCGCGAGTGGAGCACCTGCTCAACGCGGTCGAGGTGGCCCTGCCCGGTAGCCAGCAGGTTGTGTTCATCGAGGAGCCAGCCCTGGTCGATCTGATGCAGCCGGGCTTCCCGATTGCACCCGACACTGCAATCGACCTTGTGTCCGGAGCGTTGGCGATGGTGGAGGGTTCTGCGATTTCGGGGTTGCACGTGTGTGGGCTCACGGACATCCCCTCGCTGCTGTCGGCCGGGCCGGCGATTCTGTCGCTGCCCGTTCGGCGCGAGGTCGCCGAGTCGGCCGGTTATCTGATGCGGTTCATGGAGCAGGGCGGCTACATCGCCTGGGGCGTGGTGCCCACCAGCGGGCCGATTCTCACGTCGGCCGAGCGTCCGTGGCGGCACCTGTGTGCGCTGTGGTGCGAGCTGGTGCAACGAGGCGCCGACCCGGTGCTGCTACGTGAGCACGCAATCATCACGCCCGAGTGCGGGCTCGCATCGCACACGCCGGCGGTAGCCGAGCGGGTGCATCGCTGCGCCGCCGAGGTCAG
Source organism: Ilumatobacteraceae bacterium (assembly GCA_031366885.1). Classification (GTDB taxonomy): domain Bacteria; phylum Actinomycetota; class Acidimicrobiia; order Acidimicrobiales; family Ilumatobacteraceae; genus UBA668. The sequence continues at coordinate 23,779 of JANLPB010000142.1, forward strand.
CCGACGGGTTCGCGACCAGGCGACCGCGTCACGGTGGGTGCTCGGCGCCTAACCAGCACCGGAATTGGGCGTTCTATGCTCGCCTCGATGAGCGACTTTCAACAGCCCGGATCAGCGTCACTTCCGCCGCCACCCTCTATTGCCCCACCCGCCGCACCGTTCGGTATGCCACAGGCGCCACAGTTTGGCGCCTACCCGGTTCCGAACTCGTGGGGCACGGCGGGGTACGTAGCAGCCAAACCACCCCGACCAGCGGTGAGGGCCGGGTCGGTGATGCTCATCGTCAGCGGAGTTGGTCTCGTCTTGGGGTCGATTTTGAACTGGGTCACGATCGACGGAACCAGCATGAACGGTTTCTCCAACGAGTCGTTGAACCTCGATGGTGACTCCCCTGGTGGAGGAGCGTTTGTGTTCTTCGCGGTCCTGCTCGCCGGGTTCGGCGTCGCCCAGTTCGCCGCCCGCAAGGTGTTGGCGGTGGCGATTCTCGCAGTCGTGTTCGCTTCGTTCGCGTTGATGGTCGCGCTCGCTGAGATGAGTGATGTGTCTGATGCGCTCTCGCTGACGAGGCTCTTCGGTGCACAGGGGTCGTGGGGGCCCGGCGTACCGGTGTTGGTGGTGTCGTCGCTGCTCGGCCTTGGCGGCGGCATCGCGACCCTGGCCAAGCGGCGTCGTTAGGGACCTGCCCACTGTCGGTTCAGCCGGCGGTCCCTGCTCGCTTCTCGGCTACGACACGACGACCTAAGCTCGCCACGATGAGCGACTTCAATGAGATGCCCAGCGTTCCGCAGACTCCATCGCCAGTGCCGCCGCCGCCCTTCGGCGCCCCGCCTGCCCCACCGCCCCCGCCACCTCCCGTCGCCTACGGTGTGCCAACGTACTCTGCGCCGGGTTTCCCCGTTGCCGGCGGCCCCATCACGAAGCCACCGCGACCGGCGGTCACGGTCGGTGCGGGCATGCTCGTGCTCGGCGGCGTGATGCTGATTGCTGGCTCGTTTCTGACCTGGTTCAGCGTGCTCGGTGAGAGCTACACCGGCTTCTCCGACGGTGATGGCGGGGTGAAGGATGGTCCGGTCTTTGTCGGACTCGGCGTTCTCGCGCTGGCCTTCGGAGTCGTTCAGCTGATGACTCGCAAGGTGTTGGCGCTTGGCATTTTGGCGATCATCGTCGCAGCGTTGGCGCTGCTAGCCGCACTGGCTGACATCGGCGACGTGGGTGATGTCGTCGATCTGGCCGACTCGCTCGATATCGAGGCGTCGAGCGGCCCTGGGCTGTGGGTCATTCTGATCGGCGCCATGATTGCGCTCGCCGGCGGCATCGCCACCGTCGCCAAGCGTCGCCGAGCTGCGACAATGAAGGTATGACGCCCCTCGATCGAATCGTTGAGCTGCGATCACAGATCGCTCATCACAACGAGCGTTACTACGCCGAAGACGCGCCGGAGGTCAGCGACGCCGACTACGACCTGCTGGTGCGCGAGCTCGCTCGCCTGGAGGTGAAGAATCCAGAACTCGTCGACGTCGACTCGCCCACGCAGCTGGTCGGAACCGGTGCGCTGAGCGCAGCGTTTTCGCCCGTCGTGCACCGAGAGCCGATGACCAGCCTCGACAATGCGATGGACGGCGAGGAGCTGGCCGCGTGGGGTGACCGCGTGACGCGTGGCCTGGGCGGTGAGGTCGCACGATTCGTGTGCGAATTGAAGATCGACGGGCTGGCGATGAGCCTGCGTTACGAGAACGGTGTGTTGGTGCAGGCGGCCACACGGGGGGACGGTCGCGTTGGTGAGGACGTGACGGCAAATGTGTCGACCATTGCCGTGGTCCCCAAGGAGCTGCACACGACGCCGGTGCCGGGTGTGCTGGAAGTGCGCGGGGAGGTGTACTTGCCGCTCGATGCCTTCGCCCGGCTGCAGGCCGCCAAGGAGGCGGAGAACGTGGTGCGTGTCGCCGCCGGTCGCAAGCCCGAACCGGTACCGGTGAACCCACGCAATGCCGGCGCCGGCAGCCTTCGCCAGAAGGACCCGTCGGTCACCGCCGGGCGCGGACTCGCGTTCTGGAGCTATCAGCTCGGCGAGGTGGTGGACGGCCCGGACTTCACGTCGCACCACGAGACGCTGGAGTACTTGGCGAGCGTCGGCTTCCCGGTCAACCCCGAAATTCGCATGGTCGACGGTCTGGACGCGGTGGTCGAGTTCTGCAGGTACTGGCAAGACCACCGCCACACCCTGGCGTACGAGATCGACGGAGTGGTCATCAAGGTCGACTCGCTCTCACAGCGCGAGATGTTGGGTTTCACCTCGCGTGCACCGCGGTGGGCGATCGCGTTCAAGTTCCCGCCCGAGGAGCGAACCACGATCCTGCGCGACATCATGGTCTCGGTCGGGCGCACGGGACGGACCACCCCGTTCGCCGTCTTGGAGCCGGTCTTCGTCGGCGGCTCGACCGTGGGCATGGCCACCCTGCACAATCAGGACCAGGTCGCCGTCAAGGACGTTCGGCCAGGCGACACAGTGGTGGTACGTAAGGCCGGCGATGTGATCCCGGAGGTGGTGGGCCCGGTGCTCTCGCTGCGCCCGCCCGGCAGCATCCCTTGGGAGTTCCCGCGCCTGTGTCCCTGCCCGCTACAGACCGAATTGGTGCGCCCGGAGGGTGAGGCTGACACGCGCTGCGTCGAGCCGATGTGCCCCTTTCAGCGCGATCAACGCATTATCTACTTCGCGTCGCGCGGCGCGATGGACATTGAAGGACTGGGTGACAGCACCGTCATGCAGCTCAGCGAGGCCGGCATGGTCGCCGACCCGGGCGATATCTATTCGCTGACGCGCGAGCAACTGTTGACGCTGGACAAGTGGGGCGAGACGAAGGCCGACAACCTGCTGACAGCCATCGAGAACTCGAAGGTGCGGCCCCTACCGAAGGTGCTGACCGCCCTGGGTTGTAAGGGTCTCGGCCCGTCGGCAAGCGAGGCGCTCAGTCGGGCCTTCGGCACGCTCGACGCCGTAATGAACGCCTCCGAGGCCGACCTCGCCACCACGGACGGCGTCGGCCCCACGATTGCCGCGGCCATTGTTCGGTGGTTCGCGATACCGGCCAACCGGACGTTCGTCGAGAAGCTGCGCGCCGCGGGAGTGGCATTCGGCCTCGTTGAGGTCAGTCGGCAACCGCAAAACCTGGCCGGCAAGGCAGTCGTGGTGACGGGGTCGCTCGACGGGTACACCCGTGAGGGCGCGGAGGCGGCGATCAAAGACCGTGGCGGCAAGAGCCCCGGCAGCGTCAGCGCCAAGACGTTCGCCGTCGTCGTGGGGGCCGAGCCGGGAGCGAGCAAGTTGACCAAGGCGCAGGACCTGGGCGTGCCCATCCTCGACCTCGCCGGCTTCGAGCACCTGCTCGCGACCGGCGAGCTACCGCCGATCTGAAACCCCAAACTGAAAGCCCCAACGGGAGCAGTGCTACAGGCGTTCGTCGAGCACGACTTCGAACCGTTGCAGCTCGCGCATCGCGGAGATCTTCGGGTGCAGCGGGTTGATGACAACGTTCCGCTCGCCGCTTCTGGGGTCGACCAGCGCGCTGGGTACCGCGAGGGCGACGGACCGCTTCGACTCCAGCCAGGCCTCGCCGATGCGTTGGGTCGCCGCCTCGCTCGTGGCCCACGACTTCTTCAAGCCCCCGAGCTCCAGTGAGTCGACGTACCGATCGGGCAGCTCGAACTGGATTGCCACGTACTTTACTCGGCCGCCGGTGATGTGCACCGAGAGCTCCAGCGTGGCCAACGCCAATGACTGGGCGGTGTACGCCATTCTTCGGCCAGGCGGGTTCCATCGGCCCCCAAAGGCCGCAGCGCCCTCACCGCTGAGTGCGGCCGTTGCATAGCGGATGCCAGCGAGACGCCAGAGCTGCATCGCTAGCTGAAGACGCCGTGCTCGATGCGACCCAAGAGCCGGAACACGGCTTCGGCGCCGATCTCGGTGCCCGCAACCTCGAACGGGGTGCGCCGCTGCAGCGAACGCTGTGGAGTGGTGAGCCACGCCCTGCCCTCGGTGCTGCCGCCGAGCACCGTGCCGGCACGACGAATCAGGCGGTGCAGGCGCGCCACGCGGTCGCCCTCGAGAAGGTCGAGCACGCCGAGTTGCTTGCGCCGCACCCATGTGCGCGGAGAGATGCTGAGCCATTCGAGTATCTGCGCCACGGGCAGATCGAGCGCTTCCGCCGCCGAGGTGACAGCCGACGCCGGCACACCCCGACGCACGTCGCCCTCATCAAGTGAACCGCCAGCGAGCGCCTGTGCCATATGGCGTACCGTATCACGCCAATTGGCGCGCCACGCCTCGCTCAGAAGACGGTGAAGCTCCAGGTGTACGAACGCGCTCGGCCGCGCCCTTCGATCTGCTTCCAGAAGATCACCTTGACGATGTGCTCGCCCTGGCTGAACTCACTGATCGTCGACTCCGGTGAGGGATCGAAGGTGAGCGTCGCATTGCCGGGCTCGAAGATGGTGGTCGGTGGCAGCGTGACCTCCTGACCGGGTTTTGCGTCCTTGTTCACGTCGTCAAGATTGATCGTCTCCAGCTCCAGACCGTCGATGATCAACACGCCGGTGAACCCGCTCTGGAGATCTACGAAGATCTGAGTTTGCGACGGAACCTGCGACGCAGCGCGCAACGGGCTGATCTCCTCGATGGTGTCAGGGAGCCCTTGACGGTCCACGCCGGTGACGGCAATAGAGATGCCAACACCGATGGCAACGACACAGATTGCGATGATGAGGCTGGCGACGAGCAACGACAGCTGTGGACGCCGGAGACGAATTGGCACGGATGCAGTCTCGCTGACCGATGCGGAATTCGCACCTCGCGCTCCGTCCGCCGCTCGGTGAAGCTAGGTTCTTCTGTCGTCATGGTGGCTCAAGAACCTCCCCTTTCTGCGCGGACGATCGCTGGGCGTTATCGCCTGGGTTCCCGCCTGGGCAGCAGCTTCCAGGCCGCCGTGTTCGACGCTGTTGACGTGCAACTGCAGCGGTCCGTGGTGCTCAAGCTCGTGCACCCCGACCTCAGCGCGGCGCCCACCGTGCAGCAGCTCTTTGCCGACGTGATGCCGGTCGCAGCCGGGTTGCATCACCCGAACATCGCCGCCGTGCACGACTTCGGCCGCGCCACGTGGAACGACCGCGAGGTGCTGTACGTCGTCTCCGAGCGGCTGGTCGGGGGCAGCCTTCGCGACCTGCTCGATCGGGGCCGCACATTGTCGCCGTCGCAGGCGTTGTTGGTGGGCCTCGATGCCTGCAAGGCGCTCGACGCGCTGCACCGCGGGGGTCTCGTCCACACCGACATCCGCCCGTCGACACTGGTGTTCGGTGATGATCGACGCCTGCGGGTTGTCGATGTCGGTCTTGCGCAGGTGTTGCACGACAGCGACGGTGATGTGACGGGCCGAACCGTCGACCGCGCGAAGTACAGCTCGCCGGAGGAAGCCCAGGGGCGCCCCGTCCAGCCGAAGAGCGATGTGTATTCGCTTTGCCTGTCGTTGTTGGAGGCAGTGACCAGCAGCGTTCCCTTCGAGGGCGAGTCGACGGTGGCGACGCTCGCCAACCGCGTCGATCGCCTGATGCCGGTGTCGGCCGACTTCGGCCAGCTGGCTGCAGTTTTCGAACGCGCCGGTCGGCCCGACGTCGACACCCGCTACACCGCAGCCGAGTTCGGCCGGGCCTTGGTGCAATCGGCAGAACAGATGCCGCGCCCCGCCCCATTGCCGATCCTGGCGAACTCGCTGTTCGCGCCCGACAGTGGTGGCGCCGACCAGCCCGTTGAGCCCACCGGGCCTCTCGTGCGCCCGATCACGGAACCGGTGGAGCTGCTGATCGTTCCCGCCGACGAACCGGCCGAGCCCGAGCCCGAGCCCGAGCCCGAGCCAGAACCTGAGACCGCCGCCGAGCCCGAGCCAGAAGCCAACGAGGCTGCGCTGGTACCCATCGTTGGTGAGCCCACTGAACCTGTGCCGATGGTGCTGCCACCTCCGCCAGTCACGGCCGCGACACCCTTGCCGCCGCCACCCCCTCCGCCGCCGCCACCTCCAGTCGAGGGCTCGGCAACCGTCCTCATGCCAGTCGTGATGCCAGTCGTCGAGCCGGCAGTCATTGAGTCGGCAGTCATTGAGTCGGCAGTCGAAGAATTCGATCCGGCCGACGAGTTCCCCGACGCACCGCCGGCGGTCGGTGGCGGGCGTCGATGGTTCATTGCCCTGCTCGTCGTCCTCGCCGTCGGGGGTGGGGTGTTGGCGTGGCACAACACGCGGCCCGAGACCAGCACGGTGCCGAATCTCGCCGGCATGCGCCAAGGCGAGGCCCTCAACCAGATCGGGCCGTTCAAGGGCGCCATCAACGAAGAGGCCAGCGAGACAGTCGCGGCCGGTGTCGTTGTCCGCACCGAACCGGCGGCGGGCAGCACTCTTGAACATGGCAAGACCATCACCATCTTCGTGAGCACCGGCCCGTCGCCGCGCGTGCTGCCGGAACTGGCCGGCCTCACCGTGGCGGAGGCCACAGCGGCCCTCAATGAGCTCGGCCTCGTACTCATCGAATCCGAACCTGTCTTCGATGAGGTGGTGCTGCCCGGTGTTGTCATCTCATGGTCGGTGCCGGCCGCTCCAACGTTGACCGCAGGTGGAACGGTCACGAAGGGCACCACCGTCCAGGTGGTGGCATCGTCGGGCCCGGCCCCACGAGTCGTGCCCGATCTGACCAACCTTGCGCTAGCCGATGCGACGACGGCCCTGCAGACATTGGGACTCGTCGTGGCGCAGCTCCCCGACGAGTTCAGCAGCACCGTTCCAGTGGGGGCAGTGATTCGCCAGGATCTTGTGCCGGGGAGCGAAGCGGCCCGCGGCGCCTCCGTCACCGTGACCCTTTCCAAGGGTCCCGATCTCGTGGCCATGCCATCGTTGGCGGGCCTCGACTACAACGGGATCGTCGCTGCACTGCAGGGTGCCGGGCTCGTCGTGGGGGCCATCACGGGTGACACCACTCAGGCGTTCCAGTCGGCGTCGGTCAGTGGTTCAGCGGTGGTTGACGGCCAACAATTCCTACGCGGCACCGCCGTCGACCTGACGTTCGCGCCCACGCCCGTCGTCACGCCCGTGGCGACCACCGTCCCCTGACGCACTTCCCGTCGGGTTCTCTTCGCAGGGGGCTTGCTCACTAACGTGCGGGCTCAGGAGGTACACGTCATGGGTTCTCTGGACGGACGCGTCGCAATCATCACCGGTGCAGGTCGCGGAATCGGGCGCGAGCATGCGCTCT
>JANLPB010000168.1:0-9698 GCA_031366885.1 Ilumatobacteraceae bacterium
GAGCACGAAGTGGCAGCCGGTTGGCCTCAAACCGAGCTACGGCGTGGCGGGCCTGCTCTACGGCACCGTGCTGGTGTCCGGCATCGCCATGGTCATCGCCGTTCCCATCTCAATCGCAACCGCCGTGCTGATCAACGAATACGCGCCGAAGCGGATGCGCTCGTTCCTCACCGGTCTCGTCGACCTCCTCGCCGCCTTTCCGAGCATCATCTTCGGTCTCTGGGGCCTGTTCTACGTGATGCCGAACATGAACGGAACGGCCGGCTGGCTCGCCCGGCACCTGGGCTGGATCCCGCTGTTCCAGGCCGACGGAGGTCTCTACACGAACTCGGTCTTCATGGCGTCGCTGGTCTTGGCGATCATGGTGGTGCCGATCACGACGTCGGTCGTGCGGGAGGTCATCGCGCAGGTCCCGCGCGACCAGTGTGAAGCGGCCCTCGGACTCGGTGGTACTCGTTGGGGGATGGTGCGCCAGGTCATCCTGCCCTTCGGGCGCAGTGGCATCATCGGTGGGGCAATGCTCGGCTTGGGTCGAGCCCTGGGCGAGACCGTGGCGATCGCCCTGATCCTGTCACCCCTGTTCAAGATCCAGGCGAGCATCATCAAGCCCGGCGGGTCGACGGTGGCGAGCACGATCTTCAATGAGTTCAACGAAGCCGATCTGTCGCACCGCCAAGCCCTGATGGCGATCGGACTCGCGTTGTTCGTGTTGACGCTGTTCGTGAACTCGATGGCCCGGCTCGTCGTGTCGCGCAGCAAGAGTGCAAAGGCGTCGTCGCGATGATGGACCTGGACGATCGCAGCGCGGTTGCCGGTTTCCCGGCGAACGCGGCCGACGATGTCCCCATTTCGACGCAGCACTTCCATCCGGTCGACGCCGCCGAGATCGCTGCATCCGCCCTCTCGGCCGCCGCGCTGACGTGGCTGTTGTTCAGCGCGATCGCGTGGAACGGCGCGCTCGGTGCCGTGATCATCTGGTACGTCACGTTCCTGCTCGTGTACCGCAGTGTGGCGCGCGCAGTCCATGGGCAGCTGGTGGCGACCGACCGGGTGATGACGGTGGTGATGGCGACCGGCGCAACCTTGGCTTTCGTGCCGCTGGTGATGATCATCTACTTCGTTGTGTCGAAGGGAACGAAATACCTCGACACCGGATTCTTCACCGAGACCCTCGAGAGCGTGGGTCCCCAGGACAAGGGTGGCGGCGCGTTTCACTCCATCGTCGGAACGTTGGAACAGGTGGGGCTGGCGGCCGTCGTAGCCATCCCGGTCGCGATCCTCACTGCGATCTATCTCAACGAGGTCAAGGGTCGGATGGCGCGCGGCGTGCGTTTCGTCATCGACTCGATGAGTGGTTTGCCGTCGATCGTGGCCGGACTCTTCGTCTACTCATTCTGGGTAGTGGAGCTCGGCAAGGGTTTCTCGGGCTTCGCCGGATCCATGGCCCTGCTCGTGTTGTTCGTCCCGACGGTCACCCGCGCCTCCGAAGAAATGCTGCGCATCGTGCCGGACAGCTTGCGGGAGGCGTCGCTGGCGCTGGGTGCTCCGCAATGGAAGACCGTGTTGCGTGTGGTGCTGCCGAACGCACGCAGCGGGTTGATCTCTGCCGCGATCCTCGGAACCGCACGTGCCATCGGCGAGACCGCGCCGATGGTCCTGACCGTCCTCGGATCCTCGGCCCTGAACTGGAACGTGTTCAGTGCCAACCAGGACGACCTTCCCCTCTTCATCTTGAAGCTCATTCGCAGCCCCAACGAGACCCAGATCGCGCGTGCGTGGACCGGCGCGTTGGTCCTCGTGGTGTTGGTGCTGCTCCTGTTCACAATCGCGCGTGTCCTCGGACGCGGCCGACGAAAGGCAACTCGATGAATCTCGACAGCGCATTGACGTCCCGGCCCGGGCCCATTCCGGGCTCGCCATCGGTCGATGAAATGTTCGCGGCCGAGACTGCAGATGCACGCGCCGCAGTCACGCCGCGCCAGGGCTCGTTCCTCCTTGCCGATTCGGTGAGTGCGTGGTTCGGATCTCGCAAGGTGCTCGAACGGGTCTCGCTCGCGATGCGCCCGAATGAGGTCACAGCGCTGATCGGCCCGTCGGGGTGCGGGAAGTCGACCTTCTTGCGGATCTTGAATCGGATGCACGAACTCGTCCCGAGTGCGCGCCTGGCGGGGACGGTGTCGCTCGACGGCATCGACATCTACGGCCCGCAACTCCGGGTCACCGAGACCCGGCTCAAGATCGGCATGGTCTTCCAGAAGCCGAACCCCTTCCCGACCATGAGCATCGAGGAGAACGTGCTGTCGGGTCTCAAGCTCTCTGGCACGAAATCGGCGATGGACAAGAAGAGCCTCGTCGAATCGTCCTTACGGCGGGCCGGGCTGTGGGAAGAGGTCAAGACCCGGCTGAACTCGCTCGGTGGTGCGCTCTCCGGCGGTCAGCAGCAGCGACTGTGCATCGCCCGCGCGCTGGCCATCAAGCCGCGCGTCTTGTTGATGGACGAACCGTGCTCTGCACTGGACCCTACGTCGACTCGCCGCATTGAGGAGACCGTGATGGAACTCGTCTCGGAGGTGACGATCGTGATCGTGACCCACAACATGCAGCAGGCAGCACGCGTGTCCAGCCGCTGTGCGTTCTTCCTTGCCGAGCATGGCACGCCGGGTTTCATCGTCGAACACGGACCGACTGATGCGATGTTCAATTCGCCGCAGGATTCGCGCACCTACGACTACGTCAACGGGCGATTTGGGTAGACGCAATATGTCCGCCGAATGAACCATTGAGCAGGTCGTTCAGCGTTCACCTGAGGGCCAAGTTGCGGCCAGGTTGGGCTGTCATAGTGCCCTCGTTCGGATCGCTAGCCGGACACTCCGCCACCCGAAGGGACCCCCAAGATCACCATGTTGAAGTCATCCACAACGACGCGAATTGCACTCGCAATCGCCGCCTCCGCCCTTCTGGGCTCTACCGTTTCGGGCGGCTCGGCAAGCGCCGACCCGAAGCAGTTCGACGGTCCGTTCATCGGCGTCGGCTCCGACACCACACAGGACCTGTTCAACGCGTTCGCCGGTTTCTCCAACGGGATCAACTACACCCCGCTGCAGACCTCTAGCGTCAACGGGTTCAAGCAGATCAGCTCGTGGGATGCCACCAACAATGGTCTCACCACCTCATGCATCGCGACCAAGACCGGCGGGCCGTCGTTCAACCGCCCCAACGGTTCCGGCTCGGGCCGAGGCGCGCTGCTGTCGGCGTTCTCGGCTGGCGGAACCACATCGAACACGAACTGTGGTGCGGGAACTGTCAGCGCCGCTGGCCAGATCTCGTTCGCTCGTTCGTCCAGCCTGTCGGGTACCGCCGGCACGACGCTGGCGTACGTACCGTTCGCCCGTGATGCCCTGAGCTACGGCGCGTACCGTGCCAACGGCTCGCCGATCACCGATCTGTCGAGCACCGAACTGAACCAGATCTTCACCACCCCGGCAGGCGTCGACATCGTTCGCGGCGCGAACACTGTTCACGTCATCGGGTGCGGCATCCAATCTGGTTCGGGCACAGGTACCACATGGCAGAACCTCGTGACGGGCTCGTCGTCCACCTACCAGACCACCGTGTGCGACACCTACATCGACCCGGCAACAACTCTTGCGGTCGGACGCTCGCAGGAGAACGATGCCCCCGGACTCGTCATCCGCGGTGATGCTGCCGACGCTGCCCATGACGGCGATCAGGTCGTCATCGGCTTCTCCGTCGGTGGGTACATCGCGATTGCAAACGGCAGGTCACCTGGCACCGTCCCGGCCACCGTGGTGATCGGCTCGATCAGCAACGTCGTCGGTGGCGCAGCCCCGTTGACGGGTTCGGCACCGAACCTCGCCGCCAACTCGACCTACTACGCAGGCACCTTTGGTCGCGATCTTTACAACGTGTTCCAGGCCAGCGTCATCAACAGCGCCTTCGGAAACGACCCCATCAAGGAGATGTTCAAGGGCGCGACGTCGAAGGTGTGCGCAGCCACCTCCACGATCCAGGCGTTCGGTTTCTTGCCCGTGGCCAACTGTGGCGACTCCTCGACACTGCGCGGCGCGTGAGTTGCTCGTGACCTGCCTCGCAGCGTGCTTCATCCCCTCCTCCACCTACGTCCAGAAACAGAACGACTTCCACACACCTTTTGAAAGGAAACTCTCTTGAGAACAGCTCGAAAGTCCAAGCAACTCGTCGCAGCGGTGGCCGGTTTCGCCATCGCCGCAGTGGGCCTGCTCGCCACTACCGCCGAGGCCGTACTTCCGGCGAGCTCGGCCCCGAACGGCACCGCCACCGTGTCGCCCGCCAGCGGTACTCGCACCTCCACCTGGGGGCTCTCGCTTCCGGGCGGCGCTGCCTGTGCTGCCGACTCGGCAACCGGTAACTACCTGTGGTCGACCTTCATCGTGTCGAGCGCTGTCGATGCCTCCCAGCTGACCTGGGCAGGCGGTAACCCAACGTCGGCAGCGAACCCGACCGCCGTCGTGCAGCCGCTCTATTCGGCTGGTACACCGATCACGAACCAGAACACCGCAATCGGCAACGGCGCTGTCCTCGTGGCCGGTGTCCAGTTCGACCTCAGCGTGTACCCGACGAGCTTCCTCACCGCCGGTCAGTACAAGGTTGGTGTGGCTTGCGTTCTCGGTGGCAACACCACTGAGGCGTTCTGGCAGTCGACCATCAACGTTGCAGTCAACGGTTCCGGCGTGGTCACCGGCTACAGCCCATTCGCTGTGCCCGGCGCTCCCACGCTGTTGACCGCATCGGGTGGCGCAGTGAGCGGCGAGATCTCGGGCACATTCAGTGCCCCGGCCTCGACACCCGCAACGCTCAGCTATCTGGTGACGGCGACGCCCCCGTCGGGCCCGGCCGTATCAGTGACGATTGCGGCTCCCGCCACGACGTTCACCTTGCCGGGCCTGACCAACGGTGTCGCGTATTCGGTGACCGTCAAGACCACCAACGCCGCAGGCACCGGGGCCGCATCAAACGCAATCTCGGCGACGGTAACGGACCCGAACCAGCGTCCCCCGGTGGCGGGCCTTGCAGCGGCTCCCGGAACCAATAGTGTCACCCTCACGTGGACAACCCCTTCCAGTGCTGCACCGACCGGGTACACCGTTGCTGTGAGCCCGAGTGTTGCGGGTGCGCCCTTCACCGCTGCGGCTGGTGCCGTCACGCTCACCGTGGCTGTTCCGTGCACGGCAGGTTTGACCACCTTCACCGTGACTCCGACGCATGTTGCTCCCTTCGTGGGCTCGGCAGCAAGCACGACGGCCGCACCTCTGTGTGACGGAACCCTCATCCAGGACATCACCGTGGTTCGTCCGGCTGGTGCCTTGGTTCTGACTCAGCGTTGCGGTGTCAATGGTGCACTCGGAATCGAGCCGGCCTCGCCTGGCTTCGCTTCACTGCCGGCAATTGCAGCTTCAGGCAACCAGGTCGGAACCGCCCCCACGCTGCTGGCTGGTGGCCTTGGTGGTTCGGACCCGCAGTTTGCCAACTACCCGAACCCGTCGCCCGTTGCTGCCGTCACCCACTGCGGCGTCAACTTGGGTGTCGGTCAGTTGGTCGGCAATGGCCCGCTGTCGGGTCAGTACTACACGGCCAGCGGCCTCATCAACCAGGTAACCGTCTCGGACACCCGCGACACCGACTCTGGATGGACGGTCAACGGCACGATGAGCGCATTCACCGTTGCCGGTGGCGGGGCCTCCTTCAGCGGTAACTACCTCGGTTGGAGCCCCGTCGTCACCAGCACCTCGGGTCTCACCTCAGGTGGCTACGACCAGACGGTTGCCCCGGGCCTCACGGTGCTGCCCGACACGGCTGCCGGCCTGGCGACCCCGAAGCAGTTGGCAAAAGCAAACGCTGGCGCCGGCTTGGGCATCGCGTCTTTCGACGCTCGCCTGAAGCTGCTCATCCCGGTCTCGGCACGTGCCGGTACTTACAACGGGACGCTCACCTTCACGGTCGTCTGACAACTTCGAAATTCACACAGCACATTCGTATCAACAACACGTTGCGGTGGTGTGGGGTGGCCTTGGTCATCCCACAGGTCATCCCACACCACCCCGGCGTTTCACACTGAAGGCATCAACGTGAAGATCACGGCACATATGAAGATCAGGCGTTTCGTCCTGTCGGCCGCCCTCATGTCGGTGGCCTTTGTCGCGTCCACGGTGCCGGCGCACGCCGCTGTGCCGCCGACGGAGCCGCCACCCGTCGTCGAGGAGAGCTGGGCGCTCTCGCCCGCTGGTTCGCTGGAGGCAGATTCGGCGAGCGAGCGCCCCGACCTCAGCTACGAGGCTGACCCGGGCGCCACCATCGAAGACGCCGTCACGCTCTTCAACTTCGGCACGGTGCAGCTGACGTTTCGGGTATACGCAACCGACGCGTTCAACAATGCCGACGGCCAGTTCGACCTTCTCTCGGGCGACCAGCAACCGGTTGATGTCGGCTCGTGGGTGACGCTGCCCCAGGAGATGGTCACGGTCCCTCCAGGCAAGCAGGTGACACTGCCGATCACGATCAAGATTCCTGCAGGCACCGCACCAGGCGACCACACCGGCGCGATTCTCGCGTCGAGTCCCTCTGTCGGTACCGGTCCCGAGGGTGGCGCGGTCACGCTCGATCGACGCACCGGTACCCGGCTGTACCTGCGCGTCAACGGCCCCCTGTTCCCCGAGTTGGCGGTCACCAATGTCGAGACGACCTACCACCACGCGCTGAATCCCCTCAGTGGCTCGGCCGACGTCACCTATCGAATCGAGAACCGCGGCAACGTTCGTCTCGCCGGCAACGCGCGCCTCACGCTGGCGGGGCCGCTCGGTCTCGGCGAGCGCAAGGTGACCTTGCCGGCCGTCGCCGAACTGCTTCCCGGTGAAGACGTCGAAGTCACTGTCACCGTCGAGGATGTGCCCGCGCTGATGGTCGATTTCACCGAAGTCCGAATTGAGCCGACCAGCGGAGCTGCAGCGGCGTCAGCCACTGGCGAGGACACGACGTTCGTGCCCCCGCTCACGGTGCTGTTCGCGCTGCTCTTCCTGCTCCTCGGCGTGCTCGCACGCCGGTCGTACAGACGTCACCGCGATGGCGACTCGGTGCCCGAGGGTGACACTCAAGTAGCGCGAGCGCGTGAGCCGCAACCAGCGTGAACCCCGCTCGTCCCGCCCGTGGTGTCCTCTTCCGCGCAACGCTGTTCGCGTTGGCACTGCTGTCGCTGTGGTCAGCGCCGATCCTCAATGCGCAGGGCACCACCAGCGGCCCGGTGGTGACCCTTGATCGCTACGAAATCGAGCCCGGTCAGCGGGTCGTGTTGAACATCGACGGTTTCGAATCGGCGAACGTCACTATCTCCTCCTGCGGAAACGAGGCTCGGCGGGGTTCAGTCGACTGCAACATGTACGCGAGCGAAGGCCTGAAGCTGGACACCGATGGCACATCCACTGTCATCCAGATACCGATCGCAGCGCCCCCCGCCCCCTGCCCGTGCGTGATCCGCGTGGCCAACAAGACGTTCGACGAAATTGCGATTGCACCGATCACGTTGATTGGTCACCCCGTCAAACCGGTCGTCGAAACGCCCGGTCAGCAGGGTGCGCTCGATGTGACAATTAGCGCGCACGCTGCACCGCCGGGTCTGTTCTCCAGTGCCCGCGCCAGCATGGGTGGCCCTGCGACCTACGAGGTCACAGTTACGGTGAAGAACACCTCGACAGTCCCGATCGCAAGGGTTTCCCTGGCTGGGTCAGTTGGTCGCCGCAACGACCAGCTGACCACGCTCACCTTCGATGATCCCGACCAGATTGCCGCCGGACGCACGTGGCAGCAGGTCGTGACGGCCGAGGTGCCTGGCCCCTCGCTCGGAACGCTTCAATGGCGGGTCGACGTCTCGGGCGCCGGTCCCACCGTGACTGCAACGGGCGCCACCGCGCAACGGCCGACGTTGCTGATCATCGTGGTTCTGTTCTTGGTCGCCGATGTGTTCTTGCTGGCCATCCGCTTCGTCATCCGCCGTCGCCACCGCGAGGCTGTCAGCGTGTAGCGACGCTGTTCACCACGACGGCGTTGCCATTGAAGATGGTGTGACGAACTTTGCCCGTCACCACTCGCCCGGCGTAGGGAGTGTTGTGGCTCTTGCTCGCCAACTGGGCGGGCACCACGGTCCACTTCTGGGCGGGGTCGAAGACTGTCAGGTTGGCGGGTTCCCCCACGACGATCGGGCGGCCGTGACGATCGGCCACTCCGGCTATGGCAGCGGGCTGCCAGCTCAGTGCTGCGACGACTGCGGCCAGCGGCATGTTCAGCTCGGTGATCGCCAGCGCGAGCGCCGTCTCCAACCCCAACATGCCGGGCGGGGCTTCGTCGAGCGGGACTTCCTTCGTGTGCGCAGCGTGCGGCGCGTGGTCCGTGGCGATGGCATCGATGGTTCCGTCCGCGAGACCGGCCTTGATCGCGTCGATGTCGGCGCGGGTACGCAGTGGCGGGTTCACCTTGAACACCGGGTCGTAGCCACTCAGTTGTTCGTCCGTGAGCGTGAAGTGATGCGGCGCGGCCTCGGCGGTGACGGGCAGGCCGTCGGCCTTCGCTGCGCGGACCAGTTGCACGCTTCGCACAGTCGACAGGTGCAGGAAGTGCATCGGCACACCCGTCAGCCGAACGAGTTCGATGTCGCGGAACACCATCAGCTCCTCGGCGATCGACGGCCAGCCGGGCAGACCCAACCGACTGCAGCAGGCACCCTCGTGCATCACCGCACCCTTGGTCAGCGAAGCCACTTCGCAGTGCTGTGCCAACACGATGCCCAGCGGCTTCGCATACTCGAGCGCGCGGCGCATCAGCTGCGCGTCTTGCACGCCGTTGCCGTCATCGGTGAACAGGTGCACGCCGGCGGCGGCCAGCTCGCCGTACGGCGCGAGCATCTGCCCGGCGCGGCCGACCGTGATGCAGCCGGCGGGAAGCACCTCGCACAGCCCAGCCTTCTTGCCCTGCGCGCGAACGAAATCGACAACGGCAACACTGTCCTGCGCCGGATCCGTATTGGGCATCGCCACAACAGCCGTGAAGCCACCGAGTGCTGCGGCCCGGCTTCCGGTCTCGATGGTTTCCGCTTCTTCCTTGCCCGGCTCGCGCAGGTGCACGTGAAGGTCGACGAAGCCGGGGGACACGGTGCAGCCCTTCGCGTCGAGCACGGTGTCGGTCGCCGTAGCGAGCCCGGCTCCGATGGCGCTGATCCGGCCGTTCTCGATGGCAACGTCGCCCGCCCGCTCGCCGGTCTGGTCCAGCAGCGTGCCGCCGGTGATCACGATGCGACTCATGCCCCTGCCGTTCATGATGACGTCTCCGTTCGATTCAAGTCGCTGCCCGAACCAAGTAGCCAGAACAGCACGGCCATGCGGACGGCGACCCCATTGGTGACCTGATTGAGGATCACCGAGCCGGGCATCTCGCCAGGATCCGCAACCATCTCTACCCCGCGGTTCATCGGCCCTGGGTGCATGACGAGAGCATGAGGTGCGAGCCGCGCGGCGCGAGCAGGCGTGAGGCCGTACAGCGCCGATTATTCGTGCAGCGACGGCAGCAGCGCGTCGTCCATTCGCTCGCGTTGCACACGCTTCAGGTACTGCACGTCTAGCTCGGGCAGGAGCGAATCGAGGTCGTGGCTGACCTCG
>JANLPB010000261.1:0-12342 GCA_031366885.1 Ilumatobacteraceae bacterium
AGCATCCGCAGAGATGGGGCGTCACCCGAGGGCAAACGGGACCATGTTCTGAAAGCTGCGGATGGCCCAGTTCTCGTTCCGTTCAATGATGACCGCCAAGGCGTGCGTTGCGAGCTCGCCGAAGCTCGAGATCACCGTGGCCTTTGCCTCGATAGTCCCTACGCCAGGCGCGATCTCTGTAGCGCGAACGGAGTCGACCCGCATGGTCGACCCTTTGTAGACCGACGCAAAAATCTCATCGTGATGCGCGGCGATCTGAACCTTGCCACGAACCACGTCGCCCACGATGTTGATGAAGTCGGCGTCGTGGGTGAACCCCGACGCGAACGCGTCACCATCGCCCACCAACCAAGCAGCTTGTAGCTTTGACATGATCTCGTGCGCTGCCATGTCAGCGTTCATCGCGGCATCGTAACTCATGGGCCATGCCGCCAGTCCGCCGCCACGAAACCGCGCACCGAATGCCCGGAATGGGTGCACTTCGCAAGCCAGATCGGCCGCACAGATCATCCCACCTGCGCACGGCCCCCTACCACTCGCGACTGTGACGTTCGGCGCGGGATGATCTGGACACCTTCGGGTCATCTTTCAAACCCTGGCCCTGACCATGGCATACGTGTCTGAGTGTTGTGAAATCGACAACAACGAGTGGGCGCAGAGGGACTCGAACCCCCGACCACTTCCTTGTAAGGGAAGCGCTCTACCAACTGAGCTATGCGCCCCTGGAACGGGACCGCCATCGTATCGGTCGTATCTGCGCCCGACAGCAGTAGTTCGTTTGGCTCACTCGCCGACGATTTCCGCAACAGCCACTTTCTCCGCACAGTGGCGCGACGTCACCCAAGGTGAATGCCCTTCGGGTCCTTCGCCCGTGGTGGCCCGCCACGTCGACGGTCAGCTCCCTTCGGCGGGCGCACCGAGTTGACGAACCCTTGAGAGACACTTGAGTCGAGATGCCTGGTCACCACTCTGGGGCGTCATTACAACAGTGCGTGCGGGCGGGATGCGGAAGCGCAGGCGCCCACATCGATTCGCCACTAGGAGGCACCATGGAGAAGCTCACCAAGACCTCGGTTCGTGCGGCGGCGGCAATTGCAACGATCGTGGCCCTGGTCGCTTCGGTCGGCGCACCCTTCAAATGGAAGTGATCGCGTAGGACGTCACATGCGTGTGAGCAAGCTCTCCAACCGTCCCGCGCATCAGCTGCTGAACGCGTTTATCGCACTCGTGGCCGTCGCGGCGCTGTGGTTGACGACGCTGCTTTGGGTGCTCGAGGGTGCGCTCGTCGCACCGGGCACAGGCATCTACGTTGCCATCTTCTGTGCGCTGCTCTTCGTTGGCGAGACGCGGAGCAGATGGTTCCGGTTCGGCGATGGCGGCGAGGTCACGCCCGGCTGGGCGTTCGCCTTCGCCATCGTGCTGCTCGGCTCACCGATCGTTGCCATCGTCGCCATGACTGCGTGCACCGTTTTCGTCGACCTGCGAGGTCGCAAGAACGGTGCCAAGGTTCTTTTCAACGCAGCCCAGATCACCGCGTCGCTGGCTGCCGGCGCTGTGCTCTTGCAGCTCGTCGGGTTGCGCTCGCCGTTCACGGATGGCAGCCGGCCCTCGTACCGCTGGGCGATTGGCATTCTGCTGGCAGCGACCCTGGTCTTCGTTGCCAACGGCGTGCTCACCTGCATCGTGCTCGCTCTTCATTACAAGACGAGCGTGCGCTCGATGATGGGCCGCAGCTTCTTTCTCAGCATCTCCGCCGATGGAGCGCTCCTCGCCCTCTCCCCCATCATCGTTGTCGCCGTTCTGTACAGCCTGCTCATGCTGCCCCTTCTCGCCGTCACTGTCGTGCTGATTTACCAGAGCACTCAGCAGGCGCTTCGGCGGGCCCACGAGGCCAACCACGACAGCCTCACGCACCTGCTCAATCGCCGCACCTTCGACCAACACCTGGAGGGGTACCTCAATTCGAACCTGGAGGGAGAACTGCGCGGTGCGTTGCTCCTTCTCGACCTTGACGGCTTCAAGGAAATCAATGACCGCCTTGGGCATCAGACGGGCGACAGAGTCCTGCAGAGTGTGGCCGACCGACTCGCAGCGACGGCGCCGGCGGCAGCGATCGTCGGTCGACTGGGAGGCGACGAGTTCGCGTTGCTCATCCCGGATGTCAGCGCAGATGCAGAGGTGGTCAGCACCGCCGAGCAACTGCGCCTCGACCTCACCCAGCCGATCAATGTCGACGGCTTTCCGCTCTGCGTCGGTGTCAGCATCGGGCTCGCGTTCATTCCTCGTCACGGTCGAACCCTCCAAGAGATCACCAGTGCGGCGGACGTCGCCATGTACCGGGCGAAGCGCTACCGAACCGGCGTCGAGGCATTCCAGTCGACCGGGTCACGAGCGGAGGTCGGGCGACTTGGACTGCTTGGCGAGCTGTCGAACGCAGTCGACACCAACCAACTGCAGATCCACTATCAGCCGCTGACGCGCATGAGCGATGGCGCCGCAGTTGGCGCAGAGGCCCTGCTGCGCTGGACGCACCCGCTCTTGGGTGCAATCCCACCGGCTGAGTTCATCGGCCTCGCCGAACACACAGAACTGATCGGCCCGCTCACGCAGTTCGTCCTGACGCAGGCGACGAACGATTCACGACTGGTCAATCGTTTCAGCCTTCGGCTCTCGATCAACGTCTCGTCGCGAAATCTTCAAGACCGCCGCTTCCCCGCAACAGTCATGGAGTCGCTGCAGCGGGCTGGTCTGCGGCCCGAGCAACTGGAGTTGGAGATCACCGAGAACGCAATCGCGCGCGAGCCTGAGCGGAGCCGCTTCGCCATCAGCGCCCTGCGCGAAGCCGGCGTTTCAATCGCGATCGACGACTTCGGCACGGGCCACTCGTCCTTTGCGATGCTGCGCGACTTCACGGTCGATCGCTTGAAGATCGATGCCAGCTTCATCGACGGCATCCACCACAGCCATCGCCAACAGCATCTCGTACGGGCGATCGTCAGTCTCGCCAACGACCTCGGCATCGAGACAGTCGCGGAAGGCGTGGAATCTCAGGAGGCGTGGCACACGCTTGCCGAACTCGGCTGCGACGTCGCACAGGGCATGTTCATCTGCCCGCCACTCCCACTGGCGCACCTCGTCTCCTGGCTGGACACTCGCCATTCACGATCGTTCGAGCGCGCAGTCTCGTGATCATCGTGGCTGCCGCCTTGCTCGCAGTGCTCACCGTTCCGCTGAGCGGCAGGTCGCTCGGTCCGCTCGCCCGCCTCTCACTTCGTCGCGTCTGGCTGGTATGGACGACCATCGCTGTGCAGTTGATCATCACGCTGCTTCCTGCGTTCCCCGAATCGGCTGGCCGAGGGTTGCATCTCCTCACGTTTGCCGCCGCCGCCGTCTTCATCTGGAGCAATCGAAGAATCCCGGGCACGACCCTGATTGCCCTCGGAGCTGTGCTCAATGTGGCGGCGATAGCGCTCAACGGCGGCACGATGCCAGCATCGTCGTGGGCATGGCGCACAGCCGGCCTCCCGCTGCCCGCCGACGGGTTCACGAACTCGACCCTGACTCGGTCTGCTCGGCTCGGCTGGCTCGGCGATGTGTTCGCGATTCCTCGTGGATGGCCGCTCGCCAACGTATTCAGTATCGGCGATGTCGTGATCGTCGTCGGTGTCGGCGTGCTTGCGCACGGCGGGTGCAGAGCGTCAGAGCCCCGCCCGGGCGGCGACGAGGAGCGCCAACAACTCGGGGGTCGCTGCCGCAATCGGGGTTCGTCGTGCACGGTGGTCGAGCACCACCAGGTCGCGCCCGTGGAGGTCGACGACGTGCGCTCCGGCCTCACGGCAGATCATCACTGACGCCAGGTAGTCCCACACGCCGTGCGCCTCTGTGACGCAGTCGACGTAGCCATCGAACACGCCGGCCGCAACGTGACACAGGTCGAGTGCGACCGCACCCAACACCCGACTTTGCCGGTAGCCGAGCGGATGCGGAGGAATTCCGTTCATTCCGATGATCGAGTCGGTTACGTCAACACAATCCGTCGGGCCGATTCGGACACCATCGCACCATGCGCCTCCGCCCCGGGTCGCCCAGTAGCGCTCACCAGTTGCCTGGTTGGCCACGAGTGCCGCAACCGGCCCTTCGGCGTCCACCATGCACATCGCGGTCGCGAAGTAGCGAACGCCTCGACTGGCATTGGTACTGCCGTCGATTGGGTCGATCACCACCACCTCGCCGGTGCTGCCCGCTTCGAACTCGCTCTCCTCGGAGAGCACCCCCACGCCAGAGCGCCGCAAGACAGTGAGGGCCGCTTCGTTCGCCACCACATCCAGCGTGTACTGGCCGTCGCGTAGCCCGGACGGACCGAAGTCGCGGACATCGGCGAAGGCTGCCGCGACGGCATCGGCCACGTCGTGCAGCAGGCTCAAACGATCAAGGTTCATCGGCTCCGCACGGTAGTGTCGCTGGCAGCCTCTCGGCGGCACCCGTCAGTTGGTACGCCGTCACTTTCGTCACCAAGCCCTTAGGAAGGATCGTCGTGGCCGTCATCGATGTCGCCGGTTTCGTCTCCGACCTGAAGGGTCACGCGGTTGATCATGGGTTCCATGTGCACGACGAGCGCCATTTCGTGGAGACCTATTCGTTGCGCCAGTTGTGGGAAGTCGACCTCCACCCAGAGGAGGCGTGCAGCGGTCCCATCGATCTGCACCTCTCGCTGGAGGTCGACCCGCGGGCACTGCTGGGTTTCGAGGACGAAATCGTCAAACTGGACGACCCGGATGGCGACCCGCCAAGTGGCTTCACCTTCCCGCTGATCTTCACCTGGACGCTGCCACCACTGCCGCATCCTCCGGATCTGCTGGTGCTGGCAACCGAACTGGCGGGGGTCGGGGGCATCTCACTTCCGTTGGAGGTTTCGGCCATCGATTCGTTTGCCAGCGTCACCGACGCCCCCGAGCGCAGCCTTTCCATACTGGCTCGCATCCCGGTCGATCTCGCCGAGGTCTACTTGGCCGACGACAAGGTGTTCTGCGACACGCTGGACAAGTGCCGCGATGTCAGTCTGTTCCTGCTCGACTGTGCTAGTCACTGGCTCGGCGACGAATAGCAACCAATGAACTGATGCAACGACCGATCCGAAAGGCACCACCATGCGAGTAAGCGAACTCATCGACATGCTGAAGGACCAGCCTCCGGACGCGGAGGTCGAACTCGCCGTTGTTGCCCCGGTGGGCGACGACAGCGACGAGGACATCACGGTCGATCGTTACAGCGTCGAGGGGATGTTGCCGTGGCGCGACGAGGATGAGGAAGGCAACGACGAAGAATTGGTCATCTGGCTCGTCGGCGGCGAAGACGACGACGTAGAGGCATTTCTCGACGCCATCGAGCACCAGGACGACTGACTTCGCCGAATGGCACGTCAGACAACCCGCCGGCGGGCGTCGATTGGCGTCGGTCTGGCCGTTGGCCTCATCGCCGTGACCGCGGGAGTGTGGGGCCTCCAACGCTGGGCGCCCTTCGCCGACGATCCTGAGCGCGTCACCTGGCCCGCCAACGTGCAGCCGCTCGTTGACTTTGTGGAAGAGACGACGGGCGAACGCTTCATCGAGCCCGTCAAGTTCGAGTTCATCGCTGATGCGGCGACGTACAAGCAGCGCGTCGTCGGGCAGCCGCAGCCTCCGACGCAGGACGACCTGCAAACCGCCGCCACCGACGAAGGAGTCGCCCGCGCGCTGGGCTTGTGGTCCGGCGATGTCTCCATCATCGACATACGAACGGCCTATTCGTCCGCGGAGCCGATTCCGGCGACGTGGTACGCGGATGAGCGCTCAATTGTGGTCAACGCTCCCGACCAGTCGGCAGACTTGAGCCCGCTGCTGCGGGCAGAACTCACGGTCCGGCTGACGCAGGTGTTGGACGACCAGTTGTTTCACACCGTCCGACAACTGCGCACCGCGCCGACCTCCCAGGCGTATCAAGCCCTGTTGGCAGTCAGCCTTGGGCACGCTGTCTGGACCCACGATCTGTACGTCGATGGGCTGTCGGACGACGACTTCGAGAGCTACACAGCGGCCTCCGACGAGCGCAATGCCATTTTCAGCGAGGCGATGGCCGAGGTGCCGATTGCCTATCGCGCGATTCGAGGCATCGGCCAACAGATCGGCCCGATGTTTATCGAGATACTGAGCCAGCGGGGCGGGTCGCTGCTGGCGAGTGCGTTGACCACACACGCACCATCTGCCCTCGATCAGGTCAGCCTGCCAGCCAGCAAGTATTTGCGACCAGACCCGCTGGAAGCGGTGGCTGCTCCTCCGGCGCCTGCTGGCGCAGAGGTTCAATACAGCAACCAGATGGGGCCGTTTGCGGCCTACCTGCTCTTCTCGACGGGGCTCTCTTCACACCGCGCGTTGACGGCGGCCGACGGCTGGGGCAACGACCGATATACCGCGTACACCCTCGACAACCGCGTCTGCGTCGACGTTCACTTCATCGCCGACAGCCCCGGTCAGGCCGCCATCATGGAAACGGCGCTGAACGCGTGGGCACACGCTCGTCCTGACAAGACCGGGGCGTTGGTCGGCCGACATGCCAACGATCTTTACGCAACGGCATGCGACCCAGGCACCGACGCGCCGCAACGGGTGCCGACCCAAGCAGCGGTCGGCCACTACCTCGCGCGCGCCCAAGAAATGCAGGCCCGAGCACACGCATCTGGCGACCCCGGCTTGGCTGAGTGCGTTGCGCGCGCATTCTTTGCGACCTATGACCTCGCTGCCCTCGACGAGTCGTTCGGCTACTTCACAGAACTCGCCGGCATCGAGCGCGACTGCCTCACCGCCGTCTGAACAGACCACGTCCGGTAGACCCCACCGCCTCCGCGTGATAGAACGTTCACAACCTCTGGAACGTTTGTGCCAGTTCGCCGCACTCTTGAATGTAACCCATCCGGCGATCAGCGCTCCACGACAGCCCTCGACCACAAAGGATTCGATCATGACGACACGTTGGTTCACAGCAGCCGCCTCAGTAGTGCTCCTCAGCGCGGGTGTAGCGGGGGCCGCCACCTCTGCCTCGGCATCACCGGGCGGCGGTAGCGATTCGGTCAGCGCGAGCGGCGTCGACAAATCACGGGCGCTGGTGCAATTGGTCGGTGACCCGCTCACCACCTCGGTCAAGACCAAGCCGGCGTCTGGCAAGAAGATCGATTGGGCCGGTCAGAACGTCCGCTCGTATCGCGCCGAGCTGTCGGCACGACGAAACGAGTTCAAGCGCTGGCTGCGCGCCAACGCCCCCAAGGCGAAAGTCACGGGCGAATTCGACGTGTCGCTCAACGCCGTCAGCCTCGAGCTGAATGGCACCAGCCTCGACGTGTTGCGTGCCTCGCCGCTCGCTGCCCGAGTCGAGTTCGAGGGGGTGTACTCGCCGACTATCGATGATCCCGACCTGGCCATCATCTCCGCCGAGGCCGCGTGGACATCCGGCGGTGGCTCCGCTCACGCCGGCGAAGGCGTAAAAGTCGGTGTCGTCGACACCGGTATCGACGTCACGCACTCGTGCTTCGACGATGCCGGCTATCCCGCCGTTCCTCAGTTGGGCGACACGACCTTCACGAACAACAAGGTGATCGTTGCCAGGGTGTTCAACAACAAGACGCCTTCGATGCATTACACCGCTGAGGCCATCGGCGACCATGGCACTCACGTCTCAGGCACCATTGCATGCAACTACCAAACCCCGGCAACGGTTGACGGCGCACCAATCCCGTACGGCATCTCGGGCGTCGCCCCGTGGGCTTTGCTGGGCAGCTACAACGTCTTCCCCAACGACGTCGCGAACGCACGGAGCGAAGACATCCTCAACGCTCTCGACGCTGCGGTCGTCGACGGCATGGACGTCATCAACATGAGCCTCGGCGGTGGGTCACACGGAATACAGGACCTACTCACGGTGGCTGTCGACAACATCGATCGCGCCAACGTCGTGGTCGCCGTCTCCGCTGGCAACGAGGGCCCCAGGTTCGACACGGTCGGCTCCCCCGGTATGGCGGCACGGGCGTTGAGCGCCGGCGCCAGCACGGTGCCGCATTTCGTCGCTGCCACGTTGACGGTCGGCTCGCAGGTGTATGCCATCGCCAGCGGCGACTTCGCAGTCGTCCTCAGTGACACGACGGCCAACCTCGCCGTCGTCGGCGGCGGGGCGGCCGCCACCGGCGGGCTCAACACCGCATGCTCCGCGTTGACGGCTGGAAGCCTCACCGGCAAGATCGCAGTGATCAGCCGCGGCGATTGCTCGTTCTCCTCGAAGATCCTCAACGCCGAGAACGCGGGCGCCGCTGCCGTCATTGTCGTCAACAACGTTGCTGGCGATCCGACCGCGATGGGCGGCGACGGGACCCCGGCGCAGCCGGCCATTCCCGCCTACATGGCGTCACTGGCCGATCGCAGCGCTCTGATGGCCGATGACGGGCAAAGCGCAACGATTGGCAGCACCTTGGTCTACCAATCCACCACCAGCGTCGACATCATGGCCGGCTTCTCCAGCCGGGGTCCGACCGACATCGACCGGCGGGTAAAGCCCGATGTCGTGGCGCCGGGAGTGAACGTGCTGAGCTCGATCCCTCGCAGCCACTGCGGCGGCGACGAGTGCTTTGCCTTCTTCTCCGGCACGTCGATGGCTTCACCGCACCTCGCCGGTTCTGCGGCCATCGTGCGTCAGCAACACCCCGCGTGGAGTGCCGCTCAGGTGCGCTCCGCAATCGTCAACACAGCCGACGAGGGGGTCCTGAAGGACTACCGCGATGGCACCACCGTGGTCACCGACCCGAACATCGTCGGTGCTGGACGTGAGAACCTGCTGTCGGCCGTCAACGCCACCGTGTTGCTCGACCCGGTGAGCGTCAGCTTCGGGCGGGTCCCGTCGGGGTCCGGCCAGAGCCGCTCGGCGACCATCACTGTGACCAACACCTCGGGCGCCGCGTTGACCGCAGCAATCGACGGCCCGAACGCCAGCAAGTTCAGCACCACGTCGATCCCCGCTGGCGCGACTGTGACCATCAAGGTCATCGGCACGAGCGCCAAGGGTCAGACAGCCGGTAAGTACTGGGCAACGCTGCGCATCTCGGCCAGCGGAACAGAAGTTGCCCACGCCGTCCTCTTCTACGAGGTCGGCTAACCAATCGTCCCACCTCGCCATCCGCACGGGAGCGGATGGCGGGGTGGGCGAACCCCTTGTCCGAGAACTCCGCGACTCAACCGATCAAGACAGCACTCGGGCCTTGATCTGCTCGAACTCGGCGGCGCTGATGGTTCCTGCGTCGAGCAGTTGCTTGGCAACGCTCAGCTCGGTCGCCGGAGTTGGCGGCGGCGGCACTGAACCCCCGCCGGACATGCCGTGCGCACCCTTCTCACGCGCAAGGTTGCGCATTCCCACGCCATCGCCGCGGCTGACGAGATACACGACGAGACTGACGAAGGGAAAGAGCAACAGGCAGAGCACCCACACTGCCTTCCTTCCACCCGACAGGTCGTCGCTGCGGAAGATGTCGACGTACACCGTGAATACCACGATGAGGTACATGAACATCAGGTAGATCACCAGCAGCGACCACAGCAGCTCGCCCAGGCCTAGGTTTGCGATCATCTTGGAACCCCCCACACGTAGTGACGGTGCCGGATGGCTCCGCTCATGTCAGGGCGACACTACCCTTCCCGCCATGACGGGAGATGACCTCGATGGCGCAACGAATGAGCGCCTGCTCCATGCCAAGTTCTTTGCGGTGCCGGCTGGCGCGCGGCGCGATCGGCGACCCACGGACGTCACCATGTTGGTGCTCACCACGTGCGTGCTCGCGGTGTTTGCAACCCGCGTTGGCGAACCGCTGGGTGCGCTCGAGGAAGCAATCAACAACCTCATTGCCGCACTACCGTCCGCCTTGCGCCCTGTGTGGGCGATCGCACACGATTTGCTGATCGCGTGGGCGGTGCTCCTTGTGCTGGTCGCACTGGTTCGCCGACAGTGGGGGCTCGCCCTCGACATCGCGATCGGCGCCGCAGTCGTTCTGGGCGTGGCACTCATTGTCGGTCGGACCGTGAATGACGAGTGGCCGAAGTTGCTCGGCGACCTCGTGCGCAACGACGGCCCCGCCAGCTACCCCGCTGCGGGCCTCGCGTTGTGGATCGCCATCAGCAGCGTTGCGTCGTCGCACCTCAGCCGCCCCTACCGCTACCTTGGTCGCTGGATCATGTGGCTGGGCGCGCTCGGTTCCCTCGGGTTAGGGGTGACCACTCCGTCGGGCTCTCTCGGCGCGGTAGCGCTTGGCCTCGGGATGGCCGCGGCAGTTCATTTGGTCTTCGGGTCGCCCGGCGGAATGCCCTCGCCTGCCCAAGTTGAGGCAGCCCTGACGGGTATCGGCATCCGTGCAACGGTCAAGGAAGTCGTGCGCAAGAGCGGTGTGGTTCGAGTCCGTGCCACGGGCGTAAACCGGGACGATCTCGATGTCAAACTGTTCGGCCGAGACGCATGGGACGGCCAACTCCTGGTGACACTGTGGCGTTTCCTGTGGTATCGCGAGAGCGGCAAGACGCTGGCCCTCACCCGGCTGCAACAAGTTGAGCACGAGGCGTTCCTGACCCTCTTGGCCGAGCGACGCGGAGCGAGCGTCAGCTCGGTGATCGCTGCCGGCGAGGACTCGATCGGCGACGCACTTCTGGTAGTTCATCGCCAAGGCGCCCCGCTGGCCGAGATCGACGGACCTCTCGACGCTGCCGTGTGCACCCGTATGTGGCAGACCCTCTCCGCGCTGCACGACGCACGCATCACCCACGGTGCACTCGATGCGGAGCGGATTTTCCTGGATGGCGACACGGTGCGGTTTGCAGATTTCTCCGCCGGCGAGATCGAGTCATCTCCACACTCCTTCCACGCCGATCGCGCCCAGCTGATCGCCACCACGGCACTGCGCTTCGGAACCGAACCGTCATTGGCAGCCGCGCACCTTGCCCTCGGCTCCGAGGGTTTGGCCGACACCTCCGCGTATCTCCAACAGGCTGCCATGTCGACCCATCTGCGACGCGCCCTGAAAGACGCCGACCTCGATCTCGACAACGTTCGGGCCGCGGCAATCGAGGTCTCTGGCGCCGAGCAGCGCGACCTACAGCGCATTCGCCGGCTCTCCATCGGGCGCGTACTGATGGCGGTGCTGCTCTTCATCGCTGGCTCCACGCTCATCACCGGGTTGCTGGAGATTGGGCTCGACACGATCTGGGAGGCGATCCGCGAGGCCAGCTTCCCGATCGTCATCCTCGCGTTCCTGATTTCGCTGCTGTCGCGCCCCTCCAATGCGTACTCGCTCTCCGCGCTCTCTCCGGTGAAGGTGCCGTTCGGCCGCCTTGTCGTCTTGCAGTTCGCAATGAACTTCGTCAACGTCGCCGTGCCGTCAACCGCAGGTCGCGTTGCACTCAACATTCGGTTCTTCCAACGCAACGGTGTCGAGCCGGCCACGGCCGTCGCGCTGGGAGCAATCGACGGCTTCACCGGCTTCATTGCTCAGATGATCCTGATGAGCTCCATCTTGCTGCTCGGCATCGGCTCGTTCAATCTCAACCTCGACACCGACTTCTCCGCCGATGGCATCGGGTCACTCCTCGTAGTCCTCGGTGTCGTTCTGGTCGCGGCAATCGTTGCTGTCATCGCCGTGCCCGTGCTTCGCGCTTGGGTAGTGCACGCCTTCACGTCGCTGCGCAACTTCCTCGGCCCTCTGCTGCGCTCACCGCGCCGAATGGTGCGAGCGCTGGCCGGCAACTGCGGCTCGGAGATGATCGGCGCAGTCGTGCTGTACACCGTGCTCGCGGCGTTCGGTCAGTCGGTCAACCTGTTCGACGTCGTGCTGGTCAGCATCGGCGTCGGCCTGTTCTCGGGTTTGATGCCCGTACCCGGTGGCATCGGCGTGGCCGAGGCAGCGCTGACCACCGGTTTCATCTCCCTCGGCGTCGACCCGGCAACTGCCTTTGCCGCCGCGCTCACCTGCCGCATGGTCACGTTCTACACACCGCCGCTCATCGGGTGGTTTGCGTTGCGGTGGCTGCAACGCCAGAAGTTCCTGTGAGGCCTACGTCAGGCTGCCGAACGTTGACGACGGGGCCTTCGGGCCGTGGCAGAAACGGAACTTCTCGCCACTGTTACACGGACACGGTGCGTACGGCCCACGACGGGCATCTTCGGCGTTCACGGTCGCCATCACATCTGAGGGGGCCAGGTTGCGCTGCAACAGCTGTGCCATCGCGCTGAACGCCGGGCCGGTGTGCATGAAGAACAGCTCGAGACCGGCGCACAGGTAGTTCTGAC
>JANLPB010000267.1:0-9556 GCA_031366885.1 Ilumatobacteraceae bacterium
ATTCTGCGAGAAGAGAAGGGCAACGAAGCCCGCCAACGCACACTCGCCCGCGAGCTGGAATGGGTGAAGATGTCGCCCAAGGCCCGCCTGGCAAAGGGCAAGGCCCGCCTCACCGCGTACGACAAGCTTCAGAACGAGGCCGAGGCAGCCGAGCGCGGTCCCGACAAGTTGGAGATCACCATCCCGGTGGGCAAGCGCTTGGGTGACACCGTGATCGAAGTGAAGAATCTGGGCAAGGGCTTCGGCGACAAACTGCTCGTGGAAGACCTTTCGTTCACGCTGCCCAAGGCAGGCATCGTCGGCATCATCGGGCCCAACGGCGCCGGCAAGACCACGCTCTTCAAGATGCTGACCCGTCAGGAAGCGCCCGACTCGGGCAGCATCGTGGTCGGCGACACGGTCGAGATGGCCTACGTCGATCAAAGTCGCGACGTGCTCGACCCCGATGCGTCGGTCTACGAAGAGATCACCGGCGGCGTCGAGCACATGAAGGTCGGCAACCGCGAAATCCACGGTCGCGCGTACTGCGCCAGTTTCAACTTCAAGGGCGCCGATCAGCAGAAGCGCGTCGGCGATTTGTCGGGTGGTGAGCGCAACCGCGTTCACCTCGCGAAGGTGCTCAAGGATGGTGGCAACGTGCTGCTGCTCGACGAACCCACCAACGACCTCGACGTTGACACCTTGCGCGCACTCGAGCTCGCCCTCGACGACTTCCCCGGCTGCGCCGTCGTGATCAGCCACGATCGTTGGTTCCTCGACCGCATTGCCACCCACGTGCTGGCGTTCGAAGGTGACAGTCAAGTCCGCTGGTTCGAAGGCAACTTCAGTGAGTACGAAGCATGGCGCCACAAGGAACTGGGCTCCAGCGCCGACCAGCCGCACAGGATCAAGTACAAGCCGCTGGCCCGCTGAGGGCATGAGCATCCAGACCGAGACCGACAACGAACTGGCGACTCGCCTCGCGGTGGAGGCCGGCCAGTTGCTTGTCGGGTTGCGTTCGGAGCTGTTCGGTCGCGGCGCGGCGCCGTGGCAGGTGATGGACACCGGCGACCTCGCCAGCCATCGGTTCCTTCTGAAGGCACTCACTGAAGCGCGCCCCGACGACGCTGTGCTGTCGGAGGAAGGGGTGGAAGACCCACGCCGCTTCACCGCCGACCGCGTCTGGATTATCGACCCTCTCGATGGCACGAACGAGTTCGGCGAGCACGGCCGGTCTGATTGGGCGGTGCACATCGCCCTCTGGGAGCGCGACCATTTTGCCGCCGGCTCGGTCAGCCTGCCGGCGCTCGACCTGGTGTTCTCTAGCGATCCCCCGCCGACGCTGCCGTCGCCAGAACGCGATCGGCCGCGGCTGATCACCAGCCGCAACCGCAACCCGTATGCGGCAGTTGTTGTTGCAAATGCACTTGGGTGCGATGCAGTGCGCCTCGGCTCGGCGGGCGCCAAAGCGATGGCGGTGGTGGTCGGTGAGGCCGACATTTACGTGCACGAGGGCGGCATGTACCAGTGGGACAGCGCGGCGCCCGCCGCCGTCGCATTGGCGGCGGGTCTGCATGTCAGCCGTGTCGATGGATCGCCGATGGTGTTCAACGAGCGCGACCCCTGGCTGCCCGACTTTCTCGTGTGTCGCAAGGAGTACGCCCAGCCCGTGCTGGAGGCACTGAGGAACGGCCGCAACGTTCGGTGAGTTGATGCGTAGTCTGCTCCCGTGGAGCTGACGGCCGTTCGATTCGAGATCGCCGACCTAGTTGCCACGGTGTGGTTGCACCGGCCTCACCGGCACAACGCATGGACGGGTCGTATGCACAGCGAGTACCGCTGGGTCCTCGCCCACCTCGACGGCATGCCCGACGTTCGCGCAGTCGTGGTCACCGGCACCCCACCGGCCTTCTGTGTTGGCGGCGACAGCGCCGCTCTCGCGGGGCATGCCGAACGAGGCGCCTACGACGCCGGCCTGCCGGATGATCTCGCCCGACCCGGGTACGGCGTCGCCCCCGAGTTCGACGCCGACTTCGCCTTCCAATTCGCGATGCGCTTCCCCATCGTTGCTGCGGTCAACGGAGCGACGGCAGGCGTGGGCCTCGCGCTGGCGTTGTTCTGCGACCTCCGGTTCGGTGCCGCGACCGCGAAGCTGACGACGGCCGCAGCGAAGCTGGGCCTGCCCGCTGAATACGGAATGAGCTGGCAGCTTCCTCGCCTCATCGGCGTGACGCGGGCAGCGGACCTGCTGCTCTCGGGGCGCGTCTTCACGCCGGCCGAAACGCGCGAGTGGGGCATGTGGAACGGCGTCGAAGAGGACGCGGCTGCCACGCTGACGGCGGCTCAAAACTACGCACATCGGTTGGCCCACGGCGTTGGACCAAAGGCGGTTGCCGTCACCAAGGCGCAGCTCTATCGCGACCTGCTGCACAACTCTCCCGCCGCTGCAATACACGACGCCCAACGGCTGCTGCAAGCCGCAATGGCGACGGCGGAGTACCGCGAGGGAGTGGCCGCCCTGCGCGAGAAGCGACCACCGCGCTTTCCGTGACCCTCGACACGCTGTTCAGGCTCAGACGGCGTAGAGTTTGGCCATGGAGAGCGGACATCTCAATCCCCCGTTGACGCGCCGACTGCCGGGTTTGGCTGTAGCCGCCATTGCGTCGCTCGGTGCTGGCGCCGTGCATGCCGCGGCCACCGGTATTCATGCCGAGCACCCGCAACTCGCGCGACTGTTCGTCATCGTCGCAGTGGCTCAGCTGGGCGTGGGCCTTTGGGCGCTGCTGCGCCCGATTCGCGCCGCGGCCATCGGAGTCGCCGTCATCAACGCCGTCGTAGTTGGCGCTTGGTTAGCAACTCGGTTGACGGGAATCCCATGGGTGGAAGGCCTCGAGGTTCGTGAGGCGGCGCAGTTCGCCGACACGGTCTGCGCAATGCTCGGCGCCGTGGCGGCCGGCTCTGCACTGAGTGCGCTTCTGGTGGGGTGGCGGCCGTCGAACCCTGCCCGCATCGCGATGCCGTCACTCCTCATCGCCGCCGTCGCTATTCCTGCCATGTGGACAGGAGGCACCCACTTGCACGCGCACGGCGACGCAGCGGCCGCCCACGACCACGGGGCAGTCTCAGCGCCCGCTGACTCCGGTGCCGCCGACACTGCGACCACGGTTCATAACCACGACACCACCGACACCACCGTCGATGGAAGCGTTGTCGACGCCACAGCGCACGTCCACACCACTGATCCTGTCGCAGCCGCTGGCTGGCCGCGCCCGTGGGACCCGGCGGTCGGCATCGATCTCTCCGGCGTTCCGGGCGTCAGCACCGAGCAGCAACTTCGCGCCGCCCAGCTCATCAAGGACACCCTGAAGGATCTTCCAAAGTGGGCCACCACCGCCGCCGCAGAGGCCGACGGCTACAAGAGCATCGGCGATGCCGGAACCGGCGTGGAGCATTACATCAAAACGTCGTTGATCGAAGACGACGTGATGCTGGACCCCACACAGCCCGAGTCGCTGGTCTACGCCGTCGACGGGGCGAAGCGCACACTCACCGGCGCAATGTTCATCGCCAGCGCCCGCCCGACCGACGACCCCTCGCTCACCGATTGGGCAGGTGCACTGATGACGTGGCACAACCACGGCAATCTGTGTTGGGCCCTCGTTGACGGGGTCGCAAAGGTAGTGGGAATCACCGACGCAAACGGCGTCTGCGCCAACGGCGTCAATACTGGTGGGGCCAACCCGATGGTCCACGTGTGGATAGCCCCTCATGAGTGCGGGCCATTCGCCGCCTTGGAAGGGGTGGGTGCGGGTCAGGCGTCAGTCAGCGACGCCGACCGCGTCGACAAGTGCAGCGGACATGACCATTCGGCGGCTGCTGCAGTGGTCGCGAAACCGTACGACCCGACACAACCCATCGACCTGTCTGGCACTCCCGGCGTGACGCCCGAGCAACAGGCAGCTGCGGAGAACCTGATCGCCGTCACCTTGGTGCGACTTCCGCTGTGGTGCAACTACAAGGACGCAGAAGCGGCCGGGTTCCACAGCATCGGCGACGGAGTGACCGGCTTCGAGCACTACATCAACTGGGACTGGATCAACGACGACGTCATACTCGACCCGGATCACCCCGAAAGCCTTGTCTACCAACCGCAGCCTGACGGCACCAAGAAGTTGCTGAGCGCGATGTACATGCTGCCCGACACGGTCGCCCTCGCGGACGTCCCCAACATCGGCGGCGCGCTGATGCAATGGCATATCCACGACAACCTCTGTTTCACGACGGATCCGGTGGCGCCGCGTGTCGCCGGGATCGTTGACAGCGGCGGCAACTGCGGGGCAGGACTCGTCAAGTTCGTGCCCTCGCCGATGATCCACGTGTGGATCACGGCGCACAGGTGCGGCCCCTTCGCCGCCCTTGAGGGTGTCGGCGCTGGGCAGATCAACGCGGGCGAGGAACGTTTGTGCGATCACGTCCACGGTGACGGCTTCTAGAAGCTAGGGCAACGCCAGCACCGTCACCACGCCGGTACTGCCGTCAACTCGCACGCGTGCTCCGTTGGGGATTCGACGGGTTGCACCAGTGGCGCTGATCACGCACGGAATTCCGAGTTCACGACTCACGATGATTGCGTGGCTCAGGGGAGCACCGACATCCACGACCACACCCGCAGCAGGAACGAAGAGTGGCGTCCACGACGGGTCGGTGATGGGGGCGATCAGAATGTCGCCAGGTTCGAGTGCGAACGGATCGTTCGAGTCGAGAACCACGCGTGCAATCCCCTCCGCCTGGCCGGGGCACCCCGACATTCCCGCCAGCACATCACCCGCCGCCAGCATGTTGGCGCTGGCCGCGTCGCGGCGAGGCCAGGTGTCGGGGCCGTCAGTGCGCCCAACGAAGAGGAACGGCGGCTCCAGCTGCTCGAGTTGCATGTACTCGGCTCGCCGCTCTCGCACGACGTCTGCCATGCCGTGGGGCGCCGCCAGAAACCCTGACATCTCGTCCTTGGTGATGAAGCCGAAGTCTTCGATCTCGTCGAACACGCCTGCCTCCGCCATTCGGCGGCCGATCTCACGCATGACGATTCGCATCTCATGAATGACGCGGATGTTGTTGGTCTTGGTTCGTTCGCGGCCCGGCAGCCACGCCTTCGAGCAGCCAATCGCAGCCGCGAGCTGGCCATGAGTTGCGGGGTCGCCCTCCACCATTGCCAGGAGCTCGCCAGACGCCACCTCGCGTTCGGCGGCACGCGCTGCTTGATGCCCTCTCGGGTTCGCACTCTCGGGCGAGACGCGCATCCGGTCAATTGCGGCCAGAGCAAGTGCCGGCCTGGTCTCCCAGCTGGCCGACCGTGTCTCCCACTCGTTGGGTCCGCGACTTCCGTACTCATAGAGAAAGCTGGCGAACGCAGTATCGAACTCGCTCGTGCCGAGCTGTAGGCGCGACAGCGCCCACATCGCATAACTCGGCTCGGCCGAATCGACTTCGCCAATACCAGCGATGATCGGCATGATCAGGTCTGGCCTGCCCACCGCGGTCGCTACGCCGCTGATCACGCCCAGCGGCACGGTCGCCATGTACGTGGTGAAGAGGTGCTGGGCAAACATCCGGCGGTGCAATGGCACCATGTCCAGGAAGCGATGCCACAGTGTCTCGAGGCTGAGGCTGTTGACGTCGGGGCGCTCGTCGCGCAACGACTTGGTCAGTTGCCGATCGTCGGTGAGTTCGGTGAGGTCGCTGAGGCTCTGCTGTGCGAACACCCATCCGAAGGTGGCGCCAATCTTCTCGCTGAGGTCAGGCCGCACGTCGCCGGCTACTTCTTCGTAGGGAGGGATGCCCGGCTGTGCCCCGAAGAACTGCTCGTCCATCATCTGCCAGCTCAGGCCCGGCGCCCGTTCACCGAACAGCCTGATCAACGACGCGTTCAGGTAGCAGTAGCCACCCTGCACACCCAGCTGACAGAACTCGCCCTCTGGAAATTCGTCGGCGTCGAAGGCGCCCATTCGCACCCAGGCGTCGCGCCAACCCAGCTCCGCCTCGTACAAAGCGACCGAGCTGCTCAGCGGCGTCACCGGATCGGGGAACACCTCCCCCACGTTCGCCCGCGTGTAAATCGGGAAGCGCTCCGACAGTGATGTATCCGTGACGTAGTACTTGTCGCCCACGATGTCCCCCAGACCCTCAGCCAACCCTCAACGTGTCGCGCCGGATGTTAGTCACACGCTGACATTCAGTTGAACCGTGCCTCTTGCAGAATTCGCTGCGAGCATGCAGGTATGAGTGTGCTTGAGGACCGCAGCTGGGCAGCGTTCACGGAGGAAGGCCCGTGGACCCTGCAGCGTGATGCAATTCGTTGGCTACCGCTTGCCGCCGATCTGCGGGCGCGAGCGCAGGCGGAGGTACCGGCGCTGACCAAGCCCAGCAGGGTGCCACCCGGACGCCGGGTCGTGCGCGTGGTTCGCATACTTTCTGGCGCAGTGTTGCCGTGGATGGTGCATAAGAAGCGCGTCAGATTCTCGACGCCAGAGGCCAGCCGGGCCGAAATCTCGCTTCGCTTGCGCCGTGCCGCCGAGCAGCTCGGACCGACGTACATCAAGCTGGGTCAAATCATCTCCAGTGGTGAAGGTCTCTTCCCTGCTGAACTCGTGAACGAGTTCAAGAAGTGTCGCGACCAGGTGCCCGCCGAACCCTTCGACACGGTGCGACTCGTCGTGGAAACCGACCTCGGCGCCCGGCTGGAGGACGTGTTCGCTTCCTTCGACCGGGCGCCTCTGGCCGCTGCGTCGATCGCCCAGGTCCACGCCGCCACACTGCTCACCGGAGAAGAAGTCGTGGTCAAGGTGCAGCGACCCAGCGTGGCGCTGCTGGTGCGCAAGGATCTGCGCGTCATGGCGTGGCTGGCGCCGTTCTTGGTCGGCCGCATCCCCATTGCCTCCCTGGCCAACCCGCCGGCGCTGGTGGAACTGTTCGCGGAAACCATCGTCGAGGAACTGGACTTCCGCATGGAAGCCGCCAACATGATCGACGTCGCGGCGATGCTTCACGAGCTCGGCAATCACGGCTATGTCGTGCCGCGCCCTCACCCGTCGCTGGTGACCAGACGCGTGCTCGTGATGCAGAAGCTGCAGGGCTTCAACTTCGACGATGTCGCCGGCATGCACAACGCCGGCATCGACACGGAGGAGGTGGTCCGCACGGCGATGGTGGCGTTGATGGAAGGCGCCATGGTCTACGGCGTGTTCCACGGCGATCTGCACGGCGGCAACCTGTTCGTGCTGCCCGACGGCCGCACCGCATTGCTCGACTTCGGCATCGTCGGGCGGCTGTCGGGCGAGCGCCGACTGGCATTTTTGCGCATGATGCTGGGGGCCACGACCAACGATGTGAAGGGTCAGATGGCCGCCATGCGCGACCTTGGCGCACTACCGGCCGACACCGATCTCGATGCCGTCATCAAGGACCTGCGCCTGGACCAACCAACAGTCGACCCCACCACGCTCAGCGGCGAGGAGTTGGTGGCCGAGGTGCAGCGCGTTGTGAAGGCGCTCCTCGGCTACGGCGCCAAGTTGCCCAAGGAACTGATGCTCTACGTCAAGAACATGGTGTTCCTCGACGGCGCCATGGCCCGCTTGGCACCTGACCTCGACCTGCTCGGCGAGATCGGCAAGATCTCGCTGATGTTCGCAGAGCGTCACGGCGAGCGGCTGGCCAACGAGTTGGGCATCGACCACACGGCGGTGGCCATCAACATGGATGGCGTCAAGGCCGGATTCGGTGTCGACAACGACACCGAGGCGCTCACGTACCGCGAGCTGCAGGCGCGCCGCGAGCTCATCCAAAAGCGCATGCGCGACCACGTCGCCAAGTAGCGTCGCACCCCGTGCGTCTTGTCGTAGCCCGTTGCACTGTCGACTATCGAGGTCGGCTCGATGCCCACCTTCCGGAGGCTGTTCGCCTCATCATGGTGAAGGCCGACGGATGCGTCGCCATCCATGCAGACGGCGGGGCGTACAAGCCCCTCAACTGGATGAACGCCCCCAACACATTGGTCGACGATGGTGCGCGTTGGACGGTGACCAACCCCAAGGGCGAGGAACTGATCATCACGCTGTTGGAGGTCTTCACCGAAACCGCACACGAGTTCGGGGACGACCCTGGTCTCCAGAAGGACGGCGTCGAGGCCCATCTGCAAGTTCTGCTCGCTGCTTCGCCACATGCCATCGAAGATGGGCTGACCCTTGTGCGCCGCGAATACCCGACAGCAATCGGGCCGATCGACTTGGTATGTCGCGACGCCAGTGGTCAGGTGGTGGCCGTCGAAATCAAGCGGCGCGGCGACATCGACGGTGTCGAGCAGTTGGCTCGGTACATCGAGAGGCTCCATCTCGACTCATCGTTGGGAAGTGTGCGCGGAGTCTTCGTCGCGCAAAGCGTGAAGCCGCAGGCAAAGGTGCTGGCCGCGGCCCGCGGTTTCTCCGTCGTCGAGGTGGACTACGACGAGCTGCGCGGCATGAAGCCCGACGACCTGCGCCTGTTCTGAACGCCGGGTAACGTCGCGACGATGCGTTCGGTCCACGGAGTTGCCCAGCACTACGCATGGGGCGACCGTGCCGCCATTCCGCAGATCCTGGGCCGCCCTGTCGATGGACGGCCGTGGGCGGAGTGGTGGCTGGGCACACACCCGTCCGCCCCGTCGACGCTCGACACCGGCGCCGCGCTCTCAACAGTGTCCGGGGACTTGCCGTACCTGCTGAAGTTGTTGGCCGCCGCCGAGCCGTTGTCGTTGCAGACACATCCAGACAGCTCCACGGCAGCTGCCGGCTTCGCACGCGAAGAGGCCGAAGGGCTTGCGATCGACGCAGCCGCGCGCATCTATCGCGACCCGTACGCCAAGCCCGAACTGTTGTGCGCCTTGACCGCGTTCGACACATTGTGCGGATTCCGTCCCGTGGCAGCGACCGCGGAGTTGCTGTTCGACATCGGCGCATTCGACCTGCGCGACCAACTCCTCGGCGTCGGGCTGGAGGCCACGGTCGCCGCGTTGTACCGCGGCAGGCTGTCCCCCGCGTCCGCGTTGGAGGCGTGCATCGCACACCCAGGCCCCGAAGCCCGGCTGGTGAACGCGTTGGCGGCCCAGTACCCCGGCGACGCCAGCGTGGTGATCACCCTGTTGCTCAACCGGGTGCTGCTGCAGCCCGGCGAAGCCATCTTCCTCGGCCCCGGCAACCTTCACGCCTACCTCCACGGTGTGGGAGTGGAGGTGATGGGTGCCAGCGACAACGTGGTCCGCGGCGGATTAACGGTAAAGCACGTCGATGTCGAGGAACTGATCTCGGTTCT
Organism: Ilumatobacteraceae bacterium; assembly: GCA_031366885.1. Taxonomy (GTDB): domain Bacteria; phylum Actinomycetota; class Acidimicrobiia; order Acidimicrobiales; family Ilumatobacteraceae; genus UBA668. The sequence continues at coordinate 9,319 of JANLPB010000267.1, forward strand.
GCGCTTTGAAGAGTTGGCTGACCCGATCGTGCGTCCAGTCGAAGCGAAACCCAATGAGTGGCGTTACCCCACGCCGGATGCGCCGTTCGAACTGTGGCATTTCGAGGTCGCCGACCGTCTGGCACATACGTCGCAAGGCAAAGAACTGCTGCTGTGCACCAGCGGCCGCACGGGCCCGCTGCAGCGGGGTCAGGCCGCCTACCTCGGTGGTGGCGAGTCCGTCACCCTTGAAGGCCCC
>JANLPB010000286.1:0-3778 GCA_031366885.1 Ilumatobacteraceae bacterium
CAGTGCTGCAGGTGGCCGTCATCATCTCTGCATTGATCTACATGATCGCGACGCTCTTCGCGGACTTGTTCATTGCGTGGCTCAACCCCCGCGCCCGTCTCGAATTGGGGTCGTCATGACCGACACCGCGACTCCGACCACGCCGGGTACGCCGGGTACGCCCAACGTGCTCGAGGCCTCGATGGCCGAGCGCAAGACCGCCAGGCGTGAGCGCTGGCGACTCCTGAGGCGACGGCCCGGCTTCATCATCGGCGTGTTCATTGCCGGCTTCTGGACGACCTGCGCCATCCTCGGCGAGCGGATCACACCGCACGACCCGTTCAAGGACCGCGACGGTCTCAGCTGCGGGCGAGCACCGTGCCCACCCAGCCGCGCACATTGGTTCGGCACCGACAAGATCGGCCGTGACATTCTTTCGCGGGTGATGATGGGCGCACGCGACCTGCTCATGGTCGCCCCGGTTGCTGCGGTGCTCTCCATCATCTTCGGGACCATTCTGGGGATGTTGATGGGCTACTACCGAGGCGTCGTCGACAACGTGCTCAGCCGAATCGTGGAGGCGTTCCTTGCGCTGCCGGTGGTGATGGTCGGTCTCTTCATCCTGACGCTGAGCAAAGACAGTGACGTCCTCGACGCCATCAGCTTCGGTTCCCGCAACGTCATCATCATCTACGTGGTCGCCCTGCTCTTCACACCAATCGTGGCTCGCACCGTGCGTGCCACCGTGATGGGCGAGCGCGACCTCGACTACGTCGTGTCGGCAAAGCTGCGCGGCGAATCGAGCATCTTCATCATGACCCGCGAGATTCTGCCGAACATCACGGCCCCGATCATCGTCGAACTCACCGTTCGAATTGGCTACTCCATCTTCACGGTCGCAACACTCAGCCTTCTTGGCGTCGGCCTTCAACGGCCGTCTCCCGACTGGGGCCTCGCCATCGCCGAGGGCCGCGACTTGCTGCCCGCTGACCAATGGTGGCCGGTCACCTTCCCCGCCATCGCCATTGCCACGTTGGTCGTGGCCGTCAACTTGATAGCCGACTCGATCCAGGCGGTGTACGAACGATGAGTAGCACGACGTCCACCGAAACGCTGGCCCTCGATATCAAGGACCTGCAGTTGGCGTACAACGTCCGCGGCGTACCGCGGCCGGTACTTCGGGGTGTTTCGTTCCAGATCAAGCCCGGTGAGGCATACGGCCTGGTCGGCGAATCCGGATGCGGCAAGAGCACCACGGCCTATGCAGCCCTTCGCTACATGCCCCGCAACGGCATCATCACCGGCGGTCAGATCTTGGTCGATGGTGACGACATCACTTCCATGAATCGCTCCCAATTGCGCGAGTTCAGGATGCACAAAGCATCGATGGTGTACCAGGATCCGGGCAGTTCGTTGAACCCCACCATCAAGATCGGCAAGCAGCTGATCGAATCGTTCACCATCCTCGGTCAGTCGGGCGCTGCTGCCGAGAAGAGCGCTCTCGACGCGCTCCGCAAGGTACAAATTGCCGACCCTGCTCGCGTGATGGGACGCTTTCCGCATCAGCTCTCCGGCGGCATGCTCCAACGCGTGGTGATCGCAATGGCGTTGGCGTGTGACCCGAAGTTGCTGGTGCTCGACGAGCCGACCACAGGCCTCGACGCGACGGTGGAAGCCGAGGTGCTGGACCTCGTGCGCACGCTACGGAACGAAACCGGCGCTGCCATCCTCCTGATCGCGCACAACCTCGGCGTCATCCGCTCGATGTGCGACCGAGTCGGCGTGATGTACGCCGGCAAAATGGTGGAAGAAGGCGACGCACAGGAAGTCTTCGATAGTCCCAAACACCCGTACACGGTGGGCCTGCTGCGCTCGCTCCCCCGCCACGGGATGCACAAGAGCCACAGCGCGCTCGCCACCATCCCAGGCACGCTGCCCGTTCTCGGTGCCGATCTGCCGACCTGCGTGTACGTCGATCGCTGTCCCTTGGCCGACGAACTCTGTCGCACCGAGGTCGCTCCCATCGTCGAGGTGTCCGTCGGCCATTTCACTCGTTGCCATCATGTCGACGAGGTGTCCCAGATCGACGCACCGGTGCCGACTGCTCTGCGCGATGCGGGCACTGAGACCGTCCTGCAGATCACGGGTGTCTCCAAGACATTTCGTCAAGCGGGGCACGACGTGCCCGCCCTCGTTGGCGTCGATCTCTCTCTGACCGATGGCGAGACGCTCGGGCTGGTCGGCGAGTCCGGGTCGGGGAAGAGCACCCTCGCCAAGGCGCTCCTCGGTGTACACGCTCCCGATGTCGGCAGCAGCCTGACGCTGGATCAACACGAGCTCGCGTCCAAGGTTGGCAAGCGCACCGCTGACGACAAGCGGGCAATGCAGATCATCTTCCAGAACCCGGATTCTGCACTGAACGCGTCATGGACTGTCCGCAACATTCTGCTGCGTTCTGTGAAGAAGCTGACCGGCAAGGACAAGGCTGCCGCCAACGAGCGGGTCGCTGCCCTGGCCAACCACCTGCGCCTTTCTCCACGCCACCTCGACATGAAGCCGCGGCAGCTTTCCGGCGGTCTCAAGCAACGTGTCGCGATCGCTCGCGCTTTTGCCGGCGACCCGCGCATCGTGGTGTGCGACGAACCCACCTCTGCGCTCGACGTGTCGGTTCAGGCTGCAATTCTCAACTTACTTGCGGAGCTGCAGAGCGAGCAGCGCACCAGCTACGTGTTCATCAGCCACGACCTGGGCGTGGTGCGATACCTCGCCGACCGCATCGCTGTCATGTACCTCGGGCGCATCATGGAGGTCGCGACGACGGCAGACATGTTCGTGGGGCCGAACCATCCGTACACCGAGGCTCTGATCTCGGCCGTGCCCAGCGTCGACGTCGAGGCACGCGCCCGCATCCGCATCGACGTCGAGATTCCCAGCCCGGCCAACCCGCCCAGCGGCTGTGTCTTTCACCCATGGTGCCACCGCGCAATCGCCGGGTTGTGCGAGACCACCGAGCCACCCACCGTCGAGGTGGTGGTTGGTCACACGATTCGGTGCCACATTCCACCCGACGAGCTGGCGCGGTTGCAGGCCATCGCCCGCTGATCGGACGGCCGGGTCATTCATGGTACGGTCGTACCCGAAATGACCCTGACGGGTCACCTCAGGAGGCAGGCTGATGACCGAGGTCGAAGCGAACCCAGCCCGTACACGTAGTGGCGGTCGTGCCGGGCGGGCAGCGCTGCGTGCAGCCGACGCTCACCGCCAGGGTCCCGCGTTCATCCGTCGACAGATCCCGCCGTACGAGCTGCTCGGTGAGGAAGGCCTTGCTCTGGTGGAGCGCAAGGCTGACCAACTGCTTGCCGAGGTGGGCATCGAGTTTCACGACGACGACGAGTCGCTCCAGCTGTTCCGAGACGCCGGCGCCACAGTCGATGGAGTGCGAGTTCGGTTCGATCCGGGCCACGTTCGGGCACTCTGCGCCACCGCTCCACGGGAGTTCACGCAACACGCTCGCAACCCGTCTCGATCCGTCCAGATCGGTGGCAACAACGTCGTGCTGGCGCCCACCTACGGGTCGCCATTCGTTCGCGATATCGAGCACGGCCGACGCTATGGCACCCTCAACGACTTCCAGAACTTCGTCAAGCTGGCCTATGCAACGCCGTGGCTCCATCACTCGGGCGGCACAGTGTGCGAGCCGACCGATGTGCCCGTCAACAAGCGCCATCTCGACATGGTCTACGCGCACCTGCGCTACAGCGACAAGGCGTTCATGGGGTCGGTCACCGCGCCGGAGCGC
>JANLPB010000305.1:0-4057 GCA_031366885.1 Ilumatobacteraceae bacterium
CGCAGTTCGTGCTCGGTGGCGTGCTCCGCTGCGGTGCGCACGATGAGACCGTGTTCCGCTGGCTTCACACGGTCGAGGATGTTGCGCAGGCGCTTACGCACATCGTCGGGGAGGCGCTTGGAAATGCCATACGTCTTCGAGTTGGGGATCAGCACCACGAAGCGACCCGGCAGTGAAACCTCCTGGGTCAGACGGGCGCCCTTGGCGCCGATCGGATTCTTGGTCACCTGGCACACGATCAGCTGCTTCGAACGCAGCATCTGCTCGATGCGCGGTTGGTCCTGCTTTTGGACGATGTCTTCCTGGTCGTACTGCACGTCACCGCGATAGAGGACCGCATTCTTGGGCGTACTGATGTCAACGAATGCCGCTTCCATGCCGGGCAGCACGTTCTGCACCTTGCCGACGTAGATGTTGCCGTGGATCTGGCTGACGTCGTCGGCCGGCCGACTGACGTAATGCTCGATCAACGTGCGACCCTCCAACACGGCGACCTGGGTCAGCGTCGGGCGCACCTGAACGCACATCAGATAGCGGCCTACCGGACGACCGTTGCGCTCACGCCCACGTCGGCGTTCCAGAACATCGGCGTCGAGTTCGGGCATCGGCTCGTTCCGCCCGCCACCGTTCCCGTTGCCACTACCGCCGCCAGCGCCGCGGCCCTTACCGCCACGACGACGCTTTTTCTTCGCAGCTTCGCTCTCGTTCAGCTCGCCACCGTCGGCGTCAAGGGACTTCGTGTCGCCGCTGTTGCTACTGCCATTTGATTTCTGCGCGCCGCCCACAGCTTTGGGAGCCCGGGCTCGTTGCGCGGGCTTTGCCGCCGTCTGCCCGCCAGCGGGACCAGGCGGCGCAATCGCCGGCGCAACCGTCGACGGGCGTGTGTCACCAATCTGGGGGCGACGAACCAACGCCTTCTCAGCAGCTTCCGGCGACGGACGGTTCTCGCTCAATCGATCCGGAAGCTCGACATCGGAGTCGATTGCGACAGCCGGGCGACGACGGGGCGCTGCCTTCTTGACGGGCACGTCGGCATTGGCGACGTCGGCATCGGTCACCGAAGCCTCGACCATGGCCCCGTCGCCGCCGTCATCGCCATCACTGTCCTCGTCGACATCGTCGTCGAGATCGTCGTCGAGATCGAGATCGTCATCGGCGCCCGCCGGGCGCGGTTTCTTGCGATTACGACCTCCGCGCGAGCCACGACGACGCTTGCGGGCCGCAGCGGCAACTGTCGGATCGTCGAGCAACTCCGTGCCGTCAAGGCCGTCGTCGGTGGGGTCACCGACGAACGCGGTCTCGACGTGCGACGGTTGCTGGGCAGCCAGCTCGTCGTTCTCGGCGTTGTTCGCCAGTTCGAGTTCGTTGTTCTCCATTGGTGCAGTCCCTTCTTCTGCGCGCCCCGTCGAGGCGCGCGTCGCGACGCGGCGTCAGCGGGCAAAGCCCACGTGCTCGTCGTCGCGTTGGATCGTGTGTTGTGTACGGATTCGCGCCAGCGCGCGCTACGACCGGTGCGTCGCAGTTGTTCTTGAGTTCGTGGTGGACCTGCAACCCCTGGTTGGCCACGTCGAGTTCGTGCGACTCGGGCACTGCGAGAAACCGACCAACCCTCGCCAGCGCCCGCCGGTGGGTTGTCACGCCGATCTCGCACCCGATGTCACGCGCTGACGTTGTGACCCGAGCCAGGAGCGGTTTGATCCGCGCCCAGAGGGTATTCATGTTGCAGACAGCCTACCGCCGCGGCCCGCAGGCGGCAGTGATGGCGGCAGAGCCTGGGCGGACAAGGGCCTGATTACCGGTAGCGACGCATGTGCACGTTCTGCACCAGACCCATCAGCGCAAAGAAGGTCACGATGCCGGACCCGCCGTACGAGATGAAGGGCAGCGGCAGCCCGGTGATCGGCATGATGCCCACCGTCATCGCAATGTTCTGAAAAACCTGCCACAACAGCATCGTGAACACACCCACGCACAGGTACGTGCCCAGCAGGTCGCGTGACAGGTGAGCAATACGCCAGATCCGGAGCAGAACCAACGCGTACAGGCCGATGACGACGGCACAGCCGATGAGGCCGAACTGTTCGCCAACGGCGGAGAACGGGAAGTCGGCCCATTGCACCGGGATGTCGTTCTTCGCATTGGTGATGGGACCCTGCAGCCAGCCCTTGCCGTCGATGCCGCCCGTCGCCAGCGCCCGAATTGCATTGCGCCCCTGGTAGATGACGTCCTGCAGGTCCTTGTCGCGCGAGTCCTGGTGAAGAAATGCACGAAACCGGAGGAGTTGATACTGGTTCACCATGCGGGTGACAACCGCCGCGCCCACTGTCGCCAGCGACACCGCAGTGATCATGAACATGTAACGGGCCTTGGCGCCGGCGACCAGCATGATGCCCATCGCCATGGTGATCAGCACCGATGCCGAGCCGAGGTCGGGCTGGATGATGATGAGGGCGGCGGGGGCGCCGACGAGCATCAGCCCGATGATGAACCGGTGATACGGAAGTTCCTCGCTGCGGTCGTCGCCAAGGTAGGCAGCAACAGTGAGCAGGACCGTGAATTTGGCGAACTCGGCCGGCTGCAACTTCAGCGGGCCGAGGTCGAAGCTGAGTGCGGCGCCGCCGCTGACTGCGCCGATCAGGATGACCAGCACCAGCAGCATGATGGTGACGCCGTACAGGAAACGCGAGCGGTCCTTCCACCAGTCGTAATCCAAGCTCATCACAATCACCATGGTGATGAAGGCTCCGATGAGAAATACCTCTTGGCGAGTGACGAACAGGAATGGATCGCTGAACTTGCTGTGCGACGCCGAATAGATCACAAACAGCCCGATGACCGACAGCGCACTTTGAGCCAGCAGCAGCACCCAGTCGATGTTGCGCGAGGGCGCGCTGGGGCTGGAGCGGATGTTGCCAAGACCGGAGTCAGGCTTACGTTGCAGAAAGGTCATCGCCATGGGAGCTATCCCTTTTGGCCGTCTGAAACACGGGTGAGGCAGGCAGCGTTGACCAGTGGGTTCGATGGCGCGGGCAGCGTCGAGCTGAGATCGAGCGTGTCGCTCACCAGCACCGGCGCCATCACAGCCGGGTCGGTGAGTGCCTGGAACATGCACTTCGTGACAGGGCCTGCGGCCTTGGCTCCGTAACCGCTCTTCTCCAAGTACGCAACCACCGTGTAGGGCACGTCGGCCGTGGTGCCGTATGCGCCGAACACCGACGAGTCATTCCACGGCAAGTTGGCAGCGCCCTGAGCCGTGCCGGTCTTTCCCGATACGTCGACATCAAAGCCCTTGAACAGCGAGAAACCAGTTGGTGCGTGGTCGTACCCCTTGTAGGTGGTACCTGGACCCCGAATCACTCGGTGCAGTCCTCGACTGATTGCGTCGAGTGACCCGTTGTCCTCCAACTGATCCACGATGGTTGGCTTGTCGTACGACTTGACGATGGTGCCGCTGGCCAGATCGGCGACCCCCGGTGAAATGTCGGGCGTCAGGGGTGCGTAAATGGCTTTGACGACCGTGGGTTGTTGCCGGAAACCTCCGGTAGCGAGCGTCGAGTACGCAACGGCAATTTGCAAGGGAGTCGCAGCCATCAGCCCTTGACCAATCGCGACTTGAACCTCGTCACCGACCAGCAGCCGTGGCTCCTCACCTGGCGCCAACACACCCGCGTCCACCAGCGCCTTCTTCCCGGCATCGTCGGGCACCCGACCGCCCCATTCGTATGGCAGCTGCACACCGGTCTTGCTGCCGAACCCAAAGCGTTGCAGGTTCACCTTCAGAAGGTTCGGGTCGCCCGCTGGTTGCCGCTTGCTCGCGTAATAGAACAGCTCGCCCAATCGGTAGAAGAACGAGTCGCTGGACACGGCCAACGCACTCTCGACAGTGACGGGTCCGTACTCGCATGGCTTCCCGTTGCCACACGTGGCGTTCTTGAACACGCACTTGTAGTTGCCGCCGTTGTTCTGACAGTCCTGCGGCGGAATTTCGCTGAGCGTGTAGGTGCCTTCGTCGAGATACTCATCGGTTGCTGTGATCAGACCGGCGTGCATTGCCGAC
>JANLPB010000308.1:0-17370 GCA_031366885.1 Ilumatobacteraceae bacterium
GAGACGGGTTTCGCTGTCGGGCCGATGGCATCGAGCATGTTGCTGACGTACGACGTTGCGGCCGTCAACGAGTTCGTCGAGAACCCTGAGTCGTTGGTACCCAGTGCGATCACAACCTTCGGTTCCCCGTCGCGCCAGACCGCCGCCGAGGAGCGAATGCGGGCAATCGTGTCCAGCCCGTCGGGGATCTCGGCGTTGCCGAATTGGACGGTGGCCGAGATGGTGCCCGACACGCACACCGGCCCCCACCCCGACGTGCGCAACTGTGCGGCCGTCTCGGCTGTGGTCTGCCATGTGAGGGAGTCGCCAATCACAATGATCGCACCCTTCGGGCCGGTTTCAGGTGTGGCTGCAACCCGCTGATACTGGTTCGGATTGATCACAAAGACGCCGGCTGTATCTGGCGTGGTTGCGTACTGCAGGCAGCCAACCGGAACCGTAGGGACTGGTGGCTTCAAGCGCACGGCCGGCTCGAACGCGGATGCAGCCTGCGTGAGTTCGACGGCCGCCGCAACTTGAACTGCTTGAGCCGAACTCGGAACGCTCGCGGTGGCACCCCCGACGTGCCCCGCCATCGACCCGGCGAGAGCCACCAGGATCAGCACCGTCGGCAGAGCCCGACCACGACGGGGATGTGGCTTACAGCAAGTCATTGCTCAGAGGACGACTCTCGTGGCCGTTCGTGACGCCCCTACGGACCCCGCAAAAACAAGAAACCCGAACCCTGATGAGGGTTCGGATCCTTGCCGATGTCTCGCGACGTCACACAGCGCGCTCGAAGGGACTCGAACCCCTAACCTTCTGATCCGTAGTCAGATGCTCTATCCATTGAGCTACGAGCGCTTACGGGTCGCAAGTCTAGAGGGGCGACCTTCGCTTCGGCTACCGGTTTCGGCGAGTGCCGACCGGATTGTGTTGGCTCAGCTGAACGTATTTTGTGCTGCCCGCAACCGCTCGCATGCGTTCAGCAGCAGGCGATAGGTGATTTCGGGCTGCTCCTTCAGCAAGGGTCGCAGCGTAATGGACGCCAGTGAGAACGCGTGCACGTCGGTGGTGGCAACGACAGAGGCACTGCGTGGCTCACGGTCGATGACCGCGTACTCACCGAAGTGTTGGCCAGCCGTCAGTGTGTTGACCACGTGACCGTTCACGCGCACCTCGGCGTTACCGCTGTCGATCATGTAGAAGCGCCCAGAACGGTCGCCTTGGGTGACGATTTCGTCGCCGGGGTCGAACGTGTGCAGGTGGCACATGTTGGCAATCTGCAGCATCGTCTTCTTCGGCAGACCGGCGAAGAGCGATACACGTTCCAGCGCCTCGATGAGTGAAGCATTCGCTCCGGCACGCTTGCTAGACATCGTGAAGTCCTCCCAGTCGAGTGGGCCCGTGGGCCACCGCAAGCAGTTTTACTACACCTGCCAACCGGGAGCGACCGTGTCGACGAGCGATAGCCGCCGACTACATTCCCCAGGGACCCCAACCGCCGGCCTTGAGGTACATCGCGTAGGCGATGTACGCGTTGGTCAGCGGGTCGTACAGCTGCTCGGGAGAGGTGACGCCAGACTGTGCCAGCCAGGTCTTGTGCACGTTGAAGTACACCTGGAAGAGGCCGAAACAGCAGTAGTTGCGAACCGTGGGAATCAGGTTGCTCTCTCGAGTAGCGATGCGGACCGCTTCGTCCTCGAGGTTGTCTGGCCACACCTGGCGAATGATGGCCTCTACCGCCGTCCGCGAGTAGCTGGCCGCCGGTGCGGCCGCAGCGGGCGTACTGGTGGACGTTGTCTTGACGGCGACAGCAACGGTTGTGGTGGTGGCCTTCGCGGTTGTGGTGGTGGCCGCAGCAGTGGTGGTGCTGGCCTTGACCGTGGTGGGCGCGGCGGCGGCGGCGGCGGCGGCGGTGGTGGGCGTGGAAGCGGTGGCGGGCAAGCAGACTGTGCGCCCCGGGTAGATGGGCGAGTCGGTGGTGGCGCCATTGGCAGCCAGCACTTCCTTGAGCGAGACGCTGACCTTTTTGGCGATGAGGATCCAGTAGTCGCCGGCGACCACGTCGTATTCCTTCGCGCACTGCGGCGCAACGCTGGTGGCCACCGTCTCGGCGACTGCTTCAATTACAGGTGAGGCGGCCGGCACCGCGCTGACGACCCGTGCGACGCTGGCCCCGGTGGCCGGCGTGGCCGGGGCGCTGGCGGTTTCGGCTACCGCACTCGTCTCGGCGGCGTCGCTGGCAGCGGGCAGGGCAGCGTTGGGCGCGTTGGTTTCGGGGGCGACCGATGCTGCGGGGACGGACTGAGAGGCGGCGGTTTCAGCGGCCGCTGCACCAACGGTCGCAGCCGCGCCATCGGTGCCGTTGTCGGACTGGACGGATTGTGAGGACTGGGCTGCACTACCGGCCTGGAGGGAACTGCTGGCGTCGCCCCCGCGAAGCGACATGGCGACGGGCACGCAGAGGGCGACGGCGACGGCCATGCCACCCATGCGGCGCAGCAGCGGATCGATGTGGGGGCGTGCGGGGCGCGCGCCCCCACGTGTGCTGGTCACGGGCTCCGTGGAGATGACCGGGATTTGTTGTGTGTCGCCGTGTTGGCGGCGGCCGACCTGCGGGTCGACCGGGCGCGGGCGGCGGGTGGGAGCGATTGGCGCTGGCCCCGCCGGCTTGCGGCGAGCGGCGAGCCGGTCGAGCGCACGAGTGGGTTCGTCGCTCCAAAATCCGTACTGGTCGTTGTCGTCGTCGAACACTTCGTCACCCCTTCAATCGGGTCGCGGAGCGCCCTTTGGCCCTCAACATGACGATCTGTCTACACCGTTCGTCATCAAAACGCAACAGTGTGTCAACTGTGTGACGGAGGGTGGTGGCGTGGTTTTAGCGGGCGCAGGCGGCGATTGCGGCGCTGACCACTTCATCACGTGTGAGGCGTGCACCATGTTCGCGCTGCTCGGCGTAGCCGCCAGCAGCATCAATCAGGGCTCGCGCTCGGTCGCGGTAGAGAAGCGGTTCCTCGAGGCCGACGGCGATGACGTGGGCATCGAGGTGACCTAGCACGATTGCGGCCTCGGCGGTGAGGCCGGCCTGCGCCAAACCCAAGGTGGTGGACTCGAGTGCCTGCCACAGCTTTTGCCAGTACCGAATCTCGTAGAGCATCTCGATCGCTTCTCGGCAGGTCTCGAGCGCATCGGGTGCGTTGGAGCCAACGGCCGCGAGGGCGATGGCGCGCAACGATTGCGTCTCGAACATGATGTCGGCAGCGTCGCGAGCGACGTCGAGCGCGCGTTCGTAGTGGGCTCTCGCCTTCACGAAGGCGGTGACTTCAGGCGGTGGCCAGACGAGTTCGTGCCCGTCCATGAGCCGGCAGAACGCAATCAGCGACGGCGCACGAACCCTCTCAGCGATCTCGTTCATACGCCGCATCAGTTCCGGGGTGGCTTCCGGTTCCGCATTCATCGCCCCGTCGATCAGGTACATCAGCGGCGTCCAGTTTTCGTCCAAGCTTTCGACGTTCTCGACAGCGCGCCGTTGGCTGTGGAAGGCCGCGACGACGTCCGGCGTAAAGGCCATTGTGATCGAGCTGGCCCCCGTCAACATTCCCCAGCACCGGGCGGTGGACGGGTGATCAGGAGCTGGCGCGGCTTCGATGCCGCGCTTTCCCCATTCGAAGCTCTCCTGCTCGTAGCCGTCGATGCTCAGCCATTCGGCATGGATGCCGATCACCTCAGGGTCGAGTTCGCCCATCTCAATGCCTAACTCGACTGTCCGCTGGGCCCAGGCCTTGTGCTCCTTGCGCATCTTTTGCATCGAGTCGTGGCAGGTGGACCGAACGATGATTTCGGCCGAGTCAAGATCTGCCGTTGCAAGTGCCCAGAGATGCGCGGCGCGAAGGTTGTCCCAATCCGTATCGGTTGCCCGTGATCCTTGGGCCTCGCGAGCGGACATGCATATCCGCTCCAACTGCACAGCCACCTCGACGTATCGACGAAGGTGCCGATCGCGCAGCAGCGAAGTTTCGCCGCGCAGCTCCAATTGCTCCTCCGCGAATTGACGCAACGTCTCCAGCAATCGGTAACGAGTGCCGGCCTGGAGGTGCTCGGCGACCACCATCGATTTGTCGAGCAGTTGGCCGACAAGGTCGAGCACGTCGAGCCCATCGATGGGATCGAAGCCGCAGACATGCTCGGCCGACTCAAGATCGAACCCGCCGGAGAACACGGAGAGCCGGTCGAACAACCAGCGCTCGTGATCAGTCAATAACTGGTACGACCACGACACAGTGGCGCGCAGCGTTTGGTGCCGTTCCAACGTTCCGCGGCCGCTGCCGCGTAGCAGTCGAAAGCGATCCTGCAGTCGCTCCAGCAGCTCGTTGGGCGAGAGCGAGCGGGTGCGTGCGGCGGCAAGTTCGATGGCCAGCGGAATGCCGTCGAGGCGTTGGCATATCTGTTCGATCGTCGCCTCGTGGCCGGTCGGGTCGAACGATGCATCGGCGTCGGCCGCGCGGTCGCAGAACAGCCGCGCGGCATCACCACCAGCGTCGAGCGACGGGACCCGAACGACGGATTCCCCACGCGCTCCGAGGGCTTCGCGGCTGGTTGCAAGAATGACCACGTGTTCGCACCGACTCCTCAGCTCTGTGACAACCGCGGTGACCTCAGCGACCACGTGCTCGCAGTTGTCGAGAACGATCAGCATCTCGCGGGTGCCCACCCAATCGACGACCGAGTCGAGGACCGAGAGCGCACTCGCCGAGACCATCGGCATCGTGGCTGCGACCGCCGCGGGCACAGCGCCGCTGTCTGAGATTGGGGCGAGGTCCACGAAATACACGCCGTCGGGGAAGCTGTCGATGTGCTGCCATGCACACTCCAGCGCGGTGCGCGTCTTGCCGACCCCGCCAGTACCGGTGAGAGTGATGATCCGTGAGCGGCCGATGAGTGAGTCGAGATCGGCAAGGAGGCCTTCGCCCCCAACGAGATTGGTGACCGGACGAGGAAGGTTGGTGCGGCTGCCCAGCACCCCGCGCAGTTCAGGAAACGAACGCTGCAACAGTGGGTGGCCGAGTTGGTAGAGAACCATGGTCCCGACGTCGCGGAGGCGGTGTGAGCCGAGCGGATCGAACGTTGTGTCGGGCGGTAACTCTCGTGCGTGGTCGCGTACTGCCTCGCTGGTCACGATCTGCCCGCCGTGTGCGGTGCTGGCGATGCGAGCGGCGTGATGAATCGTGAGCCCAACTAGGTCACCATCCATGTCGGAGACCTCGCCGAGGTGCAAGCCCATGCGTACTCGCAGTGTGAACCCGCCGGGCCACTCTGCGGTCTCCAGCCCGCTCTGTGCCTGCAAGGCGGCTGCTACGGCGGCCGATGGGGAGTCGAAGGTGATGAAGAACGAATCGCCCTCGGTGCCGTGCTCGGTGCCGCCCCACGCTGCAACGGCGTCGCGAATGATCTGGCGGTGGATGTGCAACAGTTCGGGCCAGTGCGCTCCCGAGCGCTCGAGCAACGCGGTAGAGCCCTCGATATCGGAGAACAACAATGTGCGAACCGTGGAGCCCACGGCCGAATGGTACCGAAAACGACAGCAGCCCGAACCGTGACGGTTCGGGCTGACGCCGCAATGTCGAACGACATCGTGTGGCGGAGAGGGTGGGATTTGAACCCACGGACCCCTTTGAGGGGGTCACCGCATTAGCAGTGCGGCCCCTTCGACCTGACTCGGGCACCTCTCCGTGCGACAGACTATCGGTCGAACTCGCAGCGTCCCACCGCAATCCGGAGGCGACCGTCAGACGCGCAGCGTGGCTACAGGTCGCCTTCGGCGCCGAGGTCGCCGGCCCACGGCGGAGCGCAGCTGTACGGCGGCGTCCATGGGCCGCGAGCGCAGAACACCCACAGGTCGCTGGCGGCGTCGGCGCAGTTGGCCAGGCTCTCTTTCACGTTGTCCACGTTCCAACCACGCCGGCCCAACGAGCCGTTGGGTTCGAACAGGCCTGCCAGCGCGTTGAGCTGGAAGGTGCAATGGCTGTCGTCCTGGGTGGCCGCGTTCTGGTTGACCGCGGTGTAGTCGCAGCCGCCCTCGCGTGAGGCGATGTAGATGAAGTACTGCTGGGTCGCAATGTCGGCGCCGTCCTTCGCAAACTCGCGAGCAATGATGTCCGCGTTCTCGCGTGTGCAGAAGCGGTGGTTGCCAAAGACCGGGATGCCGCCTGCGAGCCGGAAGTTGGGTTCGGCTTGGATGCCGGCCGGCCACCATGCGCCGCCATTGAAGTTGTCGCTGCCCTGGGCGGTGGTGAAGCCGCTCCAAATTCCGAGTGCAGCAAGGGTCTGCGTATCGGCCACGCCGTCTGCCTTGAGGGGTGGCGTTTTGAGCTGGAAGTTCTTGACCGCGTCAGCCGTGTCCTTGCCGTAGTTGCCGTCGACGGTACCGCCGAAAAGGAACTTGGCCTGCAGCACCCGCTGCACGCATTCGGCCGATGGGCCGCGGTCGCCCGGGTTCACCGGTGCATCGGCAAGGCACACGGGCGGGGGCGCTTTGTCGACACCGGAGTAGATGCCCATCGCGGTCAATGTCTGGACGCCACCGTTGCCGTTGACCGTCAGCGGCGGGTGCGCCTGCTGAAACGCGACGACCGCCCTGAACGTTCCCTGGTCGTAGGTGCCGGTGACCAAGCCCTTGTAGGTGCCCTGCCACATCAGTGTCCACTGCACACACGAGACGCTGCCGCCGGTGCTGCCGACAATCAGTTCGGCGTCGGCCAGACAGTGGTCCATCTCCGGAAGTTCGGCGTGCGCCGCCGTGGCCCCCAGGTCGGGGCCGACGATGATCAAGCTGAGAATTGCCAGCAGCCGAACGAGTCTGCGCACGGCCTCATTCTGTCGCCCACCATCGGGATTCGCCACGTTGCCATCTCCTGCGCAGAATGTTTGCCGTTCGGCGTAGCTCACCGTGCTCAGTAGTGGTGTGGAGCAACTTTCCGACGCTTTGGCGTCATATCTGCCCGATCGTTCAGTCAAGTCACTGTCTGGCGGACATGGGGGACAGAGCGTGAGAATGATGGCGTCGTTACGAATAGAGCCGTTGTCGACGACCGATCGCGTGGAAGTTGCCTGGGCTGAGGCGCACCCGGTGGTTCGCCGCGCCGTCATCGCCGCGTGTGTCACCGCCGGTGCGCTGAGCACCGCTGTCCACGCGCCGGCTCCCATTCGCTGGGGCCTCGTCATCGTGGGTGCCGTGTTGGCCGTGGCGGCGATGGTCGATCTGCGCGAGCACAAGCTGCCGAATCGCTTGCTCGCTGTCGCGTGTTGTGCGGCGCTTCTTGGCGTGCTGGTGTCGTCGCAGTTGGCCACCTTCGAGTCGGCCGTTGCGGGCATGGTGCTGGCCGGTGGGTTGATGCTGGCCGTGCGGCTCACCCGCGGGGTGGGCATGGGCGACGTGAAGATGGCCGCCGTGGTCGGCGCCAGTGTGGGTGCGGTGTCGGTGATGGCGGCACCCGTGGCCGTCGCAGTCGCCGCGTTCACCGCGGCGTTGTATGGAGTGCTCGCGCGCCGTCAGAGGCTACCGCTCGGCCCGGTCCTGTGGTTGGGCTGGGCGGTCTCGTTGGGAATGTGCGCGGCCGGGTGGTTGTCGTGACCAAGCCCGGCAAAGCTCGCAGCCGCGTCCGCACCCAATGGCTGGCGCTCGGCGCCGCGTTGGTGGTGCTCGCTGGAGTCTTGGTTGCCTGGGCACTCGCCAATGCGGCCGACCGTGTGCAGGTGGTGCAGGTTGCGCAACGCGTGAAAGCCGGCGAGGTCATTCAGGCAGCCGACCTCACAGTGGCCGACGTCGCGTTCGACGGTGTCGTCCAGGGTCTTGTGCCCGCAGCGTCGTCCGGCGGACTCGTCGGGCGAATCGCAGCCATCGACCTTGGCGTTGGCGCACTGCTGCAGACGGGTATGTGGCGCGATGCGCCAGCCATCGCCGACGGTGAGGAGAGTGTGGGAGCGGTACTGAAGGCCGGCCGCTTTCCCGTCGGTCTCGTTCGCGGAGACGTTGTACTCGCGGCGCCGCTCGAAGCGTCTGCGACGCCGTCGGCAGCGTCGGCCTCAATCGCGGTGCGAGTGCTCGACGTGCAAGCCGGCGGAGACGGCGTGCTCTCGGTCACTCTGGCGGTGTTGGCCGAGCAATCCGTGCAGGTCGCCCAACTCGCGGCGACTGATCAGCTACTGCTGATCGGTCAGCCGCAAACGATGACCGCTGCGACCGGAGTCGACGGATGATCATCGCTGTCGGGTCTTGGCGGGGCGTCGGTGCTACCACCACTGCACTTCTTGTCGCGTCGTGCCTTGCCGCGGCACACGACGACGGCGCGTGGCTCATCGAGGCTGACCCGGCTGGAGGCGTCTTGGCCGGGCGTGTCGACATGCCGGCACACGCAATCGGGGGGTTGGAGCGAATCGCGTTCCCCACCCAGCGCACGACGGTGGTCGAGTCGTGCTTCGCAGCGGCTCACGTCAACGGCCGACTGAGAATCGTCGCCGCGCCAGCAGACCCGTTCCGTGCGTTCGCCTGTCATCAACCGCGCATGCCGTGGGCGCCATCTCTGCGCGACCTGCCGGGCTCAGTAGTAGTTGATGTCGGCACGTTGCGCGCCGGGAGCCCCGTATGGCCAGTACTCGCGCAGGCCGATGTTGTGCTGCTGGTGGCCTCGCCGGAAGTCAGTGCTGCAGTTGCCGCGTCGGAGTGGGTCAACGCCGGCGGACGTGTGTCTCCGGCCGATCCCGGACTGCTGGACGCCCCGGCGCACATCGTGTTCGTCGAGTCACCGACCGGAATCGCGCTCGCGAAATCCGTGTTGTTGGCCGAGCTGGGCGGGCGGTGCGCCGGATGGTTGCCATGGGAGCCAAATGCGGTCGACTTGGTCAACCGCGGCGCGGCAATCACTGATCGTCGGCTGCGCCGCAGCTCTCTGGTTGCTGCCGTCAACCAGATGGTCGCGCAGATCGCAACACTTCGGCAGGCGGTGATGCAATGACCGACGACGAGCTCGATGTGCTGGTCATGGACCTGCGACGGCAATGGGGTGACCGACTACCGATACCCGGTCGCGACGAAACCGCGAATGAACGCGACCTTCGTGAAGAGATGACGCGCGACGTGCTCGAGCGGGTAGTGATGCCCGAGCTGGAGCATCAACGGGTGGTTGCCCGCCAGGCTCCACTTTCGGCTGATGAACACAGCGCGGCCGTCGACCTCGTCATCTCGGAGATCTTCGGTCTTCCCCGACTGCTGACGGTGTTGCGCGATCCACAGGTCACCGACGTGCTCGTTTTTGGAGCGGACCCAGTGCGCGTGGAACGCAGCGACGGGACACGGCAGTTGCTTGCTCCGTTGGTGCGTCGCGACCGCGACCTTGAGCGGATCATTTACGACACTGCGACCTCCCGCCGACGGCCGTTCAACCGGGAGAGCCCGTTCGTCGATCTTGAATTGGAGCCCGGCGTCCGGTTCCACGGCGAAGGTTTCGACGTCGTGCAGCGGCCGCTGGTGACCATTCGCCGCGCCGCTGTCTTCGGCATGTCGCTGTCGGATCTCGCAGACCGGGGCATGCTCGATCAAGGCGCCGTCGCCCTCTTGCAAGCCGCAATCGCGGCCGACATGAACGTGGTGGTGTGCGGTCGCATGGGTTCAGGCAAGACAACGGTTCTGAGGTCGTTGGTTGCCGAGGTTGATGAACACGACGTCATCATCACCGTCGAGACCGACTTCGAACTGAACATCGCAAAGATGGGTCACCACCGCTACGTGCACGCGTATCAGTCGCGTGTGCCCAGCACCAGCGACGGCGTCGGCATCTCGTGCCACGACATGATGGTTCCGGCGGTACGTACTCGTGCCGACTGGATCGTCGTGGGTGAAGTGCGCGGTGCTGAGGGCGGGGCATTGGTTCAAGCGATGTCGATTGGCCAGGGTGCGATGGCCACGGTCCACGGTGGCAGTGCCAAGGACGGTGTCGAGCGACTTGCGGAGCTGATTGCGTACCACAACGACATCGACTTAAAGATGGCTCGCTGGCAGGTGTATCGGAGCGTGGATCTGGTGGTCCACGTCACGGGTGGCAACCAGTCGGGCCGGTACGTCACCGAGATCGTGGCGCCGTCGGTGGAGGAAGATGGCGCCCGATTCATTGTGCATCGCCTGTTCTCCCCTCGGCCAGACGCCGCCGATCGTCGGGGGCGACCCAGCTCCGAACCCCAGCGACCAATGCTCGATCGTCTCTGTGCATCGACGCCAGCCTTTTCCACCGACTGGTGGCGCAGCGCAGGTGACACCCACCGTCCACTACGCGCCGGGATCGGCGCGATCTCCACGACCAACCAGCGGCAGTCGGTCTGACCGTGAGCGCCGCTGTGCCTCCCGCCGCCGTTGCGTTCGCCGTGTGCATGCTGCTGGGCGGCGCGCTGCTCGCAGGGCTGCGGGTGGTGGCTCCGCACCGTGAATCGACTGCGTCCGGTTCGACTGCGTCGCTGCTTGCGGGCATCGGTGGGAATCGAATCGCCGCAGGGCTTGCGGGCGGCTTCCTGGTGCTGATGGCCACCCGCTGGCCGGCGCTGGCGTTGTTGGCCGGGCTCCTCGTCGTCCTTTGGGGGCGCCTGTTGCACGACACACGCGCCGACGACGAGCGCCGCCGCATCGAGGGGATTGCCAAGTGGCTCGAAGATCTGCGAGACACCCTGCGTGGTTCTGCAATAGGGGCAGAGGAGGCGTTGGAGCAGGTGGCCGTGCGGCCGCCCGACGCAATAGCGGGACCGCTGGGTACGTTCGCTCATCGGCGGCGGCAAGGTTTTCGAACCGAGGATGCGCTGGCCGACTTGGCGGAAGACTTGGCGCACCCAACGTCCGATGCGGCAGTTGCTGCGATTCGGCTCGTCATCGGCGGGTCCACCAGTGCAGGTCGGTTGTTCGGCACGGTCAGCGCACTGGCCGCGGCAGCTCGCGATGAGGTGACGGCACGCGAGCGCATCGACCGAACGCGAGCCGTGTACCAGTCGAGCATGAAGCGATTGGTCATCATCGGAGCGTTGCTCGTGACGTACCTGCGGTTCGTGGGCGGGCAACTGCTCACTCCCTACGACACCGCAATCGGTCAAGTGGTGCTCCTGGTGCCGCTGGCGATGTGGATGGGGTGCGTCTTGTGGCTCCGCTCGCTGTGCCGGTACGAACTGCCGCAGCGCTACCGCATCGTCGGGTCGGCGGGGGCAACATGATGAACCCGTTGCAGGTCGGCGCGGCCACAGGGTTGTTGGTCGCCGGGGGCGTGTGGTGCCTTGTTCGCTCGTTGCAGCGGGCGCCTCGTTCGTTGGTCGCGGCGCGCCACCGTCTCTATGGAGACGGCTTGGCTGTTCATGTGTCGCAGCCTCAACGGGTTGGGTGGGCGGACTCGTTGGCAGCTGGTGCACCAGGTCGATGGGTGGTGCAGCATTTCGGAGTCGGACTCGAGGTGTTGGGGCTGACGCCCGCCGATGTCGTTACACGCATCCTGACATCCATTGGCATCGTGCTCTTCGCGACGGTCAGCGCGATCGCTGCACTCGCTGCGCTCGGTGTGCTTCCAGCTTCGCCACTTTGGTCGCTGCTCATCGTGGCTGTGTCCGCGCTCGCCGGTTGGGTTGCTGTCAGCGATCTCGCCACCAAGATCGATCGGCGTCGTCGCGAACTTCGTCAAGCAGCCAACGACTTTGTCCAGCTCGTTGCCGTCGGCCTCACCACCGATCAGAGTGTCGAGGAGGCCATCCGCTTTGCGTTGGCCGTCGGTTCGAGCGATGCATTCGACGCGCTGCGCGACGAGCTCCACGCTGCGCCGCAACGCGGGGTGCCGGTCTGGGAAGCCCTCGACGAGTTCGGTCGCAAGTTCGGCGTACGCGAACTCAGCGAGTTCGCCGCTTCAATCGAACGGCAGGGCGTGCAGGGTGTCTCGATCAGCGACACGGTCGCCTCGCTGGCCACCTCGATGCGGGCCAAAGCCCTCGACGAACTGGAACGCGAAGCCGACAAGGCCAACGCGAATCTTGCCGGCCCCACCATCGGCTTCGTGGTGACCACGATCGTGTTCTTGGCATACCCACTGGCGCAACGGATCAGCGCTGCATTCGGCGGGTAAGCGACGACAGGGCACCCCTGCTGAGGTGCATCACACAACGACAGAGCAACAACAAGCGAAAGGAACGGCGGATGAACGAACAACTACTTCCATTGGCGGTGTGGGTCCAAGTGGCTTACAACGAGTTTCGGACCAGAGCCTCGGAGGCGTGGGGCACTCGCCACGAGGAAGACGGCGTTGACGAGGCCGTGACAAAGATGATTTGGCTGGCGGTGGGAATCGTTGTCGCAATCGCGGCGACGGCGTTCTTCACCGCGAAGTTCAATCAGGCCAAGGACAACGTTCCCGATCCGATCGCCCCCTAGTCATGAATGTCCGACGTCACCACGCCACGAGCGACTGGGACCGCAACCTGCTGTCTCGCGATCGTGGCGCGGTCGACGTCTCGATCCAGATGCTCTTCGGTGCGATGTTCGTGTTGCTCACGATGTTGTTGGTGTTTGAAGCGACGACCTACTGGCATGCGCGCAACGTGCTCGACGATGCCGCAGCCGAGGGCGCGCGGGTGGCCGCTGCATTCGACGGCACATGCAGCTCAGGCGTTGCGGCCGCCTATGCCCTCGTGCAGCGCAGTGCTGGGTCGTGGGCGGACGGTGTGAACGTCGTCTGTACCGAGGGAGCGATGGTCGTCGTCACCGTGTCGGGCAACACCCCGGGCGTGTTGGGAAACGCGCTCGGCTTCCGGGCCCACGCCACCGAAACTGCCCCGAAGGAGTCTTGAGATGATCGAATTGCTCCGGGACGAGGAAGGCATCGCGACCCCGGTCGAGATGATGTACCTGCTCATCTTCTGTCTCATCGCGGTTTTGTTCCTCGGCTTTCTCGGCAGGTTGCAGGCCGCCGCTGTCGAGGTCACCAACACCGCGCAATCCGCGGCGCGCGCGGCGTCCCAAGCACCCAGTTCGCAACTTGCTCAACTCGCCGCGAACGAAGTTGCGGCGGCGTCACCGCTCAGTCATCGTTGCCAAGGCGGCGCAATGGTCAGGGTGTCGTGGTCCCCGTCGCCATCGGGTGCCTGGCAGGGCGGCGCGGTGACGGTGCAGTTGTCGTGCACCGTGGCCAACCAGTCCCTCGCTGGGGTGTGGGCTCCCGGGTCGCGGACCGTGACGATGAGCGACACCCAACCAGTCGATCGGTATCAGCGATGAACTCGCGACGCAACGACGTCGGCTCGATCTCGGTCGTGATGATCGTGCTCGTGGTGATGGTGTTTGGTGGAGCAGGCCTCGTGGTCGACGGTGGTCGCGCGATGGCCGCTCGTCGACACGCCTCGAACACAGCTGAGGCGGCAGCGCGGGCGGCTGTCGCAACCATCACGCCAGCCGCTGGTTTTGACCACGCGGTCGCCGAGCAGGCCGCATTCAGCTACGCCAGCCGAGCTGGCGTCGCGTCTACGGACGTGAGCGTCGTCGTGGGCGCCGACTTCGTGACAGTGACAATCACCGAACGCAGGAGCACGGTGTTCCTGATCCTCGGCGGGCAAGAGACGGTGACGGTGAGCGCGACCGGAACAGCCCGAGTGACGTACACCGAATGAGCGTTTCCGGAGGTTCGAACGAAATGGAGAGCGAACAGTGACGCGGTTGTCTCGAATGATCATGCGAGTTCTCGCATGCGTAGTCCTGATGGTGTTGCTCGTCGGCGTACCCGTGATCGTGGTCCGCCTGGTCGGTGTCCCCTACCCGAGTTCGGCCGACCTTCGTGGTGCCTGGCAGCACCGCCAGATTGGTGCCGACCTGGTCGTACGCATCGGAGCGGCAATCTTCGCCGTGCTTTGGCTGTGGTTCGCTATCACGGCGGTGTTCGAACTTTGGCATGTGATTGCCTGGCGCCTCGGTGGGCCGTCGGTGCGCCTGGCACCGCTGCCGCCAGGACCGTCCGGTGCAGTGCGAGCGCTGGTGCGGTTCATTGTGATGTCCTCCGTCTCGGCCACGGCAGCGTTTGGCAGCGTCGTGCCCGTGGCGACCGCGGCGATGGCGCCAGCACCTGCGCCGACGGCCGCTGCGGTCACATCGTGGGCAACGGTGAGTCCGAACGGTTCGACGGTCACGCTGGCGAAGTCCACCGCGACACACGTCGCCGTTGGCCGCGAAACCCCGTTCTCCCTTGCGACGATGCTGGGGAACGCGGACCTTCGCGAGCGAATCATCGAACTGAACGTTGGCCGGGTCGGCCCCGATGGGATGGTGTGGCAGGGAGGTGTGTTCCCAATGGGGATGGAGGTCGCGCTTCCCCAGGAGCAGGTGGTGCGCACGCCGCTCGGGGCGGCGCACGAAGTCGTCGGCGGCGATTCGTACTGGGCGATTGCCGACGATCACCTCACCGTCCAGCTCGCCCGCGACGCAACCGCACAAGAGGTCAAGGAGTACACCGACTCGTTGATCTCGCTGAACCACCCGCTCCTGGGTCATCGCGACCCAGCGCTGATCGTTCCCGGCGAACTCGTGATCTTCACCAGTGTCGCCAGCGCGCCAGTCGTCGACGAACGCCCCGTCGAGGACGCACATCTCGACGTGCCAGCCGTTGCCGTGCCAGCTGTCGTCGTGCCGGCCGTTGCGGTGCCAGTTGTTGTGGCCCCAAGTCACGATGTGGTGTCACCCGACGTGTCGAGGCACCTCCCCATTATCGATCTCCGTGGCGATCCTGCAGTAGGCGTCGTGCCCGTGCAGGCCGCCGATGTGGACGTGGCGCCGGAACCTTCCAAGCCAGCCGCGGGGCGGGTCGCCTCGTCGGGGGTCGAATCGTCTGGCGAGACCTCCGGCCACAGAACGCCGTATGCGGCGGGTCTCGGCGCAGCGTTGATGATGTCCGCCGGGGCGGTGGGCCTGCTGGATTCTCGGCGACGGCGGCAGCTCCGGTCCGCGGCCGTCGGCACACGGCTGACGCCCCCGACGGCCGCGCAGGCGCGCACGGAAGTGCTGTTGCGTTCGCTCAACGCGCAGGAACGCATCGCACGATTGGACCTTGCCCTGCGGTCGGCCGCTCCGGCGCTCGCTGCCCAGTCGGCTGGTGTGCAGGCGGCGGTGACGTACGACACGGGCGACGTGTGTCTGTTCATCCGCGGGTCGGCGACGCCCGCCTTGGCGGAGTGGAAGCTCGACCTTCACGCCAACACGTGGCGGCTGTCGGGCGAGACGTCACTGGCAACGCTTGCGGGCTCTGCGCGGCTGTGTGCGCAGCCATGTCCGGCGATGGTGCACATCGGCGGCGTCGCCGAGGGTGGCGAACTTTTCGTCGACCTTGAGGCTGTCGAGCTGTTGAGCGTCGAGTCGCCGCACTCCGCAGCAATACTGCGAAGCGTTGCTGCGTCGCTGGCGGTTTCGCCCTTCCTCGAGGCGACCCGCATCTTCACGGTTGGACTGGGTGATGTCGCACTTGGTTCGTCGGGCAGCGAATCGGTTGACTCGCTTGATGCCGCGTTGGATGCGGCGACCACATCGGTGGGAAGCACCGCACAGTTGGCGGGGGCGGGCAGCACATTCGCACTGCGGGTGGCAGGTGCAGGGGGCGAGGCATGGGAGCCGGCCGTAGTCGTAGCGCTCGCCGACGAGGCCGATGTGGCCCTCAGTAGCGCAATGCTCCCCGGGGCAGTCGGCGGTAGGGGTATCGGCGTCGTGATCGGTACGGACGTGCCGTGTACCTCGTCGGCCACGTCGTCGTGGTCCTTGAGATTCATGAACGACCAACACACGCTGGAGCCGCTCGGTGTGCAGGTGCAGCCCGTCGGAGTCAGCCTCGACGACATCGCAGCGTTGACGTCCCTGCTCGACGACGGTCACGAGGTCGAGGTCGTGCCCGCCGCAAGCGTCGCCGAGGCCGCGACGTTCGAAACCATCCCGGTGGATGTCGCCCCCTTCGTGCTGCCGGAGTGGTCGTTGATGGTGCGCGTGCTCGGCCCGGTCGATGTCGCTTCCTCGTCAGGGGTGCCGGCGGCGTGCGAGCGTTCGAAGGCGATCGAACTGATCGTCTGGCTGAGCCAACATCGCGAGCGTCCAACGCGGTCGGCCGCTCGGACGGCCCTTTGGGACCTGGACGTGCGCGACGCCACATTTGCGAACGTGGTCAGCGACGCCCGCCGAGCCATGGCACGAGCAGTTGCGCCAGCCGACGGTGAGGAGTGGATCACGCGGACGCTGACCGAAAACCTGCCGCTGCACGAGGGCGTCGTGACCGACGCTGAGTTGCTTGCACTGCGCGTGCAGCACGCCCGTGGGTTGCCGTCGCCGGATGCAATCGCCACCCTGCGACCGGGGGTGGAACTGATGACCGGCCTGCCGTTCGCCGGCACCAGCTACCTCTGGACCGATGCGGAGGGAATCACCTCCTCGCTCATTCTGCTTGCGACCGGTGCCGCGATCCAGCTGGCACATCACTACCTGCTGCTCGGCGACGTCGACGGCGTGTTCTGGGCCACAGGTCAGGGACTCAAGGTGTTGAGCGGCCAAGAGGAACTGATCGCGTTGCGGATGCGCGCTCACGCCCGCCGCGGCGACCTGTCGGGGGTGCGCGGCGAGTGGGAGAGCTACGAGCGTGCCATCGCCGCCGACGCATGGGCTGCGGCCGAGCCAGCACCGAAGTTGGTCGCCTTGCGCCGCGAATTACTGACTCCCAATCACTCGCAACAGGAGCGTTGATATGCACCGTGGATCCCTTCTCGCCGCCCTTCTCGTTGCGGGCTCGATGACAGCGTGTGACGGTGGTGGCACAGCCGCACCCGTTGCACCCACCGATCTCGCCAGCTCAGTCGTCACGGCCGCGCCCCTCACCACGGTGCTGACGACCTCGACCACCGTGGCGGTGGCGACAACAGTTTCTCCGACCACCGTCGCCGATACGGTGCCGCCAACGGTGACGGTGCCAGTCGGAGCTCCCGTCCTGTCACCCGATGGCCCGTGGACGCTGGTCGCGTCGGCGCCAGGCATCAACAGCGTTGGTCTGGTGTACGAACTGATGCCCAAGTTGTGGGTCTTCCTGCCCACGCAGGAAGACCGGCCGAACGGCTACTTCTGGACCTTCAACGAGCTCGATCGCCCCGCCATCGAGGGCTACCTCAAGGCCATGCTGACCCGGTACCGATCCACCGATTCAGTCCCCGCCACCCTCGACGACGAAGGCTGGGACCTCTATTACACACCGGAGTCAGCTGCGACATTCAGGGCCGGTTATAAAGCGATCTCCGACCAAGGGGAGTTCACGGATCTCGACTTAGGTGTCGTACTTCGTCCGAACGTCATCGAAGACGAGCGCACTG
>JANLPB010000335.1:0-7096 GCA_031366885.1 Ilumatobacteraceae bacterium
TCCGTCGAACACCAATACATGATTACCGAGAAAATTCCGGGTGTTACCCCGGGTCTGCCCACCCTGCGCGACCCCGACCGTCTGACCTATTGGAAGGAAGACGTCGGCGGCCTCGTCTGGGGTGGCTATGAACCCAACCCCAAGCCCTGGGCCTTGAATGGCATCCCCGAAAGCTTCCATTTCGACCTGCTGACCTCGGATTACGACCACTATTCGCAGTTCATGGACAACGCGATTGCAAGGGTTCCCGCCCTCGAAACCGCTGGCGTCAAGCAACTGTTAAACGGCCCCGAATCCTTCACCCCTGACGGCAATTTCATCCTCGGCGAAGCCCCCGAACTGAAGAATTTCTATGTGGGCGCTGGCTTTAACGCCTTCGGCATCGCCTCCGCTGGCGGTGCTGGCATGGCCCTCGCCGACTGGGCCGCCAAGGGTGAAGCCCCCTACGACCTATGGCCGGTCGACATCCGCCGCTTCGGTCAGGTCCACCGTTCCACAGACTGGGTCCGCGCCCGCACTTTGGAGGCTTACGGCAAGCACTACACCATCGCCTTCCCGTCCGAAGAGATGCACTCCGCCCGCCCCACCCGCCGTTCCCCGCTTTACGCCCATCTCAAGGCCGCCCGCGCAGTTTTCGGCGAGAAACTCGGCTGGGAGCGCCCCAACTGGTTTGCGACGCAAGAGGAACCCGTGGACCGCTACACTTATCTTCGCCCGAACTGGTTTACGGCGGTCAAACGCGAACATCAGGCCGCGCGGGAGGCGGCGGTGCTGATCGACCAGAGTTCCTTCGCCAAATTCACCCTCAAAGGCCCCGATGCCGCCAAATCCCTGTCGTGGATCGCCGCTGGCCACATCGACCGCGCTGTCGGAACCCTCACCTACACCCAGTTGCTGAACGCTCGGGGCGGGATTGAGGCGGATGTGACCGTTGCCCGCGTCGCGGAGGATGAGTTTTACATCACCACCGGGACCGGTTTTGCCACGCACGATTTCCACTGGATTTCGCGCAACCTCTGCGGTGATTGCCAGTTGGTCGATGTGACATCCGGCTTTGCCGTCCTGTCCTTGATGGGGCCACAGGCGCGCAACATCCTGTCCCGCATTTGCCCGGGCGACCTTTCGAACCCGGGCTTCCCCTTTGCCCGGGCCCATCGGATTTCTGTCGCGCGCTGCCCGGTGCTGGCGCTGCGGGTGACGTATGTCGGCGAACTCGGCTGGGAGTTGCACATGCCGACCGAAGTCGCCGTGACGGTCTACGAGGCGTTGATCGAGGCGGGCCGTGATCTGGGGCTGGTCAATGCGGGCTACCGCGCCATCGAAACCCTGCGGCTGGAAAAAGGCTACCGGGCCTGGGGCAGCGACATCGGTCCCGACCACACACCCATCGAGGCTGGCCTCGGGTGGGCCGTGAAAATAAAGAGCGACATCCCGTTCCGCGGTCGCGAAGCCATCGTGGAGCAACGGTCGAACGGCGTCGGCAAGATGCTCGCCGCCTTCACCGTCGACCCGGCGACGATTCTGCTCGGCCGTGAAACCATCTACCGCGACGGAGAGCGCGTCGGCTGGCTCACCAGCGGCGGCTACGGCTACACGATCGGTCGCTCGATCGGTTACGGGTATGTCCGACGCGCCGCGGGCGTGACTGCCGAGTGGGTGTTGGCCGGCTCCTACGAACTGGAAGTGGCGGGCGAACGCGTGCCCGCGCAGGTGGCCCTGCAACCCCTCTACGACCCGACCAACTCACGAGTGAAGGCCTGAAACGTGACAGAGACGACCCTCCCCCAACGCGCCCGCATCGTCATCATCGGTGGTGGAATTCTCGGCTGCAGCATCGCCTACTGGCTCACGAAGAACGGCGAGCAAGACGTCGTTCTTCTGGAGCAGCACCAACTGACCGACGGCGCTACGTGGCACGCCGCGGGCCTTGTCGGCCAGCTGCGTTCGTCGCGCAACACCACGCGGATGCTCGAGCAGTCGGTCGAGATGTACCGCGGCTTGGAGGCCGAGACCGGGCAGGCCGTCGACTGGCACGAGACCGGCAGTCTGCGCCTGGCGTGCTCGCCCGAGCGCGTGCTGGAGCTGAAGCGATTGACGACGATGGCGAAGAGCTTCGGCCTGCCGATGGAGATCGTGTCGCCCGACCGGGCGCATGAACTTTTCCCGCTGATGAGCACCCAGGACGTGTTGGCTGCTGCATTCCTGCCGACCGACGGCTACATCGACCCCGCGTCCGTCACGCAGGCAATCGCTCGCGGCGCTCGCATGCGCGGCGCCCAGATCAAGGAGCAGACGAAGGTCACGTCGGTCACCGTCGACGGCCGCCGGTGCACCACGGTCCACACAGATCGTGGCGACATCGAATGCGAGATGGTGGTCAACGCCGCGGGCATGTGGGGCATGGAAGTTGGCCGGATGGCAGGCGTGCGAATCCCCGCCACCGCTGTCGAGCACCAGTACCTCATCAGCGGCCCGATCGAGGGCTACACACCCGTCGAGCTCGGCAAAATGCCGACCATGCGCGACCCCGACCACCTCGTCTATTACAAGCCCGACGGCCCTGGTCTACTCATCGGCGGTTACGAGCCAGACACCATCGCGTTCGGAACCGGCCACGGCGACGACGGCGGCATCCCCTCTCCGTTCCAGCGCCAACTGTTCGAGCCCAACTACGACCGGTTCGCGCAGCTCGCCGAGCTGGGCACCAAGCGGACACCATGCCTAGAGACAGCCGGCATCCGGACGCTTCTGAACGGCCCAATCCCCTACTCATCCGACGCCGACTTCGTGATGGGCCGCGTGCCAGAACTGGACAACTACTTCGTCGCCACCGGCTTCCTCTACGGCATCGCGGCCGGTGGGGGCGCCGGCAAGATGATGGCCGAGTGGATGCTGGAGGGCCGACCGAGCCTGGACCTATGGCCTCTGGACGTGCGCCGCTTTTCGTTCCACCACACGACGCGCCACTTCATGGACACGCGCATGGTCGAGCTGTATGCGCACCACTACAAGCTGGCGGCGCCCGGCAGCGAGAAGGTCACCGCCCGCGGCATCCGCCGCAGCCCGCTGCAGCAGACCCTCACTGCGCATGGTGCGGTGTTCGGGTCTCGTGGCGGATGGGAACGGCCCAACTGGTTCGCTCCAGAGGGTGTGGAGCCGGTCGACAAGCCGTCGTTCACCGAGCCCAACTGGTGGCCGCACGTCCGTGCCGCTCACCTGGCAGTGCGGGAAGGCGTTGGTCTCATCGACCAGACCAGCTTCGCCAAGTTCGAGATCACCGGGCTCGGGGCGCTCGAAGCGGTGCAATGGCTCAGCGTTGCGGACATGGACAAGCCGGTCGGCACTGTGATCTACACGCAGCTGTGCAACGACCGCGGTGGTATCGAGTGCGATCTCACGATGACCCGAACAGCGGCCGACAGCTTCTACGTGGTCACCGGTTCTGCGTTCGGTGCGCACGACATGGGCTGGATCCGAAGCAACTCCCCGGACGACGGGTCGGTGATCATCCGCGACCTCACGTCAGCGAGAGCAGTCGTCAACATCGTCGGGCCGAAGAGCCGCGAGGTCCTCCAATCCGTATGCGAGGACGACGTCAGTAACGCCGCCTTCCGTTACGGCAAGGCCCGCGAGATCACCATCGGCTCGGCACCGGTGCTGGCCATTCGCATCGGCTACGTCGGCGAGTTGGGCTGGGAGCTGCACATCCCCACTGAGTACGCCGCCCATGTGTACGAGCTGCTCCGCGACGCCGGCCAGCCCCACGGCATTGTCGATGTCGGCTACCGCACGATCGACACGATGCGCATGGAGAAGGGCTACGTCTACTGGAGCACCGATGTCACGCCCGACACCACACCGTGGGAGGCGGGCCTGGCATGGAGGGTGAACCTGAACAAGGGCGAGTTCCTCGGCCGCGATGCGTTGGTCGCGCAGAAGGACGCTGGCGTCACCCGTCAGCTGTGCACGTTTACGCTGGAAGCGATGGCGTACCCGGTCAGTGGCGAGGCGATCATGCTGCCCGACGGTGACGGCAGCGTTGTCGGTTTCACCACCAGCGCCAACTTCGGCCACACCGTCGGCAAAGCGATCGTCTACGGCTACCTGCCGATCGAGCTCTCCGACCGCGAGGACTTCATCATCGAGGTCTACGGCGAGCCCATCCTCGCAAAACGCCACAACCGCCCCCTGTACGACCCCGACAACCTCCGCCTCAAGTCATAACCGACTGGCGGTATTACTCGCGATATGATCTCCTCAGTGACCATGACTCGCATCACCGTAACCGTCGACGAGGAGACGCTCTCAGAGCTCAAGGAACGCGTCGGTCCGGGCGAGGTCTCTGCGTTCGTGGTCGAGGCACTGCGCCAGAAACTACGCGCCGATCCAATCGTTGAGCTTCTTGCGCAACTCGACGTCATGTACGGGCCTCTCACCGACGAGGAACTGAGGGATGGTGAGGAGTGGTACGACCAGATGATGCAACGATTGTCCTCGACTCTGGAGCCGTAATCGGATTGGCTCGCGGCCATGCCCGACTGCGTGCCGCCCTCGGCAAGGCGCATCTACTCGGCACCGAGGTTGCGGTCCCGATGATCGTCATCAGCGAGACAGTTCGAGGCAACGGTCCCCGTGACGCTGCCGTGAACCTTGTGCTCGCCAGGTTCGGCCCACAGCGCCCGCTAGATGAGAACACCGCTCGCCTCGCTGGAGCGTTGCTCGGAGCAGCAAAGAGCAACCACACCCTAGATGCTCTCGTCGCTGCCGAGGCGTTGCGAGTCTCGCCTTCCACGTTGATCACGAGCGACCCTGATGACATGCGGGTGCTGCTCGCGGGCCACCCAGGCGTCAACATCGAAGCAATCTGAACTGCTTTCGATGACCGACCTCGCTGAAGCACTCTCCCGGATCCCGCTACTAGCTAGCATCGACGCAACGACAGCGGTGCGCCTCGGCGGACTGACCAATCTCAACTACTTGGTCGACACGGGTTTGGAACGATTGGTTGTGCGCGTGCCGGGCGCAGGTACCGGTGAATACATCGACCGCAGTGCGGAGGAGGTGGCGGCCCGTTCCGCTGCCGCCGTCGGGGTGAACGCGCAGGTCGTTTTCTTCGATGCGGCCGATGGGTTGATGGTCACTCGGTTTGTCGCCGGTGCGGTCACGATGAACCCGGAGCGGTTCCGCGACCTAGGCTCGGTTGCTCGTGCGGGCAAAGCGCTGCGCCAACTCCATACCGCAGCCGAGCCGTTCAGCACCGACTTTTTGCTGTTCTCGATGATCGATGACTACAAACGTCTGCTCGCCGAGAAGGGCGCCAGTCTGCCCGCCGGTTACCACGAGGCAGAGGCCAGCGCCGACGCCACTCGCCGCGCTCTCGAAGCTGCTCCCCGTCCGTTGGTGCCCAGCCACTGCGATCCTCTCTGCGAGAACTTCCTCGACACCGGCGAGCGCATGGTGGTCATCGATTACGAGTACGGCGGCAACAACGACCCGATGTGGGACCTCGGTGACCTGTCAGTGGAAGGTCTGTTCACGCCCGAGCAAGACGCCACGCTTCTGTGCGCGTACTTCGGCGGCGAACCGCCGGCGAGCGATGTCGGCCGCATGGTCGCGTACAAGGCAATGTGCGATCTGTTGTGGACCCTGTGGGGCGTCTTGCAACACGCAAACGGAAACCCCGCCGACGACTTCTGGGCATACGCCGTCGGCCGCTTCGAGCGCTGCCAAGCCCTGATGGCTTCCCCGAACTACGCGACCCACCTCGCCAACATCCCCGGCTCCTCACACCACGGCTGACTGGGCCTCCAACTCGTCGATTCCCTCACAACCAACCCCTTGCGAACGAACTCTCATTCGGGCAGTCTTGGCGCGTGTCACCGACGACCTCGCTCGCGATTCGACCTGCGACCGTCGACGAGTATCCGGCGGCGAGACGTCTCGTTTCAACGGCGTTTGCAGGAGAGCCATTTGCCCGCGGAATGTTTGGTGAGTCAGCGCTCGCCCGCTTCGCAGGTCTTGCTGCCGACTATGCCAGCTGGCCGACCTCACCCAATCCCATCGTGCTTGGAGCAGAAGTAGCGGGGCACCTGGTGGGCGTTGCCATGGCCACGCTCCCGGGGCAATGCGGATTGTGCGATGCGTTCGACCAGCCGACACAAACCGGCGTTACCGAGGCCGAACGTATCGAGCGAGCATTCCAGCTGGCCTGCCGTCACTCGCATCTGACGCATGACCTCCCGCCACATGCGCACATCACGACCGTGGCAACTGAGCCGATGCTGCAGGGCAGTGGCATCGGACGCTCGCTGATGACGGCACTCGTAGAGCATCTCCTCGCGCGAGAAGTTGAATGCGTCGTACTCGAATGCGTGACCAGTCGCGCAGCCTTCTATCAACGGTGTGGATTCGAATGTGTGGACGAGTTCGACGATCCTGGTGGGCCCGAACTGCGTGCCGTACTCATGCGCGCCGATCCACGAAAGCATGCGTCGCTGCCGAGCTGAAGTAGGAACCCACAACCTTGCGTTGTGCGCACGACCTGAGGAGGGGACTTGACGTCTCACGAAAGAGTCGACGGCCCTGAAGCGGCCCACCGCGACTACTCGTATCCAGAAGCCCTGTTGGTCGAGCGACGCCACCTTCTTCCCTTTCTGGAGGAGCTGCCCCCCGGACGATGGGATGCTCCGACGCTGTGCGAGGGCTGGCGTGTGCGAGAGGTCGTCGCGCACCTCACATACAGCTGGTCGAACACCCTGCTCGGGGTCCCGACGTGGCTGCGCCATCGCGACGACATTGACCTGGCCGCACGTTGTACGCACAACAACGGGCGAAGGCCGACCCCAGCGTGTTGCTGCGGCGCTATCGCAGGGCGGCCGAGTCAAGCTTCCAACCGCCGAAGGTCGCACCCGAGGTGCTGTGGTGCGACAACGTCATCCACGGCCTCGACGTTCGACGTCCGATGGGACTGCGCTATCAGGGCAACCTGCAGACCTTGGCGAGAGCTGCCCAGAGCCTCGCAAGCATGACGTGGCCCTCGCGGACAGCATGCCGCGCGGAGGGGCTGCGGTTCGTCGCCACGGATTGCGACTGGACG
>JANLPB010000118.1:0-11708 GCA_031366885.1 Ilumatobacteraceae bacterium
CCAGTACAACCGGTTGCCGCACCTGCTGACCCAGCCGGTCACCAATCCGAAGAAGGCCGCCAACGCGCTCAGCTGGGCATGCAAGGAAATGGACCGTCGCTACGACGTGCTCTCCGAGGTCGGCTTCCGCGACATCACCGGTTACAACGCTGCGTACGACCGTGGCGAGCTGGCCGCCGATCTGCATCGCGACCCGGACAGTCCCACTTCCTACGAGCGCATGCCCTACATCGTGGTCGTGGTCGACGAGCTCAACGACCTGATGATGGTCGCTGCCCGCGATGTAGAGGAGAGCATCACCCGCATCGCTCAGAAGGCCCGTGCGGTCGGTATCCACCTCATCGTTGCGACACAGCGTCCATCGGTCAACGTCATCACCGGCGTCATCAAGGCCAACATTCCGGCCCGTATGGCATACGCCGTCAACAGCCTCACCGACAGCCGAGTCATCCTCGACCAGCCCGGCGCAGAGAAGCTGGTCGGTAAGGGCGACATGTTGCTGCTGCCTGGCAACAGCAACGTCAGCCAGCGCATCCAGGGTTGCTTCGTCAGCGAGGAAGAAGTCCGCAAGGTGGTCGCACACTGGCGTCGTCAGGCACCCGATGTCGTCTACACACCAGGTGTCGAGGGCGACGAGAGCCAGGGCCAGATGGGTGGCGGCGACTTCGGTGGCAATGGCGCCGACGACGATGAGGACGAAGTGCTGATGCGCCAGGCGATGGAGCTGGTGGTGCGCAGCCAGCTGGGCAGCACGTCCATGCTGCAGCGCAAGCTAAAGGTCGGGTTCGCACGAGCCGGGCGGATCATGGATCTGCTCGAGCAGCGCGGTGTGGTCGGCCCCAGCGAAGGTTCCAAGGCGCGCTCGGTGATGATGACCGTCGAGGAGTTCGAGCTGCTGCAGGAAGCCCAGCGCAATCGATAACCACGCGTGGCGCATCGCTCGGCTCGCAGCCACCCGCCCGCCGTCTGGCACACTGCCGCGATGAGCGAATTCACCGAGATCACGTCCGGCCTGCGCTTCCCTGAAGGGCCAATCGCGATGCCGGACGGCAGTGTGATCCTGGTGGAGATGTTCGGTCCTCGCATCACGCGCGTGCATCCCGACGGCACGAAAGAGACGGTGGCCGAGATCGTCGGCGCACCCAACGGCGCAGCCATCGGGCCCGACGGTGCGCTGTACCTGTGCAACAACGGTGGGTGTTTCAGTCCGGTCGAGTTCGGTGGGCTGCTGCTCCCGGGAGCGTTCGACCCGGAGCGCTACATCGGCGGCCGCATCCAGCGCGTCGACCTGGCAACGGGTGAGGTGACCGACCTGTACACCGAGTGTGACGGGCATCCGCTGCGCGCACCCAATGACCTCGTCTTCGACGCTCACGGCGGGTTCTGGTTCACCGACCATGGCATCCGCGACCATCGGCCGCGGACCAGCGACCTGACCGGTATCTACTACGCCAAAGCAGACGGCAGCTTCATCAGCGAGCAGGTCTTTCCGGTGGAAGAGCCCAATGGCATCGGCCTGTCGCCCGACGGCAACACGGTCTACTGGGCCGAGACGCACAACGGCCGCGTCCTGCGGCGCACGATTGCCTCGCCGGGAGTACTGGCCCCGGCTATTCCGTTCGACACCTCCACCTGCCTGGCGGGCCTCGCGGGCTACCAGCTGCTCGATTCGTTGGCTGTCGACGGTGACGGCAACGTCTGTGTGGCCACACTGATCAACGGTGGCATCACCGTCGTTTCGCCCGTGGATGGCAGCACGCGACACATCGCCACTGGGGATCTGCTGACCACCAACATCTGTTTCGGCGACAACGACGGCAGCGGTGAGTATCGCGACGCGTACATCACGTGCAGCGGAACGGGTCGGCTGCTGCACATGCGGTGGCCGTCGAATGGTCTGCGGCTGAACTACCTCTAGCCTGTCGCCTATGGCCCAACGCTTTTATGTCGAAACTTTGGGCTGCCCCAAGAACCAGGTTGATAGCGACAAGCTGATCGGCACGCTGCTCGCCGACGGGATGACCGCGACTGACGATCCGTCGAAGGCCGATCTGGTGGTGGTCAACACCTGCGCGTTCATCGACGAGGCCCGCAAGGAGAGCATCGACACGATCTTGGCGTTGGAAGACCGGCGCAAGGCGGGCGGCCGCTTGGTGGTCACCGGGTGCATGGCCGAGCGCTACGGCAGCGAGCTGGCCGACGCACTGCCCGAAGTCGACCAAGTCGCTGGCTTCGGCGTGCCGGTGAACATCATGAAGAAGGCCTCGGGCAAGAAGAGCATCGCCGTCTCGTCGACACCGATCCCGATGCTCGATCTGCTCAACCTGCCGCGGCCCAAGTCGTCCAGCCCATGGGCGTACGTGAAGATCGCCGAGGGTTGCGACCGAAGCTGCGGCTTCTGCGCGATTCCGTCGTTCCGCGGGCCGCAGCGCAGTCGCGACATCTCGTCGATTCTCGCCGAGGTCGAGCAGCTGGAAGCGCAGGAGATCGTGCTCGTCGCGCAAGACCTGGCCAGCTACGGGAAGGATCGGCCCGACGAACTGGGCGCTGGCTCCATCGTCCCGTTGGTGCGTGCGGTGAGCGCGAACGCTGCCTGGACTCGTCTGCTGTACCTGTACCCCAGCGATCTCAGCGACGATCTCATCGACGCCATCTGCCAGACCGGTGTGCCGTACTTCGACCTGTCGCTGCAGCACGTCAGTAAGCCGCTGCTGCGCCGCATGCGCCGGTGGGGCGACGGTCAGCGCTTTCTGCAGCGCATCGCCGACATTCGTGAGCGCGAGCCGCACGCGGCCTTCCGCAGCAACTTCATCGTCGGCTACCCGGGTGAGACCGAGGAGGACCACGACCAGCTGTTGTCGTTCGTCGAGGAAGCGCAGCTCGATTGGTGCGGCTTCTTCGCGTACAGCCCGGAGGAGGGCACGTACGCAATGAACCTCGATGGCGCTGTCGACTCGACATTGATGCACGAACGCCTGGGCGAGCTGCGCGAGATGCAAGACGACATCACCGCTCGGCGCCGCGACGACCTGATTGGTGACACGGTGCGAGTGCTGGTGGATTCACCCGGCGAAGCTCGCAGTACACGTGAAGCCCCCGAAATCGACGGCGTGATCGAGGTGCCCGATCATTTGAGCGTCGGCGCCTTCCACGACGTTCGAATCATCGATGCGATGGGTCCAGATCTCGTGGCAGACTCGGTCTGATGCCTGTCGATCCATCCGCCGTCAAGACCTGGGCCAATCTGGTCACGGTTGCGCGGGTGCTGATTGCGCCACTGATGTTGGTGCTGATCCCCGACAAGCCGGGCGGTTCGTGGGGTGCGTTCGCGCTGTGGTTTGTGCTGTGTGCCAGCGACGGAATCGATGGCTACCTCGCCCGTCGCCACGGCGCCACCAACCTCGGCGCGTTCCTCGATCCTTTGGCCGACAAGGTACTTGTCCTCGGTGCGATGGCGATTCTGGTCGCCAACGACACGTTCTGGATCGTGCCCGTCATCATCACCGTTGCCCGCGAGCTGGCCATCAGTCTCTACCGCACCTTCGTCGGGGCCAAGGGCGTCAGCGTTCCCGCCAGCAAGATTGCCAAGTGGAAGACATTCGTGCAGCAGCTGGCAGTTGGTTTCGCGATCATGCCGCCCACCGCGACGGATGCGAAGTGGTTGTGGAACGGGCTGCTGTGGACGTCGGTTGCTTTGGCCCTGATCAGTGGCGGCCAGTACGTGTACCGAGCAATGAAGTCAGATCCTTTGCCGGTCAACAAGCCCGGCGTCGACCTTTCTCTGTGAGCTGTCATGCGTTGTGATGTCGTTGCCATCGGTACGGAACTGCTGCTTGGTCAGATCACCGACACGAACAGTCAGTGGATCGGCGAGCAGCTGGCGGCGGTGGGTGTCGATTCGCTGATGCAGGTCAAAGTGGGCGACAACCCCGGCCGTATGGAGACTGTGTTGCGCAGCGTGCTCGCAGGTGCCGACGCAGTCATCGTGTGCGGCGGGTTGGGCCCGACGCACGACGATCTGACGCGCGATGTCATCGCCACTGTGATGGGCGTTGAGCTGTTGCCCAACGAACAGGTCGCCGACGTGATCCGCGACATGTTCGCCTCTCGCGGGCGTCGGATGGCGGAGAACAACCTGCGCCAGGCACTGGTTCCGGAGGGCGCGACCATCATCGCGCAGACCCGCGGCACTGCCCCGGGGCTCATCTGTCCGGTCATGATCGACGGCAAATCGAAGGTCATCTATGCGGTGCCCGGCGTGCCCCACGAGATGAAAGACATGGTGCAGCGCGCGGTCCTCCCCGACCTATTGGCACGTGGGGGAGAGGACGCGGCGGTCATCCTCAGCCGCACTCTGCGCACGTGGGGCGAAAGCGAGAGTGGGCTCAACGAGCGCCTCGATCCGCTGATCGCTCGGCTCGACGAGGTGGGCAACCCGACGTTGGCGTTCAACGCCAGCGGCTGGGAGGGCATCAAGATTCGCCTCACCGCCAAGGCCCCAACGGAGGCTGAAGCGCTGCTGCTGCTGGGCACCTGGGAGGCTGAGACACGGGCGATCGTCGACGACGTGGTATTCGGCGTCGACGAGGAGACGATGGAGTCAGTGGTATTGGATCTGTTGCGTCAGCGAGGCTGGACATTGGGTCTTGCCGAGTCGGTAACCGGCGGCCTGGTGGCGGGACGCATCACCAACGTGCCCGGGGCCAGTGATGTGTTCCGCGGCGGCATCGTCAGCTACGCCAGCGACGTCAAGTTCGATCTGCTGGGCGTGCCTCGCGGTCCGGTGGTCAGTGAAGCCGCGGCGGCAGCGATGGCGCTCGGCGCGCAGCGTGTGCTCAACAGTCACGTTGCGCTTTCGTTGACGGGCGTGGCCGGCCCCGCCGAGCAAGATGGAATGCCGGTAGGCACGTTGTGCGTGGGCATTGCCATCGGCGGCCAGGTGCAGACGAGAACCCTGCGGATGCCTGGCGCCCGCGACCAGATGCGCCAGATGAGCGTGATCAGCGCGATGGATCTCCTACGCCGGGCATTGCTCGCCTCGTAAGCTGGCAGTTGCGCCTCCGTAGCTCAACGGATAGAGCAGCGGGTTTCTACCCCGTTGGTTGGGAGTTCGATTCTCTCCGGAGGCACCAAAAAAGAGTCGCGGCTGAGTGACGGGTGCCGTGCGCTACCGGTTCGGTGAGAAAGAGTCTCTGGACAGACGGCGCCGCGTGCGGAAAGGTGTCACGTGGCAGCCATACGGGGGCTGCTTTCATACCTCTTGGAGGGGTCATGGCTTCAGATACTGGTCGGCGTCGTGGGTTGTGGAGGTCGCGGTGGGCAGCGGTTGGGGCTGCAGTCGCAGTGACCTTCGGGGGCGGCGCCCTGGTGGCTGTGAACGCTGCGTTGAGCCCGACCTCGTCGGTGGTCATGATCACCCCTGCTCGTATTTTGGATACGCGCACCGATGTCGGGCTGCCAGGCCCGTTCGTTTCGGCGGTGTCACAGAAGTTGAAGGTGACAGGCGTCTCGGTGCCGGTAGGTGCGACAGGAGTGTTGCTGAACGTGACGGTGACGGACTCGACGGCGAACGGATTCCTGTCGGTTCGTCCTGGTGACGCACTTGGTACCCCGACGACTTCGTCAATGAACTTCACCGCAGGTGAACTGATCGCGAACTCAGTACAGGTCGGCCTTCCCACAGCGGGGGCGAACGCCGGCAAGATCGACATCACGTATGATGCGTACGGTCGCCCCGGGCCGACGACTGAGGTACTGATCGACGTCGTGGGGTACATGGTGCCCGCCGGCGGGCCAACCGCTACCGGCGGCAGCATCACGTTCACCGGCCTGGACGCCACGTTCAACGGCGACAATGCGGCCTACTCCGCAAACGGGTGTGCGACGATGAGGCCCGGTACCGCGGGGCTCTCTGTTCCGCTGACGCTTCCCGACGGCGCGACGATCGTCGCTGTCCGGGTCCGCTCGTACGATGATCCCAGCATTGCGTTCCCTGGCTTGGCCACCTACAGCCTCTACAGCGTCAATCAGGGGATTTCCGAGACTCTCGTGGCCTCCTTCACCTCCGTCAACGGGCTCATCGACACGCCGATGGTGCTCGGCCCCGTCAGCCCGGTGTCGTTGGGCAACACCTTCTATCTGAAGGCGTCGACCGGCAGTCTTTCAGAGCAGAAGTTCTGCGCCGTCACCGTCGACTACACGAGGTGACACCCGGCGGCTGGTGAGTTGAATTTCTTCGCGAGCGCCTGGCCCTGTCGTGAGTGCACTGATACCGTGCCGTGTGGGCGGGGAACTCACGAGAGGCGTTGAGCGCTGACCAAAGGTGAGAGGACACGCGAGAGACTTCTCCGAGCTGGTATTGCGCGCTTTGGGGCGGGCGGCTTCAGGGCGACGTCGGTCAGCCAACTGAGTCGCGACGCGGGCCTCACCCCGGCGGCCGCGTATGCCTACTTTGCCGATAAGGAGATGTTCTGGAGAGCGGCCGTGCAGGCCGATCTCGACGTGTTGCGCGACGAGGTGCTGCTGAGGGCCGCCGATAGCGGTCGGCCGATTGTCGATGCGATGTTGGCCCTGGTGGAGCGTGTCGATCTGCATCCGTTGGTACGGCGCGTGATCGTGGAGGGTTCGCCCAAGGACCTGCAGCTGGTGCAGTCCCACGCCCTCTTTGCAGACACGACCCGCGCCGTGGCGCACGTGCTGGCGCATCGACAGGCGGCGGGCACCCTGTCCAGTGCAGTGAGCGCCGACACGCTCGCGCTCGGCATGGAGACCATCGTCTTTGCGCTGGTGCTTTCGGTGGTCCGCGCAGGGATGGCGAGCACCCCCGGGCGTGTCGATGCTGTGATCGCACTGCTGGAGGCAGCGCTCGGCGGCCCACCCACCGCTGAGGAGCGCGGACGCTGAGCCCACCGGCGTAGGGAAATCGGGTTTCTCGGCCTACCCTGGGGCAGCCCCCTGGGGGCTGGAAACCAACTTGCGTGAGGTCGAGAGTGAAGTTCAAAAAGGGCGACACCGTCATCTATCCGCAGCACGGTGCATGCATCGTGGTGGGAACCAAGAAGATGGAGGCCTTCGGCGCTATGCAGGAGTACCTCATCTTGAAGACCGTCATCAATGAGATGACGCTCTCGGTGCCCACACTGAAGGCCAGCGAGGTTGGCGTGCGCCCGCCGGTGAACCCGGAGGAGCTGGAAGACCTCGTCGCGGTTCTCAGCAAGCCCGACCCGCGCGTGCCCTCCAACTGGAGTCGCCGGTTCAAGAACCACCAGGAAAAGCTGAAGAGCGGCGACGTGTACCAGGTGGCCGAGGTTGTTCGTAACCTTGCCGCCCGTAACCGCGACGCCTCGCTGTCGGCCGCCGAGCGGACCATGTACGACCGTGCCCGCATCAACCTGATCAGCGAGATTGCCCCCGCGCTGAAGGTCAGTGCTGAGGAAGCCGAGCGCTACCTCGACGAGGCTCTGGCCAAGGGTGTGTTGAAGCCAGCGAAGGAACCCGCCAAGAAGAAGGCGTAAGCCTTTGGTACTGCGGGTCAGTGCCCATCGGGGCCGACCTCTTGCAGCCATACGGTGCGGCCATCTTGGTCGGTGCGCGGCTGGATGAATGTGCCCCAGTGCGTCGCTTCCCAGTTGCCGGGGATTGCGCTGCGATCTGCGACGTCGACGAAGACCTCCACGGTGGGCGCCACACCCGCGTCGGCGGTGTCGACGAACACGTACGGCCCACCGGCGGGCGGGTCGAGTTTGGCGCTGCCGTGCCCGGTCTCGAAGTCGACGGTGAACCCGAGGTCCTGCCAGAAGGCGAGCGTGCCCGCGTAGTCGTCGGTGGTGACCAGGATGTGGTGGATTCCGGTGACGGTCATGAGCGAACGGTAGTCCCCAAGCGCGAGGCTGCTCGCCGAGCCGGTGCCGCCGTCTAATCTCGCAGCCATGACCGCACCAGGCATGCTCACCCGCGACGAACTCGAACACCTCATCCGCCACGGCGACATCGACACTGTGCTGATGGTGTTCCCCGACCTACAGGGCAGGCTGGTCGGCAAGCGCACCACCGGGCGGTTCTTCCTGCAGAGCGTTGCGGATGCGGGCACCGAGAACTGTGACTACCTCATTGCCTGCGACATGGACAACAACCCAGTCGCCGGGTACCGCTTCACCAGCTACGAGCAGGGCTACGGCGACATGCTGGCCAAGGCCGACTGGAACACGGTCCGCCAGATTCCGTGGGT
Source organism: Ilumatobacteraceae bacterium (assembly GCA_031366885.1). GTDB lineage: Bacteria > Actinomycetota > Acidimicrobiia > Acidimicrobiales > Ilumatobacteraceae > UBA668. Next base: position 8,228 of record JANLPB010000118.1, read on the forward strand.
GGAGAAGACGGCGATGATCATGTGCGATCTACTGGACGTCGATTCGGGCAACCTGGTGGAGGTGGCGCCGCGCAGCATCCTGCAGGCGCAGGTGGACGCGGCTGCCGAGATGGGCTTCCTGCCAATGGTGGCCAGCGAGATCGAGTTCTACCTGTTCAAGGACACCTACGACGAGGCTCACGACAAGGGCTACCGCGACCTCAAGCCGCACTCGCCGTGGCTGGAGGATTACCACATCCTGCAAACGACGAAGGACGAGTACATCCTCGGCGCCATTCGTCGCGGCTTGGAGGCCGCGGGGGTACCGGTCGAGTTCAGCAAGGGCGAGGCGGGGAAGGGCCAGCACGAGATCAACCTCGACTACACGACCGCCGTCGAAATGGCCGACCGCAACAGCGTGTACAAGCTGGCGGCCAAGGAGATCGCCCACTTCAACGGCCGTTCGGTGAGCTTCATGGCGAAGTACGATTTCAACGACACCGGTTCCTCGTGCCACATCCACTCCAGCTTGTGGAGCATGGACCGCGAGACGGCAATCTTCGACGATCATCACGGCCCGCACGGCATGAGTGAAACGTTCCAGCACTACCTCGCCGGTCAGATCGCGACGGCGCGCGAGTTCAGCCTGCTGTGGGCGCCCACCATCAACAGCTACAAGCGCTTCCAGCTGGGTTCATGGGCGCCGACCGGCGTGGGCTGGGGCATCGACAACCGCACCCTCGGCTTCCGCAAAGTGGGCCATGGCAAGGGCACCCGCGTGGAGTGCCGCATTCCCGGCAGTGACGCCAACAGCTACTTCGCATTCGCGGGCACGCTGGCCGGTGGGTTGTACGGCATCAAGAACAAGCTGCCGCTGGGCGAGGCGTTCATGGGCAACGGCTACGACGCACCTGATATCCCGCGCATCCCGTGGAACATCGTCGACGCGATCAACCTGTGGGAGAACAGCACCATCGCCAAGGAGTCCTTCGGCGAGGAAGTTCACCACCACATCCTCACCATGGCCAAGGCCGAATGGGAAGCCTTCAACCACACCGTCACCGACTGGGAACTGCGCCGCTACTGGGAGCGCATCTAGGAGCTGGGTTCTGGCCCGACAGCGAACTCGACGAGTACGGGGAGGTGGTCGCTGAGACGCGCCCACAACTCGCCGCCGTTCGGAGTGTGTGACAGCAGCGTGGTTGCATTGGCGGGCAGCAGCACGTAGTCGATTCGTTGACTCGGGGCGATGGACGGATTACTCACCGTGCCGCCGGCGTCGTAAAGGCCGACCGCCTTGAACTCACGGAGCACTTCGATTTCGCTGTCGTTGGTCGTGTTCAGGTCGCCGGTGAGGATCGTGCACGGCGCGGCATCGGCGCGTACTCTGTCGGCGACTCGCTTGGCTTGCGCCAGCCGCTCGTCGGCGTCGTGGCTGGCCAGGTGCGTGTTGAACACCCGCAGCGTGCCATCGCGTCGCGTGATCGTGGCGGCCAGCACCACGCGGTGCTTGTAGACCCAGGTGCTGACGCCGGGCGAGATGGTGGTGCGCATTCTTCCCGAGACAGCCCACGGCGACAGGATGCCGATGCCTTCCGCCCGCCACCACAGCAGCGGCGAGTACGGGTAGTGCTTGCGTGCCCAGGCGTAGCGCCAGCCGAGTTGCTTGGCGAGGCGACGCATTTGGGCGCGCTGCACTTCTTGCAGCGACGCCACGTCGGGTTGCTGCTCGCGGATGACTGCGGCAATCTCACCGACGTCGGGATGTTGCGCTCCGAGAATGTTCCAGGTCATCACTCGCCACTGACTCATTGCTGACCAGTTTGCCCTTGTCCGCTACCGTGGCACGCCATGAGTCGTTTGTCGGGCAAAGTTGCCATCATCACCGGTGCATCATCAGGTTTGGGTCGCGTAGGGGCCGAGCGGTTCGCCGCTGAGGGCGCAATGGTGGTGATCGCCGACATCACCGACGGCGACGACGCCGTCGAAGCGATCACTGCTGCAGGTGGCGAGGCCAGCTTCGTGCGCTGCGACGTCACCGACGAAGCGTCGGTGGAGAACGCGGTCAACTTCGCAGTCGAGACTTACGGCGGGCTGCACGTGTTGTACAACAACGCCGGCGTGATGTTGGGCGACGATGACAACCCGGTGACCACCAGCGTCGAGACGTACCAGAAGACGATGGACATCAACGTTCTGGGCACGCTGCTGGGATGCAAGTACGCGATTCCTGCAATGCAGGCCAGCGCCAAGGAGTGCGGCGAGGCAGGCAGCATTGTCAACGTCGCCTCCTTCGTGGCTCACATGGGTGCCGCCACCCCGCAGATCGCCTACACCGCGTCCAAAGGCGCGGTGCTGGCAATGACCCGTGAGATCGCCGTCATCTATGCGCGCCAGGGTGTGCGGGCCAACGCACTGTGCCCCGGCCCGATCATGACCCCGCTGCTGGCCAAGTTCCTCAGCGACGATGCCAAGCGGAACCGTCGGCTTGTGCACATCCCGATGGGGCGCTTCGGCGAGCCCGTGGAGATCGCGAATGGCGCGCTGTTCCTGGCCAGCAACGAGTCCAGCTGGATGACCGGCCAGTCGCTCATCATCGACGGTGGCATCACCGCCGCATACGTCACGCCGGAGTGAGAGATTCAACGAGCGCCAGTGCGATGCACGGCGCGCAGAGTGCGACCGACAATCTTGACGAGCGCGCAGTTCAGTGGATCCGCAATCGGCTGGCGGGTTCCGGCGTCGGCGTTGTCGGCAACAAGGGTCAGCTCGACGTTGCGCTCGCCGGGTCGATCACCGAGGACGGACTCGGGCTGGATGGCGCGTGGGACATGTTCAGTGAGGTGGTGGCGCCCGCCAATATCGGGCTGGACAGCGAGCGCTTCCTGGCCTTCATTCCGCTCTCGCCGTCGGTGGCGGGCGTCTGGATGGACGCCATCTGTGGGGCCGCGAACTTCTCCGCCGAGTCGTGGCTGGAGGGTGCTGGGGCCGTCGCCGCCGAGAACCAAGTCATCGACCTACTCGTGCGCACGGCAGGCATGCCTACGGACGCGGCGGGTTGTTTCATGAGTGGCGGCAGCATCGGCAACCTGTCTGCCCTGGCCGTAGCCCGCGATCAGGCTGGTGGGCGCCGCACGGTGGTCATGGCCGACACCGCGCACGCCTCGGTGAACAATGCGCTGAACATCCTCGGCCTCGAGGCGTTGGTGGTGCCGACTGGACGGGACTGTCGGCTGACTGGCGCGGCGGTACGCGCTGCCATTGGTGACCGTGTCGATATCGCGGCAATCGTCGCTGCCGGCGGGTCGACCAACGCCGGCGTGATCGACGACCTTGCCGGCTGCGCCGACGTCGCGGGGGAACTAGACGCGTGGTTCCACGTCGATGGCGCGTACGGCATCACCGCGATGTTGCTGCCCGAGATGCGTCCCAAGTTCGACGGCATCGAGCGGGCCGACTCGTTCATCGTCGACCCGCACAAGTGGATGTTCGCGCCCGCCGG
>JANLPB010000374.1:0-13834 GCA_031366885.1 Ilumatobacteraceae bacterium
CGTTCGAGGCGACGTGGTCATGGCCGGCTACTGGGATCAGCCCGATGCATCTCTCGACAGCCTCCGCGACGGCTGGCTCCACACAGGCGACCTCGGCAGCTTCGAGACCGATGGCTCGCTCACGCTGCACGACCGGTCGAAAGACCTCATCATCAGCGGCGGGATGAACATCTATCCACGTGAGGTGGAGGAGACCCTGCTGCGACATCCGGCCCTCGCCGCCGCGTCGGTCGTTGGTCGTGCTGACCCGGAGTGGGGGGAAGTAGTGGTCGCGTTCGTGGTCACCGCGCCGGATTGTCAACCTCCAGCGGTAGCCGAACTGGACGAACTCTGCCTCAACAGCATCGCTCGCTACAAGCGACCCAAGGAATACCACTTCCTCGACCAGCTCCCGACCAACGACTATGGGAAAGTCCTCAAGCGAGAGCTCCGCGACCGGCTCGGTCAAGAGGACGCCGACGTGTGAGGGTCAGTGTGGGCGGAGGTGTGCCCACGGTCGGGCGACCTCGATCTGTCGGGCGACGCGCAGCACGGTGATGTCGTCGTCAGGTCTGCCGCACAGCTGCACTGCCAGGGGTAGCCCGTCTGCGTCAAAGCCCGCTGGCACGGAGGCAGCGGGTTGGCCGATGGCGTTCCACGGCATGGTCCAGGCACCGTTGTTCGATTCCAGCAGCGAGCGGATGACGCCACTGCGCCCGGTGTCCTCGATGAGCGGCGGCGGCGACCCCGCGACCGCCGTGAGGACGATGTCGGCGTGCTCGAAGATCTGGTTGATCGATGCAGCCAGGCGGTGCTCGGCGCGCCGCGCCCTCGCGATTGCGGCCTGGGGAATGAGCGCGCCCATGCGGGCGAGTCGGCGTGTCGAGCGCGCAAGTTGTTCGGGGTGGGCGATTGTGCCGGCGTCGTGGTGCACGCCGGCAAGGTACCGAACGGTGGTGTTGCGCATGGCGAGACGTGTGTAGATGACCTCTCGCTCGACAACGTGGTGGCCCAGCCCCCGCAGAAGCTCGGCGGTGTGCTCGATCGCGTGGCGGCGGTCCGCAGTGAGGTGGGCCATCGAGCCCGGTGGCGGGTCGAACGATACGGCGATGCGCAACGGTGGCAGAGCAGCGTCGAGCTGGTCGCTGAACAGCCCGCGTTCGCCCCGGCCGGCGGTGGCATCGAGGAACAGTGCCCCGTCGGCGACGGTTCGGCTGAGAGAGCCGTAGGCGAGGAGGCCGTTCCAGCCGTCGGCGTGCTGGACGCCGAGTGGAATGCGATCGCGTTGGGGCTTGAACCCGAACAGTCCGGTGAGCGCAGCTGGGTACCGAACCGAGCCGCCACCGTCGGAGCCGAGCGCCACGCCACACATGCCGGCGGCGGCTGCAGCGGCGGAGCCGCCGGAGGATCCGCCGGGAGTGCGCGTGGTGTCCCAAGGGTTGCGGGTGATGCCCCATGTCGGTGACGACGTCCACGGCCACGCGTCCAGCTCGGGGACGTTGGTTTTGCCGATGATGATCGCGCCGGCCTCATGCAGCCGTGCCACGACCTCCGCATCGCGAGCCGCAGGCGAGCCATGTGCGTCGGTTCCCCAGGCCGTGGTCTCGCCTTCGACGTCGGTGTCGTCCTTGATCGCCACCGGCACCCCGAGCAGTGGCAGACCTTCAGGGTGTATTCGGTCGTGGTCGATGAGGCTCGCCTGCGCCAGCGCTTGGTCGGCCATCACCGTCCGGAAGGCGTTGAGTCGTGGGTCGAGGGACTCGATTCGTCGGAGCGTGGCGTCAACAAGCTCACGCGCTGAAACAACATGGTCTCGGACGAGTTGCGACTGTCGTGCTGCACCCGCATGGCAAAGTTCGACGAGGTCCATCAATCCCCTTCTTTGTATACCGAACGTCGCACGAGCGCGATGGGGGTCCGGCGAGACCGCCCGGTCGTCGGTCAGTCTGCCCGATGACTGGCGTCGGGCGGTACCTCCGATAAAGTGTCGTCGTCTCCGGTGGCTCGGAGAAGCGCAGTGACGGTCCATCTCGGGCCGTCATTGCGTGTTTTGTGGTCATCCAGTGGTTGCGCGTCGGCCGCTCACCTGCATGAACACCGCGAGTACCACCAGTCCGGGTGCTTCGCTGATGCCCTCACCCGGCAGGTGGAGTGGGGCAGGATCGGTCGAACCGTACGTCCAACGGCGCAGTGTTGCCCCGCCAGGCGCGACGGGCGATGTCTGCCCGTGTCCCGACTCGAGCCACTGGCCGAGGTCGTCGCATGCCGCGTGGGCGGCTCCGACGGTGGCCTCAGGGTGTGCCAGCACCGTGACGACGTCGATCGTTCCGTGGTACGCCGTGCCGTCGGCGCTCTCATCGGCAGCTACCTCGATGGGTTCGCCGACCATCGCCTCGAGTTGTGCCCGACTGCTGACCACGATGGTCGACCGGCGCGGGTTGGGCGAGGGCCAGTTGTCGGCCCCAGTCAGTACTTCCAGAATGGTGACGATGAAGGTGAGGCACTCTTCGGCGGATGTCGCCGGAGCCGGCTCGGGTTCCAGCTGAGCGCCGCTCGCAACTTCGCCGAGGCCGATGGCCAACAGCACGGGAGCAGCTTCGATCGCAGTGTGTTCTGCGGGTCGGTTCAGCCGCCGGCGGAGCCGGTTGCGCATGAGAAGTAGCACGAGCTGCACGAGCAGCACGATGGGTAGCACGATGAGCAGCCAAGGGTGGGTCGATGTCGTCAGCGAGAACGTCTCCGGCACCGAGGTGCCGTTCACCGTTGCCACTACTGCCTGATCTCCTAACGCCAACGAGTCAAAGTGGATCGTCATTCGGTAGGCGGCCGACTCGCCCACTTCGAGCTTGTCGATCTTCACCGGCTTGATGAAACCGGTGGGGTTGTCGGCGGGGCCGACGGTGAGCGCGACGGTGGCGCCGGAGACGGCGACCGACCCGGTGTTCATTACCTGGAACTCAAGAGTCCGCTCCGGTCGACCCCCCAGCCACGTTCTCCAACTGTCAGAGCCGCGCAGGCGGGCATGGACCACCTCCAGCCTGCGGAGCGCGGGAGCGGTGACGGCGCCGTCGCCGGGGTGTTCGATGGGCGCGTTCGGTATCTCGACGGGCGTGGTCGCGACAACAGCCGAGGTCTGGCTCATCGCTCTGATCACGCACGGGCATGGCGACGGCGGGAAGACGACGGCGAGGCGCGCCTGGAACCAACCGTTCGTGTCACTGGCGATGATCTGCGCATTGCCGATCGCACAGTCGCTAGAGCCCGATCGGGCCTGGCTACCGCACACTTCCAGCTGGATGAGCGTGTCGGCAGGCCAGTCGTTGCCCTCGACCTTGAACGTCGCGCCTGCGACAATGACGTCGTCGGGGAACGGGTCGTTGGTGACCGCGATTTCGGCGGGCGGCGCGGCGCTTTGAGCCGTCCCGCTGGCGACTGGAGCGCTCGCGACGATCGCGACCACCATGGCTGCAAGAACTCGGACGCGGTGGCCGGTCATGTTCGTCGGCCCGCTGCCCGACGTCGGCGCCACACGATGCCGACACCCAGTATCACGAACAGCGCCGCAATCCCGATCAACATGCCGAGCGACACCGCCCATTTTTTCACCGAGGCGTTCACGTCGACCCCGTCGTCGGGCGCGCTGATGTTCAGCGTTGCCGTCAGACGAACGTACGGCTTCACATCCAGCACGGTCTCGGTGATCTCGACCGAGGATCCGGGCAGGATTTCAGGGATCTGGCGATCCGGTAGTTGGTGCTCGCCGAGCCCGAAGACGCCGCTCAGGCCCAGCTTGGCGGTCGGTGCCAGCCGGACGTTGCCGGTGTTGGTGAGCACGTAATTGATGATCGCCCTGCGAGATCCGAACGGGTTCACCGGCACGTCGTAGTCGACGTTCAGGTTCTCGACAGCAATCGACGGGCTCAGCAGGCCATCGACTCGCACGTAGATGCGGGCGCCGACGCGCAGGCGCACTTCGAGCGACACGCCGTCGTCGGGCAACGTCGGGTCGTTGACCTTCTGGGCTGCGATCGCTCCAGCATGATCGCCGGGGGTGGCGTCGGCCGGGACGGTGATCGAGAAGGGGATGTCGACCCGCTCGCCTGGTTTGACCGTGTACTGGGTTGCACCGAGCGCGATCCACGACCCGACGTCGGTGGGCTTGTCTTCCTCCCGCAGCAGGGTAAATGAGCCGTCGCTGGTGTTGATTGCGTCGGTGGCGTAGATCACAAACGTGGCCGTCTGGGTGCCGACGTTCGAAACGGCGACGACGTCGCCGAACACCTGGCCGGCGCCTAGCGTGTAAATGAAGTAGTCGCGTCCCCCGGGACCGGAAGGGCCACTCGGTTGCACGGCGAACGAACCGTCGTCGGCGGCAGGATCGGTGCCCTGCGGTGGTGCGGGGGCAGGTGGTGCAGGGGCGCCGAGGGTGGGTGTTGACATGCCCGCCACGAGCACAAGGGTCGTCAACGCAGCGAAACGCAGCGCCTTGGAAATGGTGCTCGGTGGATTCACCAATTTATCTTCATCCTTCGTGAGAAACGAGAGCGGGCGGAGAACCGGATGGCTCCGGCTCTCCGCCCGCTCGACTTCTATGACCTCGTCGACATCAGACGAGGGTGATGACCAAACCACCTGTGTACGTGCCCGCCCCGGCGCTGGCCGGAACGCCCAGGAACAGGGTTGCGTCGCAGGCGAACGTGCCACCGGAACGGTTGACCGTTCCTGAGCACAGTGTCTTGGCGCTCAAGAGGCCGCCAAGACCATCGACCCCAACTGCGGGGTCGAGGGTGTTGCCGGCGGTCACCAACAGTGCCAACCACGCTGAAGCGCTGGCAGCGCTGGCCGGGCCGGCGACGACCTGGGCGACATCACCGGGGATGTCGTTGTGGACGATTGACGATGTCGGGATCCAGCCCATGTTGTCGCCGGGGATGCACAACCGTGTCGAGGCAATGGTTGCAGCCAGCGCAGGGTTGGCGATGAACGGACCGGCGCCGGCGTTCGAGCACAACGGCACCGTCACTCCGGGGAGTGGCGAGAACGTCGGGCTGCCTGCGGCACCGAGATCGGTGACGTAGGCGGTGACCGACCATGCCGCCGCGGTACCGCGGGCGTTGGTGACGGTGAGGTCCCGCATCGAGCCGGTGCTCACCTGCTCGTGGCCGTTCAAGACCACAGGCGCCATGACAACAAAACCGGGAACCTTGTCGAGCGTCATGGTCGTGCCGACCACTGGCTGGACGACGATTTCGGTGAGGCTGCACTTTCCGGTGACCGGGTCCCAAGTGCAGCTGTCGGCGAGGACAGTGATGGTGATGGTGCCCGCCAGGCTGACAAGGCCAGTGTTGTCGGTGACGGTGAAGCTAATCACCACTGGTGCACCCGGATCGGTTGCCGGCGCGGTGTAGGTGTACACGCCGTCGTTGAGGGTTGCCCCATCGTCGAGCGTTCCGGCCGACACTGCGCCCGTGCTGTAGGTGAACGGCGAACCGCCACCTGCGCCCTCGTTGACATCGGTGCAGTTGTTGCTGAGGTTGATCGGTGTCGACTGGGAGACGCCAACGCTGGCCGTCTCGTTGGAGCACACGGGAGCGGTGGCCGGTGCAAGCACCACGCCGTTCTCGAACGCACCGGCGGTCGCCGCAGTGATCGTGGTCGAACCCGTTGCGGGGGGAACGATCGGATCAGGGGTGCCGGCCTGGCAGTCGAAGTTGTGCTTGATCAGGCCACCAGCAACTACCGAGGTGACGAAGATGCCACCCAAGGGAGTGACGGCACCAGGGGCGGCGACGCCGGCCGGGATGACCGGCAGTGTGCCGGGCCCGCCCTGGCTGAATACGACGTTGCCACCCAACGGGGTGACGACCATGTTGGGGAGCGGTGCGTTCACCGCCATCGGGGTCGCCGTCTCGTCACCCGTGGCGGGGGTTCCGTCAGGGTCACCGATCGTCGTCGACAGCGACAGGGTGAGGACGTCGACCTGGGTCTTGGTGCCCGACACACCACCGCCAATGTCGACGTTGGTGGCCGAACGGGCAACCCGGAGTGTGTTGGGAATCGGGTTGACACCCACCGAGAGCAGGCCGAGGTTGTAGCCCGCGACCAGGATGCCGGCGGGAATGTTGGCGCTGATGGTTCCGCTCGACAACGTGATGCTGCCGGCGCCGAGTGTGATTGGGCTGGGCACCGCGGTGCCCGAAAGGGTCCAATCGATGGCACTCCAGTTGCCGTTTGCACTGCTCTTACATGCGTTGGGCGTGGCCAGGGACCCCGGTGCTGCCTGTACGACAGAGTTGGTCACCCCCACACTTGCCAGGCTGAGCGTTAGGCCCAGCACGGCTACGATGGCGCCTCGGCGCCGGTTGGATGTGTTCAAGAGGATCACTCTCTCAATCTTGAAATCGGTGGCTCGGATAGGGCGCTGCCATGTCGAGGATGTGCCGCGATCTCACCCCGGTGGCACGGAAGAGATGTCGACCGATGCCGACGCGTTCCCCCGTTCCCCCGAGCTGCCCACGCGATGTCCCCTCCCCGTGGCAACCTTCACTCCACCACTCATCGTGGCGAAGCGAGCGGATGTTACCGCGTGGTAGGTGGTTGCTGTCAAGCCCTTGACGGAATCTTGCCGAAACGCATATGACTGCCCCTTGACATGCCTGAGGTTGTGCTGCAACCTGTGCCGAGGTCAGTTCGCTGGCCGTTCCGAGCCACACATTCACGTCTTGAACCACGTCTGAGGGAGAAACCATCGTGCGTCGCCAACAACGGTTGGCCATCGCGGCACTTGCCTTGATTCCCGTTGCGCTGATTTCAGTCGCAGCACCCGGGGTCAGCAACTCGTCGGTGTTTGCGCTGAGCGCCACCAACGCCTGCAAGAGCAACGCGACCGGCAAATTCAGTGATATCGGCATCGCTTTGGCGGGCGCCGCATCTCCCGATCCAGCCTCCCTCGGGGTCGACACGATTACGCTCAGCGGCGTAAATTTTCAAGCTCAAGTGCCCGCGACCCTGTTGATCGCGGGTTACAACCTGGGCCTGTTGACGCTCGGAGTCAACTCAATTCCCGTCAAGGGCTGGGTCGCCATCACTGGCTCGAACACCGTCGAGGGCAAAGCGATCAAGCAGTTCACCGCAACTGTAGGTACCACCATCGGCGACCCGAACGCCATTCCGGGCGATGGTGACGAGACGGCGACCCCTCTGTCGTTGAACGTGTCGCTCACCGACTCCACGTGGACGCCATCCGGCGGCAACGTCTCGTTCTCGCAAGGAGCCCCCGGGTCGCTGCCGACGATCGCTGCGGGCCAGGTGGCCAACGTCGCGGTGACACCTCTCGGCGGCGTGTACATCAGCGCGCAGGTTGCCGGTGGTTTGATCAAGGCCAACTTCGATTGCCAGGGCGGAACCTCGTCGGTCGACGGCGTCACCTTCTCGCCGGCGAGTGTCGGCGCGTTCACCTCTGTGGTCGTGACGGCCCCCACCTCCACTTCGGGAGCCAGCACCACCGCAGGCGGATCGACCACGTCGGTTGCATCCACGACCACACTCCCAGGTGCAACAACCACTTCGGGACCAACGACCACCGCCGGGCCAACGACCAGCGCAGGATCAACGACCACTGCAGCGCCCACGACCACGGGGGCTCCAACCACCACGGTGCCGGCAACGACGACTACGGCACCGCCCAAACCTGTCGATGGTTCGGGCACCTATACGTCGACGTGCACGAACAGCGTCACCCCCGACAAGAGCGAGTTGGTGTGGAAGGCCACCGGCACGGTGATCAGCCCGTTGGCTGCTGACTCGAGCTTCAAGTTGACCAATCAGAAATGGAGTGTCACCGTTCCGGCCGGAGTCTTCCAGACCGGCATCAACTTCAACCTGATCCAAGCCGGCCAGAGCCTTGTCGGTGGGCTCGACCTCGCGATCCAGGGGACGAACACCGTGCAGGGAACCCAGGATTCGACCGGCATTGTGCTTGCAATTCCTGTAACGGTCGACGGGGCGGGTGCGGCGTTGCCCTCCACGATCGAGTTCACCGTCCCCGACTCGACGTGGACGTCGAAGTCGGGAACTATCGACTTCACCTTCTATGGCGGCAACGTCAGCGTGTCTATCGGGTTGCCCAAGCCGGTGATCTTCGTGTGTAAGCCGACCACTTCCGCCCCTTACGTGAGCGCGCTCGTGATCGGCCAGTCGCTCGCCATCACGGCCCCGCCGGCCACGGCCCCGCCCGTCACCGTAGCTACCGGCCGCCAACTGGCGGTCACCGGTCCGACCGAGAGCCTGCTCGTGCAGGTGCTGATCGGTCTGCTGTTCCTCGATCTCGGGTACCTCGTCTTGTCAGTGCTGCGCTCACCCCGACGCCGCACAAGCTGAGCGAGTCCGGTGAACCTGGGCCACCCGTTGCCGGCAGCGGGTGGCCCACCACTGCGACAGCCAGTCGGGGACGCACGGCGTCGTACTAGCACCCGCATGCCGGTTGGCCTACCACCCTTGCGCGACCGGCGATGGTCCGTCACGCTGATTCCCGTGTTTGGTCCCGAGGCATTTGTTGCTCGTTCGCAACGGCAGGGCCGACGCGCATCCTTGATCGGGTTGGCGATCTTCCTCGGAGTCGCTGGAGCGTTGTCGATGTCGCTCGTCGCTGGCGCTCGGCGGTCGTCGTCGGTGGTCGACAGGTTCCTTGCCGCCGCACCGCGCTACGACGTGGGGATTTACTCCATGACTCCCATTGAACGCAGCGCTGTGCTCTCGCTGCCAGGAGTGCGGCGGGCAGCGCCCGGAGGATACATCGCTGCAAACGTCGTTGATGGCGAGGGCACAGTGCTCGGCGGGGTCGATGGATTCACAGCAGATTTCGCCATTGCCGACCCCACGTGGCGAGTCCTCAAGGGCAGCATTCCAGACACCGGCGATCCGTTCCAGATCGTTGTCAACGAGCAGTTCGCGAAGAGCTTCAATGCTGCCGTTGGCGACGCCGTGCAAATTCGCATGTACCGGGCAGACCAAGGCGGCGAGGTCGAGCAGGGCATCTACGAACCCAGCGGACCAACGTATGAAATGACGGTTGCAGCAATCGTTCGGCCACCGAATGACATCGTCATCGACGAAGCGCGCACCACGGTGCAGCGTTTCCGTGGAAACGAGATGGTGTTCTCGTACGAGTTCTGGGAGCAACATCACGCCGAGTACCTCGACTATGGACAGCAGTACTCCTTGGTGCTCGACGCCGGTCGGGGCGGTGTGGCGGCGGTGACCGCGGCGCTCCCGTCGCTCGTTGGCGCGGGCGAGCAACCCCCCATCGCATTCGACGAACAATTCGGGCGACGCGCATCGTTCGACACGCCGGTCGATCTGGAGACCACAGCGCTGATGGCATTAGGCCTCGGAGCGGCACTGATCGCCGGCGTGACCATGATCTTGTTGGTGCGCACCGAGCAACGCTTCCACGACCGTGACACGCGGGGGTTGCGGGCGCTCGGGTTCACCACTGCACAACTCGCCGTCACCGCTGCGCTGCGAGTGCTCCCCGCCGCGCTCTCCGGCGGGGTGATTGCCCTGTTGGGCGCCATGGCGTTGTCGAACCGATTCCCGATCGGCATCGGTCGGGAGTTGGAGCTGCATCGCGGATTCCAGGTGAGCGTCGCGGTGGTAGCGCTCGGAACGCTGCTGGTCATCGTCCTGGTGGTGGGGGCGAGCATGCTGGTGTCGCGACCAAGGAAACACGACAGCACAGCAATCGCGTCTCCTTTCACGGTGGCTCGCATGCTGCGCCGGTTTGGCGCGCGGACAGTCGTCGCGTTGGGAGCGCATGTTGCCTTCGAAAACGCGCGTGGACGACGCTCGACCACGACCGTTCAAGGGGTGTTCGGGGGCGTGGTCGCCTTGGTCGTCGTGGGAACGCTTGGTATGTGGGTGGGCGGTGTCAACCGTCTGTATCGGGACCCGGCGCGCCACGGCTGGCCGTGGGATGCCGCCATCGGCAACACCAACTTCGCGTTGTCACGCGAGACAAGCGACCGCCTTGCTGCCGATCCACTGATCGCCGCCCACGCAGGCGGGCTGTTCGGCCAGGCCCAACTCGACGGTATTTCCACCGAGTTGTTTGCGTTTGAGGCCGCCGGGACCGCGCCGCCGACCATCGTCACCGGGAGACTTCCGTCAGCAGCGAACGAGGTAGCGATCGGGACCCGAACGCTGGGTCGTCTCGGTGTCGAGATCGGCGATTCCGTCATCATGTCGCTGGCCGATAGCGAGTTCAAACCGGGTGAGGTCACGCCCGACGTTGAGTTGACAGTGGTCGGTACCGCCCTCGCGCCGATGTTCGGCGAATCCGACGTCGGCGACGTGTCGGTGGTGACGCTCGATGCCATTCGTGCCGGCGGCGGCGACCCGAGCCCGAGTCTGGAGATGGTGCGCTTTGAGGGTTCCGACCGGTCGACCGCTGCCGCCACAATCGACCAGGAGTTCACCGAGGACGTGTTGATCGACATCATCCCCGCGCGCATCGTCAATATGCATCGGGCGCGCAGCGTGCCATTGCTCGGCGTCTTGCTCGCTGGTGTACTCGGCACGTTGACGCTCGCGTATGTGATCGTGGCCGGAGCACGGATCCACCGGCGCGAGTTGGCCGTGCTGCGCGCGCTGGGTCTCGAAGCGAACCGATTACGCAGGGTGCTCGCGTGGCAAGGCGTACTCACCGCGTCGTTGACACTGATCATTGGGCTGCCACTGGCCCTCGTCGGCGGCAACGTCTTCTGGAGGCGTGTCGCTGAGAATACCGGAGTGCAGCCGGGTGCGGTTGTGCCATCCCAGCTGCTGCTGGTCGTGCCGGCAACGCTTCTCGTCGCAATCGCGGCCTCGCTGGTGGCACACCGGGGGGTCAGACGATCACGAGTCGCGGACCTTCTTCGCGAGGAGTAGTGGGCTGCGCGTGATCCTGAGCTGAGGTCACCGAAATTCCTCAAGGTGTTTGTCGGAGGTGCCGAAGACGCATATGCCCAGGGGGAAACCGCTGGACTTTCGTTGAGGATCAAAGCCTGTGCAAACAGGTGCACGACAGGGGCCAACACACCGCCAAGACGGTAGGCCCGCGCGCTGACCGATTCGAAGGATCAGGAGCTGGCTATGTTCGAGTTCATTCAATCCCCCCGTCAGATGGGCTTCGTTCGTCGACCCAGTGTCGCTGCGCTCGCCACGCTCGGGCTGATCGCCGCCGTGGCAGCGCTCGCCGTGAGCCAACCTGCCGGCGCCGGGATCGTGCCCACCGTCCAGCTCGCGACCGCGGGCAACGCCTCGGTGCTCGGTGCCACGACCGTCACCAACACCAACCTGAGCGTGATCGGGCAGAGCGTCGGGCTCTCACCGGGACCGTCGATCGTCGGCTTCCCGCCCGGAGTCGTGCTGCCGCCGGGCACCATTCAAAATGCAGACGCGGTGACGCTGCAGGCACAGGATGACCTCACGACCGCATACGTCGATGCCGCCGGCCGGATCGCCGAATTTCCCAACACCAATGCGGACCTGGTTGGCCTGACGCTCGCTCCGGGTGTGTACTCGGCCGCGTCCAAGGCGCCGCTCTGGTTGACCGGCGAGCTGGTACTGGATGGCCTGGGGAACCCGAATGCCGTCTTCATCTTCCAGACCGATTCGACCCTGATCACCAGCTCGGCCAGCTCTATCCGGGTCATCAACGGGGCGTCGGAATGCAACGTGTTCTGGCAGGTCGGAAGCTCAGCAACGCTCGGCAGCGGCTCGTCGTTCGTCGGCAACATCCTGGCGTTGACCTCCGTCACCGTCGAGAGCAGCGTCGTGGTGCACGGACGTGCGTTGGCCCGGACTGGTGCCGTCACGCTTGACAACGACGTGTTCACAGCCCCGAGCTGCGCTCCTTCGACCGAGGTGTCCGCCACTACCACCACCGACGCGACCACCACCACAAAGGCGGCGACCAGTCCCACTCTTGGTGTCGGCGAGACGACGACCACGCTTCGCTTCGGGCCTACCGGCGACATCCTGCCCTCCACCGGCTCGGGAGCGACATCCACCTCGACAGTTGGCGCTGCCTTCTTGGCGGCGGGCATCCTTGCCCTGTTCGTCGTTCGTCGTCGCCGACCGGTCTGACCCGTGGCCAACGTTGTACGGCGGCGCGGGCAGCCGGAGCCGGGGCTTGGTCGCGCGGCCACTCAGAGTGAGGTACTGTCACGGCGGCAAAAGGGGGCCCACCATCAGCTATCTCGACCTACCCAGGATCCACCTTCTCGGTACGTTCTTCACCGATCCCTCCACCGTCAACAACGACCCGTCGCACTACGACAGCAGTGTTGATCGCCCGTCGCCGTGGCAAAGCCCGAACGGACTTCATCGATTCATGTTCGTCGACGTCAAGGTCAATGCCGCGACCGATGCCAACGGCGACTTCGTCGAGCAGGACGCGCTCCTAGGCGCGCAGGTCACTACCAACGACTCACCCTCGGCCGCGAAACTCGTCGATCTCGACGTGTACCAGCAGGCCGTGCCGATGATTTTCGGGCTCGGTATCAACATTGCGGTCGAACCGGGCGTGGTGCTGTCCGGCGCCATCGACCCGGTGCCGTCGAATGGGCTTCGCTTCACGCGCGTGCTGCCAACTCGCGGATGGCAGCCGTGGGACTCCTACGAGGACTCCAGCTTTGGTGGCGACACATATGCGTGTGCCGTGTTCCAAACGGTCGTCCGTGTACCTGCGGCCTCATGGCCGACGACCAACTCGAACCTGCTGACCGCGCTGCGCGCAGCGACCTCAACCGACGCCAACGGCAACGTGCTGATCGCGATCCGGATGGTCCTCGATGCGTTCCAGAACGTGCCGTGGCACGACGATTTCTGCACCGGTCGGGTGCAGGCGACTCTTGGCCCCGTGCCGAGCGCCGGCGAAGTGGCCACGGTCGTCGGCGGTCATTGGCTGGACCCTCGCCCGGTTGACAAGACGCACTGGTACAGCCCCGACTTCTACGGCGTGCCCGCCGTGTTCGTCGAGCGACCGACCACAGGTAAGCGATTGGTTCTCGACCTCGCCAACGCAATGGCGTTGCAGCAACCGGGCGGCCCACCAGTACCGACGGGCGACCTCACCGTGCGCATCGGGGACGGTGCCAGCGGCGACCTCGGCCCGTTCCAGGCCACGCAGGATCTTTGCCAGAACTTCGGTGGCATCATCGAACTGCCAGTCTCCGACGGGCAGTGGTCGGTGCGCAATCGTCCGCTGGCGATCCGCACGACACGCGCCGACATCGGTGGCCCCGCCCTCTGGGTCGAAGCTCCGAGCGGGCTACGCATCGAGGCAGCGGATCGAGTCTTCCGGCTGCGCGGCGTGGCGGCGACGGTGGCGACGGCCAGGGTGCGGATCAGTCGGTTCGGCCAACCCGCCGCCGGGTTCAAGCCGGGTGTGGTCGTGGTGCCCGTCACCACCGGGAACCAGTCGGCCACGGTCCCGTGGAACGGTGAATATGTCGGCGACACGCCGCAGGCGGCCGGCAAGCTCACGGCGTCAATCACCCCTGTCGATTCTTCGGGCAACTGCGCCGTCACGCTGACCGTGCAAGGTGACCCAGGCGCCCGCACCGACGAGCTCGACGGTCAGCTGTACTTCATCGTCGTCTACGACCCGGCCGTTGGGCCTCCCGACATGAACAAGGTGGTGCCGCCGCAGGAGTCGGTCATCTCGTGCGTCGTGTACTCGCTGTGCACTGTGGCCCCGACGTGGGAGACGGTACGAGCGCTCATGGCGCCCTACGCGAAGCTGTATCCAGGTATGACCGATCAAATCGACCTCACCCAAGAGCAGGCGTTCTTCACGTTTGCGGTAAATCCT
>JANLPB010000383.1:0-13422 GCA_031366885.1 Ilumatobacteraceae bacterium
GGCGGGGCGACGGGCGTGAACGTCAGTACCTCATCGGCAGTCGTCAACATCAAGGC
Source organism: Ilumatobacteraceae bacterium (assembly GCA_031366885.1). Classification (GTDB taxonomy): domain Bacteria; phylum Actinomycetota; class Acidimicrobiia; order Acidimicrobiales; family Ilumatobacteraceae; genus UBA668. The sequence continues at coordinate 57 of JANLPB010000383.1, forward strand.
GGGCTCGATCAGCAATACCTCGACAGCTGCGGTCTCGTTGTCCGGCAGTAGCGGCAACTTCACCGACGCCGGCAGCATTTCCGTCAGCGCCGGCCGCGCCGTGGGAATCAGTTCCATGTCGGGCGGAACGCTGTCGTTCTCCGGAGCGATCAGCGCCACCGGCGGTACTGGTGTGTCGATGACGTCCAGTGCCTCGAACGCGCTGTTCAGCGGCGTACTGACGCTGTCCACTCAGACCAACGCCGCCTTCACCGCCACCGGTGGCGGCACCGTCGAGGTGACCGCCAACGGCAACACCATCGTCACCACCACCGGCACAGCGCTCAACGTGGCCAACACGACCATCACTGCCAACGGCATCAAGTTCCAGAGCATTTCCGCCGGCACAGGAGCGTCGGGGCCGGCGAATGGCATCGTGCTCAACAGCACCGGTGCGCTGGGCGGTCTCACAGTGGTCGGTACGGGTTCCGCCAACTCCGGTGGCACCATTCAACGGACGACCGGCGTCGGTATCTCGCTCACCGCTACCCGCAATGTGTCGCTGACGAGGATGCTCATCGACAACACCGCGGGCAGCGGTATCGGTGGCACGGGCGTGGTCAACTTCTCGCTGACCAACAGCACCATCAGCAACTCCGGCACGGGGCTTGGCGCCGACACCTCCAGCATTGCCTTCAACCAGGTGGCGGTCGGCAATGAGTCGAACGTGTCTGGCACAGTCACGATCACGGGCAACTCGCTGCTGACGGCGTACTGGCACGGTGTCAGCATTGTCAACTTCAGCGGCACGTTGAGCAGTGTTGACATCTCCAGCAATGTCATCACGAGCGCAACTGCCCTCGCATCGTCGCTCGGCAACGCCATCGAACTGCAGGCTCTCGGCTCCGCCAGCACGGTTGCCAACGTGACAGCGGCGACCATCACCAACAACACCATCTCCAACTTCCCCAGTGGTGGTGGCATCGTTGCCCAAGGTGGCAACGCCAACATTGCAGGCCCACCCGGTGTGTTCGGTTCCCCTGGCACCGCGAACAAGATCACCATCACCAGCAACTTGATTCACGGGGAGTCGGCGGCCAATCGAATGAACACCTCGCCGATCCAGGCCACAGTCGACGGTAGGGGTGTTGGCAACTTCAACATTTCTAACAACGGCACCCTCGCCGTCCCCCTTGGCAACTCCAGCGGCAGCGTGATCCTGGTTGGGGGCAACGGCAACACCACGTCCGAGTTCACCGTGCTGAACAACATCGTGGTGGGCAACAACATCTTCGGCAGTCAGGGCATCGGTGGCGGCACCGGCGTCACCTTCGGCAACACCGACACGCCGACGATGACAATTTCGGTGTCCGGCAACAACATCAGCGCAACGGACGGCAACGGCATCTTGATGGTTGCCCGCGGCGCGGCCGGCCAACTGAACGCCAAGATTCAGAACAACACGGTGGCCGCTCCGCTCGGCGGCGTGCGTCCCGGCATCCGTGTCGACTCCGGCAATCCCCAATCGTCCGCCGACAAGGTGTGTCTCAACATCTCGGGCAACACCAGCGCTGGCAGCGGTGGCTCGCAGGGAATCGGCCTGCGCCGCAACACTGCGCCCAGCGGGGTGTTCGCCGTCAACGGCATGGCCGCCACCGCTACCCCGGACGTGGAGAACTACGTCAACTCCCTGAACCCTGCGGGTGGCTCCACGCTGCTCATCTCCGCGACCAGCGGTTTCTCGAACTGCGCGCTGCCATGAGCGTTCACCGCTACTCGCGCTGCTGTGGAGGTTGCTGATGGCCGAACCGTTCTTGTCCGAGATTCGGCTGATGAGTTTCAACTTCGCTCCGAAAGGGTGGGCGTTGTGTGATGGGCAGCTGTTGCCGATCAACCAGAACCAGGCGCTGTTCTCCCTGCTCGGTACCACGTACGGCGGCAACGGGCAGACCAACTTCGCACTGCCCGACTTTCGTGGGCGGGTGCCGATTCACGTCGGCGGCGGGCACACCCTGGGCGAGCGCGCCGGCGAGGAGAACCACACTCTGTCTGTTGCCGAACTGCCGCAGCACTCACACGTGCTGCAGGCAACGACCACGCTGTCGACGACGAACATTGCCGTTCCAGCGGTGATGCTGGCCAAATCGGTTGCGGCGAATCTCTACGCGCCGGCCAGCAACCTCATTGCGATGGCTCCGGCCGCAATTTCAAACGCCGGTGGCTCGCAACCGCATTCGAACACACAGCCGTTCTTGACGCTCAACTTCTGCATTGCGCTGGTCGGCATCTTCCCGAGTCGGAACTAGGAGGCGACCATGGCCCAACCGTACGTCGGTGAGATCCGGATGTTCGCCGGCAACTTTGCGCCCGCAGGGTGGAGTTTCTGCGACGGTCAACTCATGCCCATCTCCGAGAACGACGTTCTGTTTGCCCTGATCGGCACCACCTACGGGGGTGACGGGCAGCAGACCTTCGGCGTGCCAGATATGCGAGGCCGGTTGCCGTTACACATGGGCGGCACGTTCGTCATCGGCCAGTCGGGTGGGGTCGAATCGGTCTCGCTGACGGCCAACCAGATACCTGTCCATTCCCACGCGCTCTCGGGCAGTACCAACGCCGCCTCGAGTGCCACCCCTAGCGACACCAAGCTGCTGGGCAGCGGACCAACCAGCACCATCACGGCCTACGGATCTGACAACCCGACAACCCCGTTACACGGTTCATCAGTGTCCCCGGCCGGGGGTTCGCAGCCGCACTCGAACCTCCAGCCGTATCTGTGCATCGGCTTCATCATTTCGCTGTTCGGGATCTTCCCTTCCCAGACGTAGGAGCATTTCATGGCCGACCCATTCGTCGCCGAAATTCGAATTTTCCCCTTCAACTTTGCACCCACCGGGTGGGCGCTCTGCGACGGCCAACTCCTGCCGCTCAGTCAGAACACGGCCCTGTTCTCGCTGCTGGGCACTACCTACGGCGGCGATGGAAAGTCCACTTTCGCGTTGCCCAACCTGCAGGGCAGCGTCCCGATGCACCCTGGCCAAGGCCCGGGCCTGAGCGATTACTTCCTCGGGGAGACGGGCGGTCAGGACACGGTCACGCTGCTGGCGTCGGAAATGCCACTGCACTCCCACAACCACGTCGCGTCACAGGCAGACGCGCTCCAGCAGGGGCCGGGTGGAAGCCAAGTAGCAACGGGAATCGGCATCGGTGCTTTTGCGCCGCCCGGGCCGCTCACCGCGCTCGCCGGCCAGGCCCTGCAACCCGCCGGCGGCAGTCAGCCGCACAACAACATGCAGCCGTATCTCACCGTCACGTTCTGCATCGCCCTGCAGGGCGTGTTCCCGCCGAGGAGTTGAGCACCCCATGAGCCAACTCCACTCGCAGTCGTTGCCATCCGGTAGCCGTCGACGGTTCTTGCTCGCCGGCAGTGCCGCCATCGCAGGGGCCATGCTGCTCGGCGGTGATGTGGTGTCGTTGCCGTCGGGCCTGGAGCTTCTCGCGTCAAGCGCCGGGCCGCGCATCCCGATGGCGTACATCAAAGGCAGCGCCGGTGCGGGCTCTCTGGCGGCGGCGCTCGCAGGCCCGTCTCGCGCAGCGGTGCCCGCCACAGGAATGCGGGTGGCGGATTCGTTGGCAGGACGGTCTGTGCGGGTCTCCGTACGGGGCTTCTCGTCGGCGTCGCATGCTCAGCGGTCGTCCAGCTTTGGCAAAGTGCTGCTCGACGCGCATGTGCCGTCACCCTCGGACCGCAGCCACACGATCCCGTTCTACGCGTTCACGTTCCGTCGCGACCCTTCGGTCTCGCAATCGATGCCCAGCACGCTGCATGCCGCTGCGGGTCGTGGCTTACGACTGGGCCTGCGGCTGGACACGGCCGACGCGACCGCGTCGCCCGCCGCTGCCACCGCCGTCTTTGCCAGCCGCCCACAGCGAGGGCTACCCACGCTGCAACCGGGTGTGTACCTTCTTGGGCTGCACGACGGAATGTGGTCAGGCGCCACGACGCTTCCTTCATTGAAGGACGCTGCCTGGGCGGGCCTGCCCGCTCTCGTGCTGGTCGTGGAGGTCGCGGAGGGCGAATGATCGGCCAGCAGGCACGGCTGCGGCCAGCAGTCGCTGCCGATGAACTGCATCTGTTCGAGGTGTACGCGGCCAGCCGCGCGGCGGAGTTGGCGTTGGTGCCGTGGTCGCGCGAAGAGCAGATCTGGTTCCTGACGCAACAGCATGAGGCGCAACGCGCGTCGTACCGGCAGCTTCATCCAACAGCTGACTACCTGGTGATCGAGTTGCCCGATGGTCGCCCGATTGGGCGGATGTACCTGTCACGAGTCGCCGTGAGCGAGATCCGTGTGCTCGACATTGCACTGTTGCCCGAGTGGTGTGGGCAGGGCATTGGTTCTGCGTTGCTGCGTGTGTTGTTGGCGGAGGCCGACGCGGCGGGCGACATGGTGTCACTGCACGTCGAAATCTGGAACCCGGCTGTGAACCTCTACGAGCGGCTTGGTTTCGTCGAAGCCGGCCGCAACGACATCCACCTTCGGATGGAACACCACCCGCCGACTAGTTGAAGGCTGCTTCGTAGCGGTGGCGCCCGTCGCTGCCCGGCCCGCGGGGCACGATGAACAGGTCGAGGTCGCCCAGGTCGGGGTGAACGAACCGGTACGTTGCCTGCGCCAGGTGCTGCCCGGCCGGGCCAAGGAACGTCAACGTGAACGGCTGCGGCCGCGGGGCGCCCGGGCTCCGCGGGTGTTCCTCCAATGCCGACAGCACCAGTTCGATGCCCGCTGCCTGGGTGCCGAGATCTACTGTGAACGCGCTCCCCACAACGTCGCTGAACGTGGCGGGCGTCAGGTCGCACATCGCGCCGACGCTACCCGTCGACGAACGCCGTCGCGTGGCGCGGACAAACGAACCGGGCCGCAGCACAGCGCGGCCGGTACCATCGTGCGAACCATGGCCGATCCGCTGTTCACCATCGCTGCCACGTTGCGCGACGCGTTCGCGGCCGTCACCGCGCTGCACGCCGCCGAAATCGACCCGGTGGTCCGGTCCAGCGATCGCGCCGACGCACAGGCCAACGGGGCGCTCGCCCTCGCCAAACAGCTCGGCCGCAACCCGCGTGAACTCGCGCAAGCGGTCGTCGACACCGGTCTGCTCGCCGACCTCTGCAGTTCCGTGGAAGTGGCCGGGCCCGGGTTCATCAACCTGACGTTCACGCCCGAGTTCCTAGCCGCCCAGCTCGTGGAGGTCGCGGCCCACCCACACCTGGGTGTGCGCGACGCGGTGCCCGAGATTGCCGTGGTCGACTACTCGGCACCCAACGTGGCCAAGGAGATGCACGTCGGCCACCTGCGCACCACGGTCATCGGCGATGCACTCGTGCGCATGCTCGAGTTCGTCGGCCACACGGTCATTCGCGAGAACCACATCGGCGACTGGGGTACGCCGTTCGGAATGCTCATCGAGCACATGGTCGACATCGGCGGCATCGACGCCGATCTCACCATCGACCTCTCCGACCCCAGCGCGTTCTATCGCCAGGCGCGTGCGAAGTTCGACGCGAGCGACGAGTTCAAAGACCGTGCCCGTCAGCGAGTCACGCTGCTGCAGAGCCGTGCCGACGGTCCCACGATGGCCATCTGGCAAAAGCTCGTCGACAAGTCAGCCGACTACTTCGATGTGGTCTACGGCAAGCTGGGCGTGTTGCTGCGGCGCGCCGACATCGTCGGCGAGAGCTTCTATCAGGCGATGATGCCCGCGATGCTGGAGCGATTCGACAAGGCTGGTCTGCTGGCGGAGAGCGAGGGTGCCAAGGTCGTCTGGGTGCCCGGCTTCAAGAACCGCGAGGGCGAGCCGCTGCCGCTCATCGTGCAGGCGCGCACCGGCGGGTTCAACTACGCCACCAGCGACATCACCTGCGTGCTCGATCGCGTCGAGCGGCTGCACGCCACGCTGCTCCTCTATTGCATTGGTACACCGCAGAGCCAGCACTTGCAGATGGTGTTCAAGGCAGCCGAGATGGTCGGCGTGCTGGTGCCGCCGGCACGGGCGGTGCACGTCAACAACGGCAACGTGTTGGGCGACGACCGCAAGATCCTGAAAAGCCGTAGCGGCGAGCCGGCCATGCTGCTCGATCTCGTCGACGCTGCTCTGGAGCGCGGTCGCGCGATCGTTGCCGAGCGCAGCCCAGAGCTGCCCGCCGACGAGCAGGCCACGCTGGCCAACACGCTCGGCATCGGCGCGCTGAAGTACGCCGAGCTCTCCAGCGACCGGATCAGGGACTATGTCTTCGACTGGGACCGCATGCTCTCGTTCGACGGCAACACGGCGCCGTACCTGCAGTACGCGCACGTTCGTGTGTGCGGCATTTTCCGCAAGGCAGGCGTCGAACGGGCATCCGTGCGTGGCGTCGTGCCCGTTATCGGCGAGCCACAGGAACGGGCGCTCGCTCTGCAACTGCTGCAGTTCGACGCAGCGGTGCACGACACGCTCGACAAGTTCGCGCCCCACCGGTTGTGCACCTACTTGTTCGATCTCGCGCAGACTTTCACCGCGTTCTTCGAGGCCTGCCCGGTACTGAAGGACGGCTACGAGGCCACCCGCGACGGCCGCCTGGCCCTGTGCGACCTCACTGCTCGGGTGCTGCAGCAGGGTCTGGCGCTGCTCGGTATCGACGCCCCGGAGCGCATGTGAACCCGGTTCCGTTGCAGTTGTTGCCGATGACCGCAGAAGTGCGGGCCAACGGCTCGCTGGCAATCGGGGGCTGCGACGTGGGCGAGCTAGCCGCGCAGTACGGCACACCCTTGTTCGTCTACGACGAGGCTCACCTTCGCGCTCGTTGCGCCGAGGCTGTCGCGGCCTTCGGCGCGGGGCGCGCCTACTACGCAACGAAGGCCTTCCTGTGCACGGCGATGGCGCGGCTGGCCTATGAGGAGGGCATGCACCTCGACGTGGCCAGCGGCGGTGAACTGTTTGTGGCATTGCGCGCCGGCGTGCCGGCCAGTGCGCTCGCGTTTCACGGCAACAACAAGAGCGTCGCCGAGCTGCGCATGGCGATCAACGAGGGCGTGCGCCACATCGTGGTCGACAGCTTCGACGAACTCGACCGACTCGACGCGTTGCACGCCGAAGGGTTGCCCGTCCCGAGAGTTTTGGCTCGCATCACGCCCGGTGTCCACGCGCACACCCATGAGTTCATCGCCACGGGGCAGGACGACAGCAAGTTCGGCTTCAACCTCGGCAACGGCGACGCCCACCGTGCCATCGACCGCATGCGGCGCTCACCCGGCGTGCAGCTGGAGGGTGTGCACTGCCACATCGGCAGCAACGTGTTCGAGGCCTCCAACTTCGCCAAGGCCGCTGAGGTGATGGCGGCGTTCGCAACGCCGCTCGACCTCCCGGAGCTAGTGCTCGGCGGTGGTCTCGGCGTGCCCTACGTAGAGGGTGAAGAGGCCCCGTCGATCACTCAATGGGGCAACGTGCTGCTCGATGCGTGTCAGGCCCTTGGCGTTCGCAGCAACGTCAGCGTCGAACCGGGCCGCAGCATTGTGGCCGGCGCCGCCATCACCGTGTACACGGTTGGAACGGTGAAGCACATCCCCGGCGTGCGTACCTATATCAGCGTCGACGGCGGGATGAGCGACAACCCGCGGCCTGTGCTGTACGGCAGCGGCTACGAGGCATTCCTGCCGCGCGCGATGACCGCTGCCCGAACCGAGCGCGCCCGGCTCGTTGGCAAGCATTGCGAGAGCGGTGACGTGTTGATCTTCGACGCGGGGCTTCCCTCCGGTGTGAGCGTCGGTGACCTGTTGGCAACACCGGTCACCGGCGCATACGGCCACAGCATGGCCAGCAACTACAACAAGCTGACTCGGCCGCCCGTGGTGTTTGCCTCCGATGGCGATGCTCGGTTGGTCGTGCGGCGCGAGACATATGAGGACTTGGTGCAATGCGACGTAGGTTGATCGATCAGATTCTGGACGTCTTTCGCAAGAGCCCGGCACCATCCACACCGCCGGCGCGGACGGCGCACACGGCCAAGCCGTCGGCTTCGCGGCAACCTTCGGCGCCGCCGCGAGGCGGCGCGCCCGCCCGCGACATCGACACCGATCAGGTCGTGTTCGAGTATTCCCCACAGATGGACGGAGACCCAGATCCTGGAGAAGTCGTCTGGACCTGGGTCCCCCTACGAGGAAGATCCCAGCCAGGGTAAGGATCGGCCGGTGGTCATCGTCGGGCGCCAAGGCGCACTGTTGATCGCGGTGCCACTCACCTCCAAACAGCACGACAACGAGCCACAGGTGGCAGTCGGTACCGGGTCATGGGACCGCGAAGGCCGCCCGAGCTACGCCAAGTTGGAACGCCTGCTGGTGGTCGATCCAACGGCGGTGCGACGCGAGGGGGCGGTGCTGTCCCGTGCACATTTCGACGATGTCGTCGCCGGAGTGCGACGAGAGCACCAGCGCTGATTGAGCCGATCCAACCACGGAGAGTGCTCAAACTTCACAGTTGGAATTCCTAGGTCATTTGGCTCATTTCGATTCCGCCCCCTATCGGTGGCCGGTCTTGAGGAATATCGTACGAAATTGTGAAGCGAGGGAAGAGCCACTTGGCACGGGGTGCACTGCGAGCGACAGTGCTCGGTGCGGCGTTGCTGGCGTTCTCTCCGACCGTTCATGCGGCCAACGGCCAGGCATACGTGTTGTCGGATGTGCAGTGCGACCTGAATCACAACGGTGTGCTCGATTTGACGTTGGTCAACGATCAGGCGAGCCAGGAGGCGGTCTTCGTCGTTGCGGCGCCGCAGGCCGGCTCGTCGTCCATCGCCGTTGCTGCGGCCTCGGTTTCTGCTATCACGTTCACCGACCTCGCTGACGGAGCGCTGACCGTTCCCGTCTCCGTCGACGGGGTGGACAATTTCGTTGCGGTCCGCGTTGCGTGCGACGCCCCCGAGGTCGCGGTGCTCGGTGCTCCCGTGCGCCAACAGGCGGCTTCACCATCGCTTCCGTCGACTGGCAAGTCCTCCACCGGCGGTCTGATCATCGGTGGGGTACTCGTGCTCGCCGGCATTACGGCGTCACTGATTGCTCGCCGTCGCCACCACGCGTAATGTCGGCGGCCGGGTGGCGCACATACTCCCGAGCATCGTCGTCGCTGAACTCGTAACCTGCTCGCCGTGAAGATCATCAGAATCGGTGTTCTGGGTTGCGGCAACGTCGGCGCCCCGCTCGTCTCGCTCATTGCCCAGCAGCAAGCCGCCATCGAGGCTCGCACCGGCGTCCGACTGGAAGTCGTGTCGGTCGCGGTGCGCAACCTCAGCAAGGTGCGCGACATTTCGCTGCCCGAGGGCATGCTCACCAGGGACGCCATGGCCGTTGTCAACGATCCATCGATTGACGTCATCGTCGAGCTGATTGGCGGTATCGAGCCAGCGCGTGAGTTCATCACCACGGCGCTTCGTAATGGCAAGCCGGTCATCACAGGCAACAAGGAACTCTTGGCAAACGTGGGGACGGAACTGTTCGCCGTCGCGGACGAAGCCGGTGTCGACCTGCTGTTCGAGGCAGCCGTCGCCGGCGGTATCCCCATCGTTCGGGCACTGAGGGAAAGCCTTCGCGGCGAGCCGATCCGGCGCGTCATGGGCATCATCAATGGCACCACCAACTTCATCCTCACCAAGATGACCGAGGAGGGTGCCGACTATTCGGCGGCCCTCGCTGAGGCACAGGCGCTGGGCTTCGCTGAGCGGGACCCAACTGCCGACGTGGAGGGTTATGACGCGGGTGCGAAGGCAGCCATCATGGCGACGATTGCGTTCGGTGCCAAGGTCGTGGCCGGCGATGTGTACCACGAGGGCATCAGCGGGATCACGGCGGCCGACATCGCAATGGCGAAGCGTTTGGGCTACGTGGTCAAGCTGCTCGGAATTGCCGAGGCAGACGCAAGTGGTGCAATCGGGGTGCGTGTGCACCCGACCATGGTGCCAATCACTCACCCCCTGGCCAGTGTGCGCGAGAGCTATAACGCCGTGTTCGTCGAGGGTGCTGCGGTCGGGTCGCTGATGTTCTACGGCCGCGGAGCCGGCGGGTCGCCGACGGCCAGCGCGGTGCTGGGTGACGTCATCGACGCTGCCGTCAACCTCACCAACGGCACGCATGGAGCGCTCGGCTCCTTCGGCAGGGCCGCCATCCTGCCGATCGACGAAACCTCAGCCGAGTACCTGCTCAGCCTCGATGTCGCCGACAAGCCCGGCGTATTGCACGCAGTCACCGGCGTGTTCGCACGCCACGACGTCAGCATTCGTGCCGCAGAGCAGGAGGGCAATGGACCCGATGCTCGCCTGGTGTTCATCACCCACACGGCCCGCGAGGCCGCCGTGCAAGCCACCGTTCGCGAACTGCGCGAGCTGGATGTCGTGCGCAACATCGGTGGCCTGCTGCGCGTGATCGGCGGCTGAGGTGCAGTACGTCTCCACCCGCGGCACTGCGCCGGAGCTGACTTTCACCGAGGTGTTGCTGGCCGGGCTGGCCACCGACGGCGGGCTGTACGTGCCAGACGAATGGCCCGTCCTGCCACCAGCCATTCCGGGCGCCACGTACGCCCAACGGGCAGCACAGATCATCCAGCTGTTCGTCGGTGACGATCTGCCGGCTGCCACCGTGCAACGTCTGTGCGACGAGGCGTACGCCACGTTCGCGCACCCGGCCGTGGTGCCGCTGGTTCAGCTCGGCGATCAACACTTCGTGCAAGAGCTGTTCCACGGCCCGACCCTTGCGTTCAAGGACGTTGCGTTGCAGTTGGTCGGCCGACTGTTCGACGAGGTGTTGCGCGCCCGCGGGCAACGCGTCACCGTCGTCGGCGCCACCAGCGGCGACACGGGTTCGGCGGCGATCGACGGTGTCAAAGACTGCGCGAATGTCGACATCGTCATTCTCTACCCGCGCGGCCGCACCAGCGATGTGCAGCGCCGCCAGATGACGACCGTTCAGTCGCCCAATGTGCGCGTGGTTGCGGTGGAGGGAACGTTCGACGACTGCCAGGACATGGTCAAGGCCATGTTCAACGACGTCGAGTTCCGTCTGCGGATGCAACTCAGCGCCGTCAACAGCATCAACTGGGCGCGAGTGATGGCACAGATCGTCTACTACGTCACGGCCACCGACGTGCTGGCCGGCCCGGTGAACTTCTGCGTGCCCAGTGGCAACTTCGGCAATGTGTTCAGCGGCTGGATCGCCCGCCGCATGGGCGCACCGATCGACCAGCTGATCGTTGCTGCCAACGCCAACGACATTCTCGAACGGTTCGTCAACCGCAACGAGATGAGCGCGGTGCCGGTGGTGCCCTCGCTGAGCCCCAGCATGGACATCCAGGTGTCGTCGAACTTCGAGCGGTTGCTGTTCGAGATGAACGGGCGCGACGGAGGGCTCACGGCCGAGCAGCTGCAACGTTTCCGCAGTAGCGGTCACCTCTCCATCGAAGCCGACCAACGTGCCGAGTTCATCGAGGGCAAGGTGCAGGCCGCCCGATTGGACGACGACGAAACGCTCGCCGTCATCGCCGGTACCTACGCCGCCTCGGGGATGCTGCTCGATCCGCATACCGCCGTCGGTGTCGGCGCTGTCGCCAAGCTTCGTGCTGCTGGCTCGCTGCACGGCACCACTGTCACCCTGGCCACTGCGCACCCCGCGAAGTTCCCCGACGCCGTCGAGCGTGCCACCGGTGTGCGTCCGCCGCTTCCGCCGCACCTCGCCGACCTTTTCGAGCTGCCCGAGCTCTTCACGGTGCTCCCCAACGACCTCGCCGCCGTCAAGCAGTTCGTAGCCACCGCCTTCTAGCTGGTGCCTAGGCTCCACTCATGGGCGACCTCGCTTCCGACACCGAACTGTCCAAGCACGACGACGGAACATTCAGCCGCCTGCTGCATCGTGACTGGGAGATCTGGGGTCCCAACGGCGGCTACCTGGCGACGTTGGCGTTGCGGGCGGCGGGCATCCACTGCGGGCGCGCTCGGCCAGCGAACATCACGGTGCACTTCCTGGGCGTGGCCAACTTCGACGAGCCGGTCAGGATTGTGCCGGCCACGCTTCGGGCCACGAAGGTTGCGACGAGCGTCAGCGTGCGCATCGAGCAGGCCGGTCGCCCTGTGCTGCAGGCGTTGGTGTGGGCAATCGACGACGGGCTCGCGGGCCTCGTGCACTCGCTGTGGGAGGACGGGTTCCTGGATGAGTGGAGCGAGCTACCCACGTTTCAGGAACGTCTTGCCGCCGAGGGCGTGGAGGAACAGCAGCACTATCGCTTCTGGGATAACTTCGAGCAGCGGCCCACGGAGTGGATCAGCGACTGGGTCAACCGTGGCCCGCTCGAACCCGTCTACGAGAACTTGCTCCGCTTCGACTCGCAGCCGACTGAGAATGGCCCGTGGCTGGAGGCGAGCCGCCTGCTGGTGCTTGTCGACCTCGGTGGATGGCCCGCGGCATCACGTGCGCACGTGCAAGACGACGTGATCGCGCCCTCGATCGACGTGTCGTGCGAGTTCCACCGTCTTCAGGCGCGGCCTGGTTGGTACTTCCTCCGCGGCGTCTCGCCGTTCGCCGGCGATGGGCTGGTAGCAAGCCGTCAAGTGGTGTTGGACGACGGCGGCACTCTTCTGGCAAGCGGCATCAGCCACATGCTCTGCCGACCCGTGCGCTAGGCGCCACTAACGAGTGGCCACACCGAAATTGTTTGGCGGCGGCGTACTGTGTCACACCCTTTTGCGATGATGAGTACATGAGTTCGTTCGTGGTTCCTGAGCTGGCGGAGGTGGCAACCATGTCGCCCGCCGATTTGGAGTCGTTCGCCCGCGCGATGGATCGTGAGCGTCGCATCATCGAAGCCAAGATCGCAACCTTCGTCCACCGCGTCAGCGAATCGGGCGGCTACCTCCACGACAAACACCGCACCCCAAGACCTGGTGCAAAGCCGCGTGTAACTGGTCGAACGCTGAGGCCGCACGGTTCGTGCGCGCAGGCTCGATGCTGGCCACCTTCGATAGCGCCGCGGAGATGGCTGCCCGTGGTGACATGGGTGTCGCCCAAATGCACGCGCTCGCATCCGTGGTCGCGAACCCGCGGGTCAAAGAACACCTGGCCGATGGTGAGGAACTGTTGGTCGGCCAGGCAGCAGAACTCGACTTTGACGACTACGTCTCACTGTTGGCGAATTGGGAACGCGTCGCCGATGAGGACGGCGCCCACAACGACACCGAACGAACCCACCGCAACCGCAAAGCCTCCGCGACGATCGTTGGTGACCAGTTCTTCCTCGACGCGGTCTGCGGTCTCGCTCAAGGGTTGCAGATCAAAGAAATCTTGGAAACATTCGCCACATCAGAATGGATGGCTGATTG
>JANLPB010000132.1:0-12635 GCA_031366885.1 Ilumatobacteraceae bacterium
TGAAATCGGCGAGGGTCACGCTGGCAGAACGGGGACGTTTGGTGGACCCCGCAACCGTCTGGCTGTCGGGCCAGTGGCTGGTCAGGCAAGCAGGTGATGATGCTGTGGTCCGTCATCGCCTTCGTCTGCGCCTGTTCGGCAGCGCTTGGCTACGTGCTGCTCGACGGTGTAGCTCCCAGCGTGTTGGCGTTCACGCTTGCCTTCGCCGGCGGGGCGATCCTGTCGATGCTCGCCACCTCGATGATGCCCGAGGCGTACGAGCATGCTCGCCGGTGGGCCGGCATTTCGACGGTGTTCGGGTTTGGGGTTGCGTTCGCCGTCAACTGGGCTGCCAGCTGAGCCCGGGCTTTCAGGTGCCGCAAAACGTCTGGTAACCGTCTGACGAGTTCGGGTCGGGCTGCGCGTAGCGTTCGAAACCTTCCCGCTCCTCGAACGGTTTCGACACGGCTTGCAGCAACCGGTGCAACGGCTCGAGGTCTTCGCGTTCGCTGGCGGCGGCCAACGCCTCCTCCACGAGGTGGTTGCGCGGAATGTAGATCGGGTTGACCGCATCCATTCCCATCGCGACGTCGCTGGGGTTGCGTGCCTCGTCGCCCATCCGCTGCAACCACCGCGCCATCCAGCCCTCGAACGCCGGCGGGGCATCGAAAGCGGAGAGACCGCGGAAGAAGCTGGTGAAGTCGCTGCGCTGCTCGTGGAGCAGTGAGAACAGGTCGTTCACCAGCTTGGTGTCGCCTTCATCGGCCGATTCCAGACCCAACTTCGCGCGCATGCCGCCAAGCCATGCGTCGTTGAAACGCTCGACGAATTGATGGATCACTCCGGTGGCCAACTCGACGCTGCGCTCGCCATCAGAGTCGATCAACGACAGCAGCGTCTCGGCCAAGCGCGCTAGGTTCCACTGGATGATCGACGGCTGATTGCCATACGCGTATCGGCCGTTGTGATCGATGGAACTGAAGACAGTCGCCGGGTCGAATTGGTCCATGAATGCACACGGCCCATAGTCGATGGTCTCACCGGAGATGGTGGTGTTATCGGTGTTCATCACTCCATGAATGAACCCCACCAGCATCCAGCGCGCGACCAGTTCCGCTTGCGCCTGCATGACCGCGTCCAGCAGGCCCAGGTAACGTCCCGGTTGCGCGGCAAGGTAGGGATAATGGCGGGCAATGGCGTAATCGGCCACGCGCTGCACCATCGCCGTGCCGTGGTGCACGCTGGCGTATTGGAACGTGCCGACACGGAGATGACTGGCCGCAACGCGCGAGAGCACCGCACCCGGCAGCACCGTTTCGCGCATCACCGAATCGCCAGTGGCTACGACCGCAAGTGCCCGCGTCGTGGGAATGGCCAACGCGTGCATCGCTTCGCCCATCACATACTCACGCAGCATCGGCCCTACGGCGCCATGCCCATCGCCGCCCCGCGAGAACGGGGTGCGCCCGCTTCCCTTGAGATGCAGATCGCTGCGGTAGCCCGCAGCGTCGGTCAACTCACCCAACAGCAGCGCCCGCCCATCACCGAGGCGCGGCGAGAAGCCGCCGAACTGATGCCCGGAGTACGCCTGCGCCAACGGTTGGGCACCCCGCGGAACCACATTGCCCACCAACACGTCGACGCCCGCCGGCGATGCCAGCCACGCTGGGTCAAGCCCAAGGTCGTGAACGAGCGAGTCGTTCAGCACCATGAGACGCGGCACCGAGGCACCTTCCGCGCTGGCGAACTCGTACATCCCGTCGAGCTCGCGAGCGAACGAGTTGTCAAGCGTGCCGTCCAGCGTCATGCACCGAACGCTACCGACACCGTACGGGCGCAGAACGGCACGAATCCGCCAGTTCGAAGCAGCACCCGCCTGCGCCCTTAGGGTGAAGTCAACTGCGTGACGAGTGAGGAGAACCGATGAACGGCGACCAGATGATGCGTGCCCATTCGGCCACGTTGCCCGCCCCCGAGTTCGCCAACCCGGCGTGGGTCACTCCCAGAGCGTTGAGCGAGTCGACGGTCGCCATCGTCACCTCGGCCGCGTTGTTTGCGGTTGGCGATGAAGCGTTCGGTTCGGGTGACACGAGTTATCGCTTCATCGACCGCGAACGTCGCGATCTGATACTTGGTCATTGGAGTCCGAACTTCGACCACGCGGGCATTGCGATGGACCTCAACGTCGTCTTCCCGATCGATCGTCTCGAGGAGCTGGCGGCGGCGGGCACCATCGGCGCGGTGGCCCCTCGGCACCTCTCGTTTGCGGGCAACCAGCCCGATGACGTGGCCACCATTCGCCTCGATACCGGGCCGGCCGCCGCCGCGGCATTGCGCGCCGACGGCGTCGACGTGGTGCTGCTCACGCCCGTTTGACCACTGTGCACGCGCACCGTGAGTGTGCTCGCCCATGTCTTCGAAGCTGCCGGTATCGCCACGATCGTGCTTTCCTCGGTCCGCGAGGTCGCCGCCAAAGTCGCCCCACCAC
Organism: Ilumatobacteraceae bacterium; assembly: GCA_031366885.1. Taxonomy (GTDB): domain Bacteria; phylum Actinomycetota; class Acidimicrobiia; order Acidimicrobiales; family Ilumatobacteraceae; genus UBA668. Next base: position 2,468 of record JANLPB010000132.1, read on the forward strand.
GTGCGCTGCACTGCGAGTTTCCGCTCGGTCGCCCGCTGGGCATTCCGAACGACGCTGCCTTTCAGCACGACGTGCTCGCCCGCGCGTTCGCGCTGCTCGACGCACCGAGTGGCCCAGTTTTGGTCGACTACCCCGACGTGGTAGAGGCCGATGATCAGCCGCTGGCGTGCACACTGCCACCACGCTTCGACGCCTCGCTGCCGCCCGCTGTCGACGAAGCCCGCGGGCTGCGCAAGGCATACGACCGGGCGCTGGCCAGGCGCGGCGTCAGCTCCGTTGGCAGGGCCGTCACAGCCGATGAGATACCGGGCGCGCTGGGCATCATGCATGCCATCGCCAACGGGCTGGATTGGGCCACAGCCGGCATTCCCGGCGGCAATACGATTGCGATCTGCCACGACATTCGCACGTACTACGAGGAAGCTGCGCTTGAGCTCGCCACCGGCCCCGCACCAGGCGGGCGAGCAATGGAGGACTGGTTCTTCGACCAGACCGAGGCCGGCGCAACAGTCCTTGCCGCCCGCGCCGCCATCCGCGACAGTGGGGCCAAGTTCCCTATCTGGTTCTACATGACGCCCGGCCAACGCTGACGGAGGCACCCGTGCCCGCACATCCATTCGAGGCCTATTTGGCGGCACAGCCGCAACCCCAGCGCGGCACGTTGGAAGCGGTCGCCGCCACGCTGCGCACCATCATGCCCGCGGCTGAGGAGTGCATCAGTTATGCGATGCCGGGGTGGAAGGTGGACAGCATCACGCTCGCCGGTGTGGCCGGCTTTCGAAACCACTGCTCGTTCTTCCCACACAGCGGCGCAACGCTGCACAGGATTCCCCAACACCTCGTCGGCTACGACTATGACCAGGGCACACTGCGCTTCCCCATCGACAAGCCGCTACCGGCGAAGCTGCTGCGCGCGCTGGTGGCTGCACGGGTGGAGGCCGAAGTAGAGCACGGGCCACGCGCAGGACTTGCCCGCCACTTCTACGCCAACGGTGTGCTGAAGGCCAAGGGAGGCGTGCGCAACGGAGAGCTGCACGGATCGTGGACGTGGTACCGCAAGGATGGTTCGCCGATGCGCACCGGTCAGTTCAAAGGTGGCGCCAAGACCGGCGTGTGGAGGACCTTCGATCACACCGAAACCCTGGTCACGGAAACAAGGTTCTAGAACCTGCTTGCGGCTTCGCTCGATCACGACCGCGAGCGCGTGGTTCAGGGCGCGGGATAGGTTGGGCCGGGTGATGCCACCCGCCGACAGCCCGCTGCTGCGCAAGATCCGCGAGTCCGTGATCGGCGACGACCAGGTGATGGATGGCCCGTACGGCCCACACCGCATCACCTACGCCGATTACACGGCTTCGGGTCGGGCGCTCACCTTCATCGAGGACTTCATCCGCGAGGAGGTGCTGCCCCGCTACGCCAATACTCACACCGAGTCGTCGGGCACAGGGCTGCAAACGACTCGCCTGCGCGAAGACGCCCGCCAGATCATTCACCAAGCCGTGGGGGGCGACGAGGAGACCTGCGTCATCTTCTGCGGGTCTGGCGCCACCGGAGCAATCGACAAGCTGATCGGCATCTTGAACATCCGGCTGCCCGCCAACCTCGACGACCGCTATCAGCTGCTGCAACACATTCCGAAGGCCGATCGCCCGGTGGTCTTCGTCGGCCCCTTCGAGCACCACAGCAACGAACTGCCGTGGCGTGAATCGATTGCCGACGTGGTGACAATTCCAGAGGACGGCGACGGCCACATCGACCTCGATGAGCTGGAACGACAACTGCTTGCCCACGCTGAACGGCCAGTGAAGATCGGCTCGTTCTCGGCAGCATCGAACGTCACCGGCATCATCTCCAACTCGTGCGCAATCGCCGACCTGTTGCATCGTCACGGCGCACTGTCAATGTGGGACTTCGCCGCCGCTGCGCCCTACGTCGACATCGACATGTACCCGCAGTGCGCCGAGCACCCGCTCGCGTACAAGGACGCCGTTGTGCTCAGCCCGCACAAGTTTGTCGGCGGGCCTGGCACGCCCGGCGTACTGCTCATCCGGCGCACACTGCTCACCAATCGCGTGCCTGATGTCGTCGGCGGTGGCACCGTCACCTACGTCAACCCAACTGATCACCGCTTCCTCGACGACCCGGTGCATCGCGAGGAAGGCGGCACCCCCGCAATCATCGAATCGATTCGCGCCGGAATGGTCTTCCAACTCAAGGCAGCAGTCGGCGTGGCGACCATCAAGCAGCACGAAGAGTCGTATTGGCAGCGGGCAGTCGAGGCCTGGTCGACGAACCCGTCGCTGCAGGTGTTGGGCAACACACACTCGGAGCGGCTGTCGATTCTCTCGTTCGTGGTCAAGCGCCCGGGCGGGCGCTACCTTCACCACAACTTCGTTGTCGCCCTGTTGAGCGACCTGTTCGGTATCCAGTCGCGCGGCGGGTGCTCGTGCGCGGGTCCCTACGGCCACCGCCTACTGGGTATCGATCTCGAACGGTCCCACGAGTTCGAACACGAGATCACCCACGGCTGCGAAGGCATCAAGCCAGGGTGGACGCGCGTCAGCTTCAACTACTTCATCTCCGACACGGTGTTTCGTTACCTGGTCGACGCGGTCGACCTGGTGGCCACGCATGGGTGGAAGCTGCTACCGGAGTATCACTTCGACCCGGCGAACGGTCTGTGGCGACACCACAATGGTCCGGTGGAGCCGCCGCTACGGCTGACCCAGTTGTCGTATGACGCGGAAACCGGCGAGCTACGCCGGCCGCCGATCGACCGAGTACGCGCCACCGAGGACGCTCTAGCCGGCTACCTCGAGGCCGGGCGCGTCATGCTCACAGCCGCGCCTGAATGGCAGCAGAGTGGCACCCACGAGGGGGCACTCTCCCCCGAGTTCGAACACCTTCGCTGGTTCGACTTGCCCGCAGAATCAATCGGTAGCTCACGCGTGTGAGGGTCAGCCGGGCCGGCTGACGCCGACGACCGCGCTCCAGTTGATTGGCTTCAACCGCACGTACGCACCCGTGTGCGGGGAGTCGATCATCATCCCGTTGCCGACATACATGCCGACGTGACTGATGGGCGAGTAGAAGAACACCAGGTCGCCCGGCTGAGCTTCGTCCTTGGGGACGCGGGGGTTGGAAGCAAACTGCTGGCCGGACTGGTGCGGGATGTACACCCCGGCCTGAGCCCACGCCCAACTGGTCAGACCCGAGCAGTCGAAGCCGTCCTCCGGCGAGGCCTTGAAGGCGACGTATGGAACACCGATTTGGCTGTACGCCGCCGCTACGGCGACACCCGCCTTGCCCGACACCGGCGGGGGTTGTGGAATCGATGGAGCGGGGGCAGCGACCGGCGAAGCAGCCGCGGCAGGGGTGCTGGCGCCACCTGAGGTGGCAACCCCGGTGTTGCCGGCACCGCGGGGAGTCGATGCTGCAGCGCTTGCTGCCGCAGCGTTGGCTGCAGTCGCTGCCTCGGCGGCGGCCCGGGCCTGCTCCTTCTCGACAGCCTTGGCAGCCGCTTCGGCCCGCAATGTCATCTGACGGTCGGCCTCTTGCTGCACCAATTCGCCGTACTTCGCCTTGGCCTCGGTGGACTTCTGCGTGTACTCCTCGATCAGCTTTTGGCCTTCGGCCAGCTTTGCATCGAGGTACGAAATCAGGTCGGCCGCTTCCTTTTCCTGGCGTTCCAACGTGGCCACGTCGGCGTCGAGCGTGCGCAGCACCGAGTCGAGCTCATCGGCTGTACCACTGCCCGTGTCGAGGGCTATTGACGACAGCGCATCAAGCTGCTGGGCGTCGTTGTAACTGGTGGCCGAAGAGAACAGCGGGCTGAGCCCAAGTGAATCGCCGCCGACGAAACGGTTGACGGCAATCTCGGTCATCGCTGCCTGCAGCTCGTTGAGCTTGGCCGTCTCGGCGTCGACCTTGGCGTGGCTTTCGACAATTTGCGTCTCGAGTAACGCCTGCTTGTCTTGCGCGCCGCCGTATTCCTCGTCGAGCGTGGCAATCCGCGCGTTGAGCGAATCGAGCTCGGCCGCCAGTTGCTCGACGACCTGCTTCTGGTCGCTGACCCCATCGGCCTGCGCCGACGGCACGACGGCGAACACGCTGGCGATGGCGATGGCAGCCACCACCACGCGTGCCGTCAACCGGCGGGAATCAATCATGACGGAAAGACTACCAATATGACAGTTGTATTGCGAGTCACGCGCGATCGCGCTGATTCGCTGCCACTCATGACGGCAACCGCGGGACCATCACCGCCGCCAGAAAAGGCGCAAAATAGACCGAGGCCGTCGCCGAAATGTGGTTGTTGTCGCGATAGAGAATCATGTTGCCGATGATGACCGGGCATTCCGACGTGCCGCACAGCCAGTCGCTGACGGACACAAAGCTGGCATCGTGACCGGCCGCCACCTCGCGTTCGAGCTGCACCCGCGAGACGTCGACGGAGTCTTTCCGCGGTGCGATGCACCCGCGGACGTTGCGCGGCTGCTTGGACAGGCAGTTCGGAATCTGATGGATCGGCAGTGGCGTATCGCCGATGATCAGCAACGAGTCGGTGGTCGGCCTGACCTGGTCGAGCGTCTCGTTCAACCCACGCCGCCACACTTCATCGGAGTCGAGACCTACGTCGGAGCCGCCCGGGTCGTACGCCGTTGAAGACATAACCACCATGGTGGGATGCGTCGCTGCCAGTTGGGCGACGACGTTGGCGCGCCATGCTTGGCACTCCGGGTCGATGAATGTTCGCCGAATTCGGACGTTGGCAGTCGGGCAACCACTCTTGACGAACACCGTTAGCTTCCAGTGCCGCGTGATCGACAACTCCTCCAACGCGGGGAACCATTGCGCTGCATGCGAGTCGCCGAACAGCGCAATCGTGGTGGACGAGGTGAGGTCGCCGTACTCGCACAACTTGGGCTGAAGTGCACCGTCCTTGAGAATGCAGCCGTCGCTGTAGATCCGGGGCTTGTCGGACCGGACCCCTTGAACGGATGGATCGGCGTTCGACGGCACCTCGTTGATCTGCGCCCCGTCATCGAGCGCAATCAACTGTGCGGCCAACAACTCGTTCAGAGGCACCAGGGGTGGAGGGGGCGAGAATGTCGTGGTCGGGCCGGGGACGGTGGTGCCCACGGACGTCAATACCGATGACGACGAAACCGCACTCGTAGTGGCCGTGGAGACACCGGGGTCCACCGCTGCTTGGGGCAACGTGGGCGCCGCGGCCACACCCCCACCCCTGATCTCGATGGGAAGATTGATCATCACCACCGCCGCAAGCGCCCCCGCCGCTACCAGCGACGCACCCAGCAACAGGCTTCGACGGGGAACGGCAGCGAGCCAGCGCGACTGGCGGACTGGGTTCTCCAGGTAGTGGAACGACAGCGCCGCAGCACCCACCGACGCTGTCAGCACCGCAACACGCGCCGGCGCCGACAGCGGACCGAACTTCGCGTCGATCAGCACCAGCATCGGCCAATGCCACAGGTAGATGCCGTACGACCTCTGCCCGACCCACACCATCGGACGCAGCCCCAAATACCTCGACGGTTCATTCATCTGACCAGTTCCCGCAGCAGCAACAATGGCGACGGTGCCGAGCACCGGCAGCAGCGCCGCGTACCCGATGTTCATCGTGTCGTTGTAGGTCACCACGCAGTAGCCGATGAGGAACAGCCCGAACCACGCGACTGCGGCTCTGACCGTTGGCGACAGCCGTAGCGCGGCGCCGCCCGTGACCGCCAGCATTGCCCCGGCGATCAGCTCCCACGCTCGGGTCGGGAGCAAGAAGAAGGAAGGGGTGCGCGCCCAGGTGGAGAACCAGACGAACGCCAACAACGACTGCAGGAAGAACCCCGCCATGATCGCCAATGCGTAGCGTCGCGTGTACCACCGCACGCGCGTGAGCGCGTAGAGCAGTACCGGCCACACCATGTAGAACTGCTCCTCGACCGCTAGCGACCAGAAGTGCAAAAGTGGCGTGGGCATCGACTGGCTGACCACGTAGCCGTCGCCCATCGCGAACTTGATGTTGATCACGAAGCCACTGGCCCACAACGCGTCGTTGGCCAGATCGGCCTGCGACAGCGGGTCGAGCATGAACCGGCCGCCGACCAGGGTGACGATGACCACCAGCAGCGAGGCGGGTAGCAGCCGACGTGCACGCCTGCCCCAGAACCGTGGCAGCGATCGTCCGCCGTGGAGAAGGAGGTCCTTCATCAGTAGCGAGGTGATGAGATAGCCCGACACCACGAAGAACACGTCAACGCCGAGGAACCCGCCGCTGGTGGGCCCGAGATTCGCGTGGTAGAGCAAGACAACGACCACCGCAATGGCGCGTAGGCCCTCGATGTCGCGTCGAAAGCCAGTCGGCATGTCGTTAGCCAGCGACTCGTGTGCAGTACGCGCGGCGTCAAGGGTGGTGGTCTGCTCGCCCGTCTCCTCGGTAGTCATCGACGTTCGACCATCCTGCGCTCGACGACCCCTCTCCCAGTGGCTGCGACGGGCATGAGCGTAGTCGTGACGTTGGCGCGCCGGGTGGTCCTACGCGCTGACAGAAAGGTGCTGTGGGATGCGGCGGCGAAGTGCCAGCGACCCCGCGACCCCAGCCACCGACGCGCCCAGCGGCACCAGCCACACCAGCTTCAGCGAGTACTGCATCACGATGCCGCCCAGCGCGTTCGCCAACCCCATCGAACCCTGGAAGACCATCGTTGCCAGCCCGTGATAGCGGCCGACAAGGTCCGGCGGCGCCAGGTCGGAGGTCAGCGGTTGCCGCACTGCGCCCAGGATGGCCTCTCCGAAACCGCCCAGTATCTGGGCAACGCCGATGACGACGATCGCCACTCCGACCGCTGCGTACGGGGTGACATTCATCAGCGCGAACGCGGCAACGAACCACAGGTTCATCACCGCCAGCGAGCCCATCCGTGACCGTCCGCGCACCCATCGCAGCGTCGGGATCTGCGTGAACACCACGCTGGCAGCCCCGAACATGAACAGAATTCCGATCGTCGGCTTGCTGATGCCCAGCAACGACGCGTAGGCCGGCATGAAGGCAAACAGGAAACCGAAGCCGAGCGCGATCGCGACGTCGGTCACCAACAGCCTCAGGAAGAACCGGTCATTGAGCACCTCTGCGAACCCGACGGGGGTGACGCTGCGCTGCTCGATCGGCACATGGCCGGCCGGCATGCCCACCAACACCACGAGGAAGACCACGTACGTAGCCACGTTGACACCGAACAACCACCGAAACGCGGCCACCGAATTTTCGCTGACGAGAAACCCGCCGAGCGCCGCCCCAAGGTTCAACGCAGCCCGCTGAAACGCCGAGACCGCAGGCCGTTCGTGGGGTTGCACGACCAGTGCCAACAGCGCTGCCTGCGACGGGAACCAGAGACCATGGCCGACACCCAACAGAACCGAGACGCCCAGCGCCTGTTGAAATGTCGTCACGCCCGCGTACAGAGAGCCGGCCAAGATCGACACCAGGCAGCCGGCAATGAGTACTCGGCGTGCGCCGAAACGATCCGAGAGCGAGCCCGCGAACGGCGTGCACAGCACCATCGTGAAGCTCATTGCACCGACCGCGAAGCCCGCCTGACTGAGCGAAATTCCACGAACTTCGTGGAAGTAGATCAACACGAAACCGAACAGCGCTGCAGAACCGATCATGTTGATCACAGTGGCGGCGAAGAACCTCTGCAATGCCGGACTGAAGGAACGAAAGCCCGGTGTCGACATCGCCGGACACGATAGGTGGGGTATCAGCCGCTCAACGATCTCAATTCGCGAGACTGTGCACCGCATGTTGCATCACGACACACGCGCGGGCCTTTCAATTGCCGACACCGTTTCCTCACTCACCCGCTCGACCACCTGGGAACTGGTGGGCGAGCTGCCGTTGAAGTTCGATGCGTATCACCCGCAGGGCATGGCCCGGGTCAAGTCGACGTGGTGGGTCTCGACCGTGGACATCGATCGTCGACGGGGCCTCGTGCTTGCCATCGACGATGCGGGCGAGCTGGTCGAACAGATGGCCGTCGGCGACGAGATCCGATATCACCCCGGCGGCATGGACTTCGACGGCGAAGCATTCTGGATCGCGAGTGCCGAGTACCGGCCGAACTCTTCGGCAACGATCTATCGGATGACGCCGGGCGGTCAGCCGGAGCACGCGTTCGACGTCGACGACCACGTCGGCGCGATCGCTCGCTGTGGGCGCGATGGCGACCTCATCGGATGGTCGTGGGGGTCGCGGCGGTTCTACCGCTGGTCGGTGAGCGGCCGGCTCAAGGCGGCCACCGTCAACCCCGGGTACTTCGTCGATCATCAGGATTGCCAGTGGCTTGACAGCGGACATCTGCTGTGCGGCGGCGTGGCCGAAGTCGGCCTGACGGATGGCCCAGGTTGGCTCGGGGGAATCGGCCTGCTGCGTGCCGACGATCTGGTCATGACCCGCGAGGTGCCGTTCCCTCGTTACCAGCCGGCGTCGGGCCGTGTCGGTACGCACAACCCAATCTGGTCGGAGATCGATGGCGACCGGCTGATCGTTCACCTACTGCCCGACGACGGGCACGGGGCAATCCTGTCCTATGCGACACCACTGGTTGGTCGACCGACCTGATCGAGTCGGCTGTGTTCGGGCTCCGCGACCACAGACTCGTACAGCTGCACGAACTGAGCTGCTGCCGAACCCCATGAGTAACGCTCGCGCACGAACTTCGCGGCTCGGCCACCACGGGTGACCCGCGTCAGCGGCTCTGACACGGCCTCCGCCAGCGCCTGCGCCGTCGCCGCCACATCGTCGGGCGGAACCATCCACCCTGTCGGTCGAGCTGGGTCGACGTTCACAAACGCCCGCGGCCCACCGGTGTTGGTTGCGATGGGAGGCAGCCCGGCGGCCATTGCTTCGAGGTAGACCAACCCAAACGGCTCGTCCACCGACGGCGCGGCGAAGACGTCGCTGCACGCCAGCGCCTCGGCCAAATCGTGGTGATCTCGCCAGCCAACGAAGAACACAGCCTGCGCTCCGAGACGCTGAACCGTGTCGTACGGGTGCTCGCCTTCCCACTCGCCCGGGTAACCGCCAACAACCACCAGCACCGCCGCGCTGCCAGTGGACCGGCGCATCGCGTGGTGGGCTTCGATGAGCAACTGCAGCCGCTTGAAGCGAAGGAAACGGCCGGCGTACAACACAACCGGCACCAGAGTCCCGTCATCGTTGACGAACGCCGAAAGGTCGGCAGCGCTGTAGCGGATGGTCCCTTCGGCTTCACCGGGGCGCCAGCCGCGAGGGTCGTCAACGAGCCAACGCTGCCAGCACGCCATCCGTTCGATGACGGTGTGCACCCTGGGGGCGAACACCGAAGTGTCGACACCGTTCGCGATGGTTTCGACTCTCGCCTCCGGAACCGAGAGCAGGTCGAGAGCAAGCTGATGGTCCATCGCCGACACGGCGACGACACGGGCTGAACGCTGAGCCCACTGGCGCATTCGGCCCGCCCAGGCTTCCGCGTGGGGCGCGTTGTGCGAGGCGGCCAGCATTTTCAACTCGGTGCCGTGCAGGTGAGTGATGACGGGAACCTGCGGCCACAACCGGTGCACCGCCTCATGAATCGGCGTGAGGTGATGGAGATGGACGACGCTGGGCACTGCGCTCGCCCGGTCGCCGAGGAAACGTGTCCAGCTTCGAACCTGTCGACCAAAGGCTGCTTCGTCCAGCTCGTAGAAGTGACGGTCGGGCACGCCCACCTTGTGCTCGTACGACGCGTGCATTGGAACTGCGGCCGCCATCGGGTTCGCCCCGGCCGCCCACGACTGCGCCGCAGCGCTGTAGTCCAACCATTTGCAACGCGGCGACGAGAAGAACTGACCGGCGTGCGATGGCTCGCGACCGGTGCCGAGCGACCCCGAGAACACGGTCGGCTCCCAGCGCGTGCCGACCAGCGCCCGGGAGAGGTAACGGACGACCTGTGCGCTGCCACCCCGCGGATAGAAGTAGAAGCCCATTGCAGCGTTCTCACTATCCGAGGAAACCATCTGTTCACCGTACGGACACCCCGCCCGGAACGCAAGGGTGGCGTTGCGGGTCGGTGAACGTGATTCTGTCCGTGCCCGAGGTCAGTGGTTGTGATCGTGACCGTGGTCGTGCCCG
>JANLPB010000182.1:0-2228 GCA_031366885.1 Ilumatobacteraceae bacterium
CCCGTCGCGCGCTCGCATTGCGCCAATCATCGTGCTCGTCGTCGCCGCTGTCGTCGGTGGCCTGTTCTGGATCCTGGCTGCCAGCAAGTCGGGCACGGAGGACAAGGTCGGCTTGGTCGAAAGTCCGCTGATCGGCAAGCCCGCACCCTCGGTGCGCAGCACCACCATCGACGACGAACCGTTCGACCTGGCGCGCCGCAAGGGCAGCTGGGTGGTCATCAACTTCTTCAACTCGACCTGTGTGCCGTGCATCGCCGAGCACGCCGACCTGATGGCGTTCGTCGACCAGCAGGCCACCTTCGCCGACGGCGCCGAGTTCTACAGTTTTGTGCAGCCGCCGAATGCCGACGACGACATCCGCGCGTTCTTCGCCAAGCGCGGTGGGAACTGGCCGGTGATCCGCGATGACGACGGGCGCATCAACGTCGCCTTCGGCGTGGCGCAGGTGCCCGAGACGTTCATCGTCGACCCCAGTGGCGTGGTGCGCGTGCGATGGGCGGGCCAGATCGACGCTGTCACGCTCTCCCAGTTGGTGCAGCAGCAACGCGACCTGTACGGGGCGACGTGAGCCTGTCGACGTCGTCCTTGTCATCACCGTTGAAGCGTTGGCTCGGCTGGGTGCTATTGCTGCTGGTGGTGGCGGGCTTTCTCGCGTTCGGAAGCACGCGCGACGCTGGGGCGCGCACGCCCGAGGAGCGGGTGGAGGAGATCTCCAAACAGCTCGCCTGCCCCATCTGCGGTGGGGAGACCGTCTACGAATCGCGCAACACGGCGTCGGCGTCGATCCGTGCAGAGATCAAGGCGCAGGTGACCTCCACCGACGCCACCGACGACGAGATCATCGCCTTCGTCGTGCAACAGTTCGGCGCCAAAACGCAGCTGCTGCCGAAGGCCACCGGCTTCGAATCGTTGGTGTGGGTCTTGCCGGCGGTTGCGTTGGTGTGCGCCGGCGTCGGCCTCTTCTTCGCGTTCCGTCGTTGGCAACGCAACGTGGACACGGTGCCCGATGACGACGACAGGGCACTAGTGGCCGCAGCCCTGGCGGCAGAGACCGGCGAAACGACCGATGAACCCTAAGCGGATGGCGGAACTCGAGGAGCAGCGCCAGTTTCTGCTGAACAGCATCCTCGACGTTGATCGCGAACGTGCCGTCGGTGACGTTGCTGACGACGACTACCGCGCGCTGCGCGACGGGTACGTCGCTCGCGCGGCCGCCGTCATGCGCGAGATCGACGACGGTCGCAGTTCGATGCTGCCCAAGCCGCCGGCCCGGTGGGGGCGCCGGGTCGCCGTCATCGCTGGCACTGTCGCGGTGGCCGTCGCGCTCGGCCTGTTCGTGGCCAACTCGGCCGGCCAACGACTGCCCGGCCAAAGCCTTACCGGTGGCCAGCCGGCCGACGAAGTGGCAATCAAGCTGGCCGAGGGTCGGCGCCTGATCGGTACCGATTCGGCGGGCGCCCGCGCCGCATTCGAGCGAGTCCTGGAGATCGAGCCCACCAACGCCGAGGCCGCCACATACTCGTCGTACTTGCTGGTGATCGACGGGCAGCAATCGGGCGACCAGGCCGGTGTGCGCGCTGGCATTGCTGGCTTGCAAGCGGCGACCACGTTGGACGCCACCTACGGCGATCCTCACTGCCTGCTCGCCGTGTCAGCGGGGAACTTCCTCAAGCCTGCTGACGAGGACATGGTTGCCACCGAGGGTGCGCTGTGCTTGGCGTTGGACCCGCCGCAGGACATGGTGCCGATGATCGAAGGACTGATCGCGCGCGTGACGGGCGGGACCACAACGACGATGGCGGGGGAGAGCGTGGAGACGCTGCTCGCAACCGCCGATGCGCAGTTGACGGCCGGCGATTACTCGACAGCGCTGGTGACCTATCAGCGCGTCCTCGCGCTGGAACCCACCAACAAGACGGCGCTCGCGTACTCGGGCTACCTCATCGCGCTCAACGGTCGCGACACCAGCAATCCGCAGCAGGTTGATCAGGGCATCGAGCTGTTGCAGTCGACCATCGCTGCCAACCCAAAGTACGCGAACGCGCATTGCCTGCTCGCGTTTGCGGCTGGCTACCTGCTCGCCCAACCCGATGCAGAAACCGCGCGCGCGGAGGGCAAAACGTGCCTGACGCTCGACCCGCCGGCCGACATGATTCCGCTCATCCAGCAGCTCCTCGACGAACTCGCCTAAACGGGTCGCAGCAGGGCTTCTGGTCGCGATTCGTTCC
>JANLPB010000204.1:0-9288 GCA_031366885.1 Ilumatobacteraceae bacterium
TTGTTGCGGTACAAGTTGAACATGAAGACCAGCCCCATGCACATAAACAGGATGGGGTACATCACAAACAAGCCGATATACGTGCACACAAAGCGAAAACCCATGTTCAGAAAGTAGTTCTGCCCGGTGACCTCGACCAACTGCTGCTCGTAGACCTTCTCCAACGTCAGCTTGTGTACCGCGTCGGTGTCGCCGGCCTGTACCGATGTCATCTGATGCGGCCCTTCCATGTTGTGGAAGATCTTTCGTGCCAGCTTGATCGGCGTGCGGTTCAGCGACTTGGTGGTGGCCAGGAACGTCGCTCGGTCGCGTGCGTTCCACTCCCATTCGCGCTTGCTGAGGAAGTCGAAGGGCGCGGGGAACATGTCGGTGTTGAGCGTGGTCTCGATCTGGAAGATCTTCGGCCCGTTGTCCTTCAACACCTTGCCCAAACGCCAGACGCTGGTGTGCAGGGCACTCTGATGGCGGTGGCCCATCAGGCTGCGGGTGTTCTCCAGCGTTTCGGGGTTGTGGTGGTGGCTGAGGCAGCGGTACGAGGCGAGGCCGGTGGTGATGCTCTTCCAGCCGCCGTCCATACTGACCGAGTTGATGTTGACGTAGATGATCAGGTCGCTCTCGGCAGCGCGCTTGTTAATCTCCAACACTTCACCGTGATCGGTCGTGCCGATGACGGCGAGATTGTCGTGGTCTTCGGCGTCGTGCTGGTAAAGCATGCCACGCGGGTAGAACGAGTCGTAGATGCGGTCGCCGAGTGCGTGGCGCAGTTCGTACTCGTGCATACGGCGGTGCAGTCCCAGGGCGGCGATCAGGTGCACGTCGTCGACTCCGGCAGCAGCAACGAGGTCAAGCACGGCTTCGATCACGCGCTGGCGAGTGTCGGGGCGCCGCATCTTCGGCAGCGGCAGGCTGACGTCGTCGAACGCGATGGTCAGCTTCATGCCCGGGAACAACTGCGTGGGCAACGGGTCCTGGTCGTGTGGGTTCAGCAACGCATGGCGAATGGCGCCATCGATGTCCTTCAACGCTTCCAGCGGCTCGGGCGGGTAGATGACTCTGCTGCGACCGGCGGGCAGCTTCTCCAGACTGAAATTCTCGCCGCGCCAGAACATGATCGACGGCGTCGACCGATCGACCTCAAGGACAAATCCAGGACGGGGCATTTCAGGAACCTCTCAAATCGAAGGCAACCTTGACGGCGCCTCGGCGACCGGCAGCGGCCGCATGGGCGATCGCGTCGGTGTAGTCCTTCAGGGGATAGGTGGCCGAGACCAGCCGGCCGAGATCGTGATGGCGAATCACGTCGATAGCAGTGTGGAAGTCGGCGTGGGTGTAGGCGTAGCAACCACGGATGGCCACCTCGCGGTGCCACAGCGAAGTCAGCTCAAGCGACACGTTGGCCGGCATGCCGACGACCTGTACCTCGCCGCCGGGGGCGACAACGCGCAGCGCCTGCTGCAACGAATCGCTGCTCCCGACACAGTCGATGACGTGCGGCGCTCCACACGTCAGCTGATCGCCGAACACGAGCGAGTTGGTGGAGGAACGCACGTAGCGAGGCATCTCGTCGGTGCTGCACACCACATCGGCACCGAGCGCCTTCGCCAAACGCTTCTGCTCTGCGTAGCGGGCGGTGACGACGATGGGGGCCTTGCGGTCCTTGTCGCGAGTCGCGGTGATTGCGGCGAGTGTGAGCAGGCCGAGAGTGCCCGCCCCGATGATGACGGTCTCGTTGCCGGTGTAGCGCTCCGCTGCGTGGACGGCACAGGCGGTGGGTTCGACGAGGACGGCGGCTTCATCGCTGAAGTCGGCTGGCACGTCGATCAGCTGGGTCGGGTGGGCCACCATCTGATGGCTCCAGCCGCCGCCGGTGTCGGTGCAAAAGCCACTCTGTAGGCCGGGGGAGAGGTGACCGTACGCCACTCGCTCGCACAGGTTGATCTGGCCTGCGGCGCAGGCAGCACACATCGGGTTGACACCGCGAGTGACGCAGGACAGCACCGGTACCAGCACGACGCGGCGCTCGGTGCCCTCCACGTCGGCAACCACTTCGTGACCGGGCGTGAATGGGTAGCTGACCAGCGGATCGAAGTAGGCCGAGGCCGTGCCGTCGATCATCGACAGATCGCTGCCGCAGATGCCGGCCATGCGCGTGTGTAGTCGCACCCACTCCGGCGTCGGCAGCGGCAAGAGTTCGTCTGACTCCAAATTCAGCGGCCCTACTGACGCGCCGGCGCCGGGCATGATCGCCCCGGCAATTCGCGCCATCGCAAACCGAGCCGGCTTCCGAGAAAACACCAGCCGACTCACAACGGGCCCCCCAAGCCAACATCGGCGCTGAGGTGCGGTACTGCCGCAGATGAACGCCGATGCTCGTAGCCATATCCAACATCGGCGCTGAGATGCGGTAGTACCGCAGATGAACGCCGAAGCTGGCTCACAGGAAGACCTTCCTTCGCTCGCGCTCGGCCATCATCGAGCTCAGCGGCAGCAACATCTTCGGGGCGCCGCTGGCTTTCGCCCAGTCCTCGACGAGCCAACCGCGCTTTCGGGCAATAGCGGCCAGGCGGGTCTCGGGGTTGACCGCGACGGGGAAGCCGACGCACTCCAGCATCGGCAGGTCGCTGGTGCTGTCGGCGTACGCAATGCTCTGCTCCAGCTTGAGGCCTTCGCTCGCGCAGTAGTCGGCAAGAATCTCGGCGCGGGTCTCGCCAGTCGGCGGCACGACAGCCATGTTGCCGCTGTAGGTCCCGTCGGGGCGAACGGTCAGCTTCGCCGACACGATCTCGTCGAATAGCGGCCGCAACCCTTCGACCGCGAAGTCGAGCGCGCCGGTGATGAGAATGGTCTTGTGGCCCAGCGCACGGTGCTCGCGCACGCGGCGCAGACCGGCGGGGAACGACTTGGCCAGAATCAGTTGACTCAGGATGTCCTTCGAGTCTTCTTCGATCTGCGACACCGGAGCGTCTTCGTAGCGTCGGTAGAAGAAGCGCAGGAAGTCGCTGCGGTCCTTGCGGTCGATGCTGCTCAGCGTGGGTGCCTCGGCCAGCGTGCGCAACACGTAGCGAATGCGCTCGGGCGTGTTGAGTCGGCGGGTGGCCAGCCATGAGTAGCTCTCCACCACGTTGCTGGCGATCAGCGTGTTCTCCAGATCGAATGCCGCAACGTGGCGCTCGGGCGACAGCACCGAGTTGCGTAGCCGGGTGGTGCGGTCGTTGCGGTTCTTGCCGGGGGTGACCTTCGCACGCGAGTGGTGAACGATCGAGGGTAGGTGAATGGTGCTGATGTATGTCGGCCAATCCACGCTGCGGGGATCGAAGTTGAACGCTGCCTGGTCAGCCGCGTCCAGCGTGTCCCACATCGCGATCAACTTGTCGACCTGGTAGATCGCCTCGCACTCGGTGTAGAGGCCGTAGAGCTGCACGTACTCGTAGGCGCGGTCGATCTCGTTCTTCTTCTCCTCCAGGTTCGCAGCCCACGCGGCCTGCTTGCCGCGAAGCGGAAGCGCCTGCAGTACGCGCTCGGTCTTGCCGATGACGCTGCGGGCACGCTCGAGCTGCTCCTTGACGCGGCCACGTGCCGGAAACTGCCACTCGGGCACCAGGATCGGCTGACCTTCGGCGTCGTACAGCGGGTGCTCGGTGAACCAGGCCCTCACGTTGTCGACAAGCAGCTTGTACTTCAGGGGGTTGATGCCGCCGCTGGCGACCTGTGTGATCGGCGCCGCCAGTTCCGGCCCGGCAGCGGCAACCGTGATGATTGCGGCGACGACGATGTCGACCGGGATGACGTCGACCGTTCCTTCGGGGACTCCGGGGAACTCCTTGAGCAGACCGCGGGCATAGCTGAGGATGACCGGCTCGGCCATGCGGAAACCGCGGATCCAGCCGGGGAACGGCTCGGCCAAGGCCGACTCGATGATGCTTGGGCGCACGATGCTGACCGGCACGTTGCCCTTCGTCTCGGTCAGCGCCTGCTCGCCGAGGGCCTTCGTGTACGCGTACGCGTCGGGCCAGCCGACGCTTGCGGCGCGCGACCGGCCTGCGTCGACGAGCTGCGCCTTCACCCACGCTTCGCGCAGGCTTTCGGTCTTCGAGGCCAACGCAGGGCCACCAGCGGCGCCGAGTTCTTTGCGAGCCTCAGCACGGAAGTGAACGAGTTTCTCGGTGGCGCGGCTCTGCGCCTCGATGTCGCCACGCAGGCGACGACTGGCCGCAACCTCCTTCTTCCAGCTCAGGCCGATATCCCAGTGGCCTTCGCTGACCAGCGCTTCGGGGGCGTTGCCGCGACGGTTGCCGGCGACGTAACAGGTGCTGACGCCGACCATGTGTGGTGTGATGCCGAGCGACTGGCAGGTGGCGGCAATTCGCACCGGACCCATCAGGTTGATCTCCACTGCGCTGTCCAGCGGGCTGTCGAACGACACAGCAGCCGCCGAGTGAATGATGGTGTCGCAGCTGGCGAAGAGTGCTTGGTCGGAGTCGGTGAGACCGAGGCCGTCGGTGCTCACGTCGCCGCCGATCGCAATGACTCGACGCGCCACCATCTCGTCGAACGACTCGCCGCCTGCGTCTTTGAGTTCGGCCTTGAGACGATCGAACGCGTTGTTCTTGAAGATCTCGCGGCGGGCACGCTCGGTGGGGTCGTGGCGCTTGCTGGGCCGAATCAGCAGAATCAGTGTGCAGCCCGGCGCACTGCGTAGCAATCGCTCGACAAGTGCGGTGCCCACGAAACCGGTGCTGCCGGTGATGGCGATGCGCTTGTTGTCGAGCTGTTCAGCAATCATGGCACGCACTGTCTACCATATGGTAGACAGTGCGTAAACACCCCGTCACTAAAAGGTACGGATGGCTGCTAAGACCCCGACTCGCGAACGAATTCTGGACGCTGCGACCGACCTTTTCGGCGTACGTGGGGTCGATTCGGTATCGCTGGATGTCATTGCTGCTGAGGTGGGGGTAGCGAAGCAGACATTGCTGTACTGGTTCCCTTCCAAGGACGACTTGGTGCAGGCCGTGCTGGTGCAGGCCGCCCTCCAGCTCACCGTCGCCATCGAGGCCGCAATACGTGCGACCACCGACGACCCGCTCGATCGCATCGAAGCTGTCGTGCGGGCCGTGTTCCGCCCGGCCGTGCGCCGGCCATCTCTGTTGGGTCTGATTCGCGAAGTCAGCCGCATCTCACCTGCGGTCGGCGAACGGTTCCACGCCGAGCTGAGCCCGCTGGTCGATCGCGCTGTTGTGTACCTGCAGAAGGAGATGGACCGTGGGCGCCTGCGCCAGGGCGACCCGCGTTTGGTCGCCGCGCTCTGTTACGCGACGGTGACCGGCATCGCAACCGAACCGGAAGTGTTACGAAGCGTCGGCTGGTCGCCGACTACAGCCGACCTACGACGCCTGCGCACCGAGCTGCTCGCTTTCCTCCGCGCCGCCCTCGTGCCCTGAGAGAATTGGTTGCGCACGCAACTGGGTCTTCTCAGTTTCGTACGTAGCGTTCTGGGCAGCCCTAGTTGCGCCCACAACGATGAGCGACATGTCGGTCAGGGGAAGTCGACGAGGCGGAGCGTGACGCGGGCGGTGTCGCCATCGGCGAGGCCTTCGGCCTTGCGTACCAGCGCCTTCATCGGGAGGATGAACGACTGCTGCTCCTTGGACGGAAACACCGACGTGGTCCACGTGGTGTTGCCGACGGTGACCTCTACCTTGACCGACCCGAACCCGCCTTGTCGGCCAGTGGTGAGGTCGTCGATCTCATCGGTCAGGTCGAACGGCAGCGTGACGAAGCGCCACGTCGCAGGGCCGTCTCCCTGCCATTGCCACACCGCCGCCTCGAACTCCCACGAACTCATACGGGATTGAGTGCTTCCATCACGGCCATGTGAAAGGCGGTGATTCCCATGGCCAGATGCTCCTCGGACGTGTCTTCTTCCTTGGTGTGCGAGAGCCCGGCGATTGATGAGGTGAAGACCATTGCCGTTGGCACCACACGTGCCATTTCGGACGCATCGTGCAGCGCGCCACTGGGCAGCTCGAACTCGTGGCCTTCGACGGCCTTCACTGCGCGGCGAACGCTGTCGACAAGTGTCGAATCGAAGATCATCGGCGGAATGCAGAAGATGTGCTCCAGCTCGACAGTGCAGCCCTCAGCTTGCGCCGCAGTGCTTGCGGCGGCCTTCATCTCAGCGAACATCGCCGCCAGCGAGTCGGCGTCGATGTGGCGCATGTCCATCGTGCACGTCGTGGTGCCGGGGACGGCCGTCACAACGCCCGGCCACGCGGTCACACTGCCGACGGTGGTGACGCCGTCGTGGCGCTTGCCGATCTCCGCCAACTCCAGCGCGAAGCGGCTCATTGCGCGCAGCGAATCGCGACGCATGCCCATCGGCATCGTGCCCGCGTGCGCCGCCTGGCCGCTGAAGATCAACCGCTCGCGTTCGATGCCGACCGTGCCGGTCACGACACCTATGCCGAGGCCTTCATGTTCGAGCACCGGCCCCTGCTCGATGTGCAGTTCGAGGTAGGCAACAACGTTCTCCAGGCGGGTCTGCGCGCCCTCCATCGCGTCGAGCGCCACGCCGTGTTCGGCGATCACCTCCGGCAACGAGTTGCCCCACTTGTCCTTCAACTCGCGCAAAATGTCGAGGTCGAGCGTCCCCACCACGGCAGCCGAACCGAACAGGCTGCGGCTGAAGCGTGCGCCCTCTTCGTCGGCCCAATCGACGAGCGCGAACGATCGCTTGGGAAGCGTGGGGGAGGCCACGAGAGAGCGCAGCACTTCCAAACCACCGAGCACACCGAGTGCACCGTCGAGCCAACCGCCGGCGGGCACCGAGTCAAGGTGCGAACCAATCACGACGGTGTCGGCCGTCTCGCCCTTGTAGTACGCCCACAGGTTGCCGGCCTCGTCCTGCTCCACCTCCACGGGCAGCGTCGAGAGTTCCTCTCGAAACATCGCCCGCGCCTCGGCCCACTCGGGCGTCCAGCACAGTCGACGGGCACCGGCGGGCCCGCCCGTGCGCCTCGCCAGTTCCCGCAGATCTCGAATCGCGCGGTGAGCATCGAAACCGGGGGACACGGGAGCAGCGTCAACAGCAGTCATGTGCGAACAATACTGGCGAGCGTCCTTATTGGTGCCGTCAGTGGGCGGTGTTGCGGCGCTGGCGTGCGTGGCGTTCCAACGCGAGCTGGACGAGTTCGTCGATGAGGTCGCGATAGCTGAGGCCGCTGGCAATCCACAGTTTGGGATACATCGAGATCGGCGTGAAGCCAGGCATCGTGTTGATCTCGTTGAGCAGGAGGCCGCGGCCGCCCTCCTCGAAGAAGAAGTCGACGCGCGACAACCCTTCGCACCGCAGCGCGGCGAACGACTTCAGTGCCAGCGCCTGCACTTCGGCAGTCTGCTCGGGGGTCAGCGGGGCAGGGATGATTGATTGCGACCCGTCGTCCACGTACTTGTCGGCGTAGTCGTAAAACTCGGCGCCGGGCACGATCTCGCCGGGCACACTTGCGCGCGGGCTGAGGTTGCCGAGCACCGCTACCTCGATCTCGCGCCCGACAATCGCTTCTTCGACGACAATCCACTCGTCGTACGACAATGCAACCTCGATGGCGTCGCGCAAGGCCTCGACCGTCTTCGCCTTCGTGACGCCCACCGATGAGCCCATGTTGGCGGGCTTGACGAACACGGGAAGGCCCAGCTGCTCGGCGATCTGAGCGGGAGACGAGGGAGTGAGCTCGTTGGCTCGGAAGGCAAGATACCGGGCCTGGGGAATGCCGTGGGCGGTGGTGACCTGTTTGGCCATCGCTTTGTCCATTGCGACCGCCGAACCCAGCACGCCGGAGCCCACGTAGGGCAGACCGGCCAGTTCGAGCATTCCCTGCACGGTGCCGTCTTCGCCCAGTGGACCGTGCAGCAACGGGACGACGACGGTGCGTCCTGGCCCGGAGGATGTGACGGCACGTGTCGGCTCGATTACCTCCCCCTCAGTTGCGAGGCGGCCAGGCAACGCATCGGGTCCAGCGGCCACGGCGCGCTGCGCCTCTGTGGCAATTGCCCAGCGGCCGTCTCGGGCAATGCCAATGGGTGTGATGCGGTACTTCGCCGGATCAGCGGCCTTCAGTACATGAGCGGCGGTGGTGCAGCTGACGTCGTGCTCGGCTGACTGACCTCCGAAGATGACGATCAGGTTGATGCGGTCGTCGTTCGGCACTACGTCAAAGGTCGATGCTTCGGCAGCCATGTGGTCCGACGGTACCGTGTGCAGCGATGCGTTTCAGAGCACATTCCGTCGCAGCCGCAACCGGTGGTCGGCTAGTCGGCCCCGATAGCGAGATCAGTGGCGTCTCGTTCGACTCCCGCAGTGTGCTGCCCGGGCAGCTGTTCGTGCCGCTCATCGCCGAGCGAGACGGGCATGACTTCATCGAGGGCGCTCTCGCCCGTGGTGCCGCGGCCTACCTCACTTCCAAGCCTGCCGGACACGGCACGGCGATCGAGGTGCCCGACACGTTGCGGGCGCTGATGGCGCTGGCGGCTGCACAGCGACTCAGGTTTGCCGGCCCCGTCATCGGCGTCACGGGCTCAGTCGGGAAGACGTCCACTAAGGACCTCGCGTGGGCTGCGCTGGGGGCCAGCAAGTCCACGTGGGCCAACGAACGCAGCTTCAACAACGAGCAGGGTTTGCCGACCACACTCTTGAACATGCCCGACGGCACTGAAGTGCTGATGCTGGAGATGGGAATGCGAGGGTTCGGCGAGATTGCCGAGTTGTGCGCAATTGCCCACCCAACCATCGGCGTTGTGACCCGGGTCGCCGAAGCGCACAGCGACCGCGTCGGTGGCATCGACGGCGTGGCTCGTGCAAAGGCCGAGCTGATCGAGGCGCTGCCGATCAACGGCATCGCGATCCTCAACGCCGATGATCAGCGGGTGCGGGCAATGAGCTCGATGGGTCCCGGCAGCGTGTTGCTCTACGGTGAAGCAGCGGACGCCGATGTCCGTGTGAGCAACGTGCGGCTCGACGAACTGGCCCGTGCCAGCTTTCACCTCGACACACCGTGGGGCGCGTTCGACGTCCGGCTCGGCGTCAGCGGTCGGCACATGGCCAACAATGCAGCCGCCGCGCTCGCCTGCGTTGGAGCGGTCGGGGGCGACCTGACTGCGGGCGCCGCCGCGGTCGCCAACGTGGGCCTCACCGCGATGCGGATGGACGTGCAACGTGCGGCGAGTGGCGCAATCATCCTCAATGACAGCTACAACGCCAACCCCACCAGCATGCGCGCCGCGCTTGACGCA
>JANLPB010000124.1:0-5167 GCA_031366885.1 Ilumatobacteraceae bacterium
ACACACGGCTCGGTGTCGGATTTTCGCAAACGGTTGGAACGCGAGGCGGAATCGCTACGTGCGGATGACGGGTCTGAGCGGTTCGAGCGTCAAAAGAAAGCAGCACGGTTACGCCGGTGGACTGATGCTGATGGGATGTGGTGCCTGTCGGGCAGGTTCGATCCGTTGACCGGTGTTCGGTTCAACGCCCGCCTGCAGGCCGAGATCGAAGCCGCGTTCGCGGAGTCAGTGCCCGATGGGTGCCCCACCGACCCGCAAGCCAAGAACGAGTTCTTGGCCGCGTGCGCGCTCGCACGAATCATCCACGACGGTGGTGTCGCGCAGCGGGCGGGGCGACCCGAGTTCGTGGTCGTCATCGAAGCCGACCGCGACGACTCGGCCGGCTCGTCGGAACCCACCGAACCCGACCGCGATGACCAGTCGCAGGCGACGGAACCCACGAACCCTGACGGCGGTCGACGGCCGCACGTCGATTGGGGGCTGCCGGTGGAGATCCCGTGGTCGGTGCTCATCGAACTGTTCGGCCACGGCGAGGTGCACCCCGTGATCGTGCGCAACGGGGTCGTGCTCTACGCGCCCGGGGAACTGAACCTAGGGCGCAGCACACGACTCGCCAACCGGGCCCAACGACGGGCGCTGCGTGCGTTGTATGCCACCTGTGGGATACCCGGGTGCGGCACACATTTCGATCGATGCAAAATCCATCACATCGTGTGGTGGCGCCACGCAGGCCGCACCGACCTCGAAGACCTGCTGCCGTTGTGCGTGTACCACCACACCCGCGTCCACCGCGACGGCTGGCTCATCACACTCGGCCCCGGCCGCACACTCATCCTTCGATTACCCGACGGCACGGTACACAACACCGGGCCACCACGACGGAGCGCGGCGTGAGCGCGTTGGCTGGAACCTCAGACCGGGGCTTCTACTCCGCGCAGTGGGGCCGTCATGGTCGGTTGGTGGTCCCACAGGTCGGCGAGGAGGTCCCTCTGCAGCGCCGCCAGCGCTGGGTCGTTCCAGCGGTTCACGCGCTGCAACGGGTCGTCGGTCAGGGAGTACAGCTCGCCTTCCGTGCCGTCGTGAACGCTGCCCGGCAGATACGTGGTGCACACCCAGCCGTCGCGAGTGATGGTGCGCAGGTGCACGCCAACGCCGAACAGTTCGCTATCCCACTCGGTGAGCACTCGCTCGAAACCGCGACGCTCGGCGTCAGCGTCGTCGATCGGCAATGCGGTGCCCTCCATCCAGGGTGCGGGCGGCAGGCCGGCGATGGCGCAGAACGTCGGCGCCAGATCGACGTGACCGACGGGTTTGCCGACGACTGCAGGCGTGCTGCCCGAGGAGGGCGCGGGCCGCCAGATCAACGGCAGACGCATCAGACCCTCGACGTGATACGGCCCCTTGAACAGCAGCCCGAAGTCGCCGCCCAACTCGCCGTGGTCGGTGGTGAACACGATGTCGAGGTCGTCGTCCCAGCCACGAGCACCAATCGCCGCCAGGACACGACCAATTGCCTCGTCGATCAGCTCGCACTCCACCGCGTTCAGCGCCGTTGTCTCGCGAATCTGGTCGGGAGTCAGCGTGGCCGGTACCCACGCGGCCGGCGCCTCGTAGTTGGTGACCAGGCGTCCGTCGTACCACGCTCGGTAGTGGCGCGGCTTGGCGTCGAGGATGGCTTCGCGCTCGGCGGCGTCGGCCGGGTAGCCCGCGGGGAGCGGCACGTCGCGCCAATCGATACGGCCGACCACGCTGGCTGGTGGGTCCCACGGGTGATGCGGATCAGGGAAGCTCATCCAGCAGAACCAGTCATCATTGGCGCCCAGCGAATCCAGCCAACTGATCGTGCGATCGGCAACCCAATCGGTGTGGTACCACTCCTTGGGAATGTTGTTCGCCCAGGCCTGCGGTGCGCCGGTGTCGCCACCGCCCATTGCATTTACTTCCAGCCTGTGATCCAGCACCGGATAGAACATGCCCACGGCTTCCGGATGGTTGGACAACAGCCAGCGCGCATAGTGCAGCGGCCCAGCAGCGCCATGTGTGGCGGACTCGAAGTGCTCAAAACCCCGGTGCGGCCCGAACGTGCCCTGCCGGGCGAAACCGTTCTCGGGGAAACGTGCGAACGGATCGAGGAACGGCTCGAAGTGCGGCTTGCCGATGATCGCCGTCCGGTACCCAGCGTCGTGCAACACCTGCGCCACCGATGGTGCATCCTCGGGGAGCGGCACGCCATTCATCCACACGCCATGGGTACTTGGGTGCTGGCCGGTGATGATCGTGCTGCGTGCCGGCATGCACACCACGCTTTGCGGATGGGCGCGTTCGTAACGCACACCCTGTGCAGCGACCTTGTCGATGACAGGGGTACGCGCGATCGTGCCGCCGTTGCACCCGAGCGTGTCGTAGCGCTGCTGGTCGGTCGTGATGAAAAGAATCTTGCGGCCCATCAGCGACCCTCCCCGCCTTCCATGAGTTGTTTCAGTTCACGAAGTGCACCAGCCGTCGCACCGCCGATGACCAGCGCCATCGCCCGCGGATCCGCTTCAGTGGAATAGACGACGATGCACGATTCGTCGGTGAGCGCGATCACGTCGATGGTGCCGCGGTGGTGCGTGAAGATCGGCGTGGTCAATCGGTACTGGAAGCGGCGCTGGGTGTTGTCACACACCAGGATCTCCTCGGGCATCGGTATGCCCGAACCGGTGATGAGTACCCGTGAGTTGCCGTCGACGGTGCAGCCGACCACTCCGGGAAACCAGTGGTGCAGCCTGCTGGCGTCGCCAGCGAGCGCCCACACATCGGCAGCCGAGCGGGCGATACAAACCTCGTGTCGAATGGTGCCGTACACGGGCTAGCCCTCGACGGGTGTGGCGTCGATGAAGTCAGCGATCACCTGGGCCAGTTCGGCGCCCTTGTCTTCCTGCAGAAAGTGCCCGCCGTCGACGATCGTGGTGTGCGGCTGGCCCTGCGCACCAGGAATGCGGCGCAAGAACGGGCGCTCACCGCCGCGGGTAACGGCGTCCTTGTCGCTGAAGGTGCACAGCCATGGCTTGGTCCACTGCTCCAAGACCTTCCAGGCCTCGCGGTTCTCGGCCGCACCGGGGTCATCGGCAAGGCTGGGCACCAGCGACGGAAAGATGCGAGCGCCGGCCTTGTACGTGTCGTCCGGGAAGGGCGCGTCGTAGCCCGCAATCACCTCGGGCGCAAGGTCGCTGGCGCAGCCTCCGTTGACGATTCCCCCAATTGCAAACTCCGCCGATTCGCGTGCGAACTTCTGCCACGAGAGGAAGGCGTCGCTCAGCTTGCCGTCGCCCTCGGGCAGGCCGGTGTTGCCAACCACGCCACGCACAAACCGGTCGGGTGCCGAGGCCAACACGCGCAGGCCAACCAAGCCGCCCCAGTCCTGCCCGAAGAAGGTGATGTCGCGCAGGTCGAGGTGATCAAAGAGCAGCGCTTGCATCCAGCCAACATGTCGGGCATACGAGTAGTCCGAGGTCTCGGTTGGCTTGTCGCTCTTGCCGAAGCCGACGAGGTCGGGGGCAATGACCCGATGCCCGGCGGCGACCAGCACAGGAACCATGTGGCGATAGAGGAAGCTCCACGACGGTTCGCCATGCATCAGCAGGACCGGCGCCGCATCTTGCGGGCCTTCGTCGAGGTAGTGCACTCTGAGCACGCCTGCGTTGAGGTCGCCGGCAACGGCTGGCACCTCCGCATAGTGCGGAGCGAACGGGTAGTCCGGCAGATCGACGAAGCGATCATCGGGTGTGCGGAGTGATTGCATGAAGGCTCCTACGGTCAGAGATCAACGAACGTGAGGTCGTCACCAAGCACGACCGGGCCGCTGAAGTGAGCGGCGGCGAGCGCCCGCCACTCGTCCTCCTGGCCCGGCTGCAGGGACGGTACGTAGTGGGTCAGTACGAGGGTGCCAACGCCCGCCGACGCGGCAGTCTGTGCGGCCTGTTGCACGGTGCTGTGATAGTCGAGGATGTCCTGCAAACGAGCGCTGGACACCAGCCGCACCAGGTCTTCTCGGATGACCGTCTGGACATATGCGTCTGCTCCGCGGCACAACTCATCGAGACCGACGCACGGAACGCCGTCGCCACCGAGCACGGCGGATGCGCCGTCAGCGTCTATGCGAAACGCGACAGTGGGCTCGACGGGTCGATGATCGGTCGCACCGACCGTCAGCGTGGCAGAACCAATTGAAAATGTGTCGCCTGCCGCAACCTCGTGCACCTCGACGGTGGGGCCACTGTGGAGATCGTCGTGGTGGGCGATGCGGTACCCGATGTCTGGACGCAGCGACGCCATCACGTGGCCGACCACATCGGCGGTGCCGGCTGGCCCGTAGATGACAAGTGGTAGTGGTCCGGGGCTCATCACCCAGCGGGTAGTGATGACGTCGCCCAGATCGCTGAGGTGGTCGCTGTGCAGGTGAGTGAGAAGGAGCGCGTCGAGAAATGGCGGCAATGAGCCAGCGGCCGCCAGGCGCATCAACACGCCGCGTCCGCAGTCGACCAGCACCGTGAGGCCATCCGCCGTGATCAGTGTCGACGGCCCAGCGCGGCGCGGATCAGGCAACGGGCTCCCCGTACCCAACAGGGTGATGCGCATCGTCCTAGGCCCCCAGAAGCCGAAGCATCGAGTCGACCAACACTGCCTCCATCTGGGCGCGTGTGAGCTGTTGGTCGTCGCGCATCAACTGCAGCGCTTCGAACGAGGTGAGGACGTCGATGGAGGCGATGGCTGCCACCGAGCCGGCGACGTCGCGCCCCTCGAGTTCGGGCGCAAACAGTTGTTCCAGCTGGCGCCGTAAGAACGAACGGGTGATGGCGAGTTCGGAGGCGATCAGCGGCTGAAA
The DNA here is from genome assembly GCA_031366885.1 of Ilumatobacteraceae bacterium. Taxonomy (GTDB): domain Bacteria; phylum Actinomycetota; class Acidimicrobiia; order Acidimicrobiales; family Ilumatobacteraceae; genus UBA668. Next base: position 4,868 of record JANLPB010000124.1, read on the forward strand.
TGGTGCACGAACACGTGAGACGATTCCCACCGAGCCGATTCTCTCGAACAGACGGATTCGCTGCGCGACGAGCCGCTGCACGCGTACAGGGAGTGCCCCGTGCGACGACACATCCAGACCGGTCAGAGGTTGCACTCGCTCGTGCTGACGGGAGATGGCAACGCGCACCAAATCGTCAAGATCATCGAAGTAACGAAACAGCGAACGCGGCGACAAGCCGGCGCGCTCGGCAATTTCGTCGGACGAAGGGTCGAGGTTGCCCGCGGTGTAGAGCGACAGCATCGCATCAACGACTGCGAG
>JANLPB010000232.1:0-5866 GCA_031366885.1 Ilumatobacteraceae bacterium
ACGAGTACGTACCAGGTGGTCGGCGGTGTGATGCCGCGATCTTTGAACTCTCGTGGCGAGTACCAGATGAGGCTCTTCGGCGTCACCGAGTACCAGGAGCCGAACACCTGCCCGTCGACCGTCACCAGATCGACGAGACGCTGGTCAACGTCGCGCCGCGCCGCTGTCTCCAACTCACCGTCGTAGGGCAGCGCCAGCCCGTCCTCGGCCAAGGCGCGCAGCAAACCCGGCTGCGGCAGCAGGGCAAGGTCCGGCGGATCGCCACGTCGCACGCGCTCCAGTAGATCGGCCTCGAAGTTCGCCGAGCCCACATAACGGACATCGATGCCCGAGCTGCGCTCGAAGGCGGCCATCGACGCGGCAAACGCGTCGGCATCACGGTCTGTAATGCTGCCGAAAATCGTCACCACCGGCCCGGATGCTGGCCGACCGGAGTCCGAACAGGCAACGAACGAGACAGCGGCGAACAACGCCAACACGGAGGCGCTCGTTCGTCGGTGTAGGCGCCACGGCATCCGCCGAACCTACTACCGCCGAACTCTCGCGCTTGAGAAGACGCGTCAATCGACCGATGAACGTTGGCATGACTTCTACATTGGCGTTCGATCAGTCACCCGCGCCCTCGAAGGCCGGCTCTTTGGCCGCGGCGATGGTCGACGGTATTGCATCGGTCCTGGCTGGTCGTGTGGAGCAAATCGAAGTCGCCACCGCCTGCGTGTTGGCTGGAGGTCATCTGCTCGCGCAGGACGTCCCTGGTGTCGGCAAGACGCTGCTGTCGCAGACCGTTGCGGCCACGTTGGGGGGCTCGTTCGCCCGAATTCAGGGAACGGCCGATCTGTTGCCCACCGACGTGGTCGGCTCGTTGGCACCGAATGCTGACGGCTACGGGCTGCACTTCCGGCCCGGCCCCGTGTTTGCGAATGTCGTGCTGTTCGACGAACTGAACCGCGCCAATCCGCGCACCCAATCCGCGCTGCTGGAGGTGATGGAAGAGGGGCAGGTCACGGTCGACGGCACCACCCATGTAGTGCCGGTGCCATTCGTCGTGATCGCCACACAGAACCCTGTGGAGATGGCTGGCACCTACCCGCTCGCCGAGGGCGTGACCGACCGCTTCATGGCGGCAATCAGCCTGGGCAGGGCCAGCGCCGACGAGGAGTTGGACGTGCTGACCGGCCGCCGCGGTCGTGGCCGATTGAGCAGCGTGCGGGCGGCCGCCACATTGGAGGAACTCGACGCCTGCCGCGACCAAGTGCAGCGCATCCACCTCTCCGACCCCGTCGCGGCCTACGCCGTAGGAATCCTGCACGCCACCAGGGAACATCTGCGAGTTCGGCTCGGCGCCTCGACGCGGGGCGGCGTTGCGATGATCTCGTTGGCCAAGGCTTTCGCAGTGATGGACGGCCGCCAGTTCGTGGCACCCCACGATGTCGCCCGCGCCGCTCACAGCACCTTGCCGCATCGGCTGGTGATGGCGAACCCCGATCAGTTCAGCGCAGTGGAAGTGGTCGCCGAATGCGTCGCCACGGTGCAAGCTCCGCGACGGTGAGCCGCCCGGCAGGTCTTGCCCGCGGCAGCGCCACGCTCGCCGCAGCGTGGCTGATCGCGTTCGCGATTGCGATGCTGACCGGCGCCGCCGCCGTGGTGATCATGCTTGCGGTCGGGCTCGTCGCCGGCGTTGCCAGCGTGGCCGACGGCTGGTGGACTCTGCGTCATGCGCGTCTTCACGCGATCAGTACTTCCGAGCTGAGCGAAGCCGCCGCCGAGCTGGTGTGGCAGGTGGAGTCGACATCGCGACGGCCGCTGTACGCGGAGCTGCGAATCGGCCACGAACTAGTCGCCAGCGGTTGGCTCCCCAATGGCACCGCGTCGTTGGTCGGCCGTGCGCCGCGGCGCGGGGTGCACGAGCGGGTGGAGGTGCGTTGTTCATCTGCGGGCACACTCGGCAATGTGTGGTGGCGGCGCAACACGATGGTGGCCATTGAGCCGCTCGTCGTCGCTCCGCAGATGTCGGCGGTGGGCGCACCATTCGAGCGCCGCCAGGGAAGCGCAGCGGATCATCACGTGGCGAGCCCTCGCTCCGGACGCGACGAAATCGACGGAGTACGCACCTGGCGCGACGGCGACGAGCTGACAGCAATTCACTGGCCGGCGACGCTTCGCAGCGGAGAGTTCATCGTTCGCCAGCGTCACACCGACAGCGCCCAGCGTTGGTTGGTGGAGGCCCGGTCCGGGACAGGCGAGCCGGATCTGGAGGCGGCGCGGGTTCGCAGCACGTTGGAACGCGCACTCGCGACCGGCGACGCAGTTGCCGTGCAGGTGGACGATGGCGAACCGATTGAAATCGCCGACCGCGACTCGGCGTTCCGGTGGTGTGCCAGCTTCGAGTGCACCGACGGGGCTGACGACCCGCCCACCGCGCCGTGGTGGCGTCGACAGCTGAGCTTCTCGTCGCCGGAACCCTCCAAGGAGCTCAGCCCACGCGCCAGATGGGCAGTCGCGGGAGCGAGCGCTGCACCGCCGATCATGCTGCTGCAGCCGTTGGGATACGGACCTGCGGAAATCGCGGCCGTCCTCGGCGCGATTGCAGTTGGTGCCGCACTGACAATGCGCGGGCCTGACCACCGGCGCCGTGTACGTCAAGGGGTTGGTCTCGTGGCGGGAGCAGCGGTGGCCATCGCGCTCGTCGACCCCAGTGCAATCGGCAGCGTCGTTGCGTCCCTACGGTTCCTGCTCCCCCAGCTGCTCGTGACCTTGGTGGTCGTCCAGGGTTTTGAGTGCGTCGATCGCCGGTCAGCGCGTGTGGCGCTGGCGTGCGCGGCGATGTTGACCGCCTACGCGGCCGGCATTCGAGTGGACGACCGGCTCGCTGCATGGCTGGGTCTCGCACTGATCGGATTAGCGGTCGGCGCCGCCGCCATCACGCGCGTGGATCGCGCCTTCCGGCACCGGGCGACTGCTCGCTCGCTGTCGACACGGACAGCGAGTGCCTTGGTCGCAGTCGCCGCGGTGTTGGCTGTTCTAGCGGTGGTGCCGATTCCGGCGGGCCCCGCACAACTGACACTTCCTAGCTGGCTCGATGACTACCGGCCCACGCCTGGCAATGGTGGGCTGGTGGCACCCGACGGCTCGCCGTTGCTCGGCGGAGCGAACGTGACCAACCGTTCCGGAAACGGCGCCGGCGGCTACCCGGGCTTCAGCCCGACAATGGATACATCGCTGCGCGGCGATCTCGGCGACCAAGTGGTGCTGCGCGTGCGGGCCCAATATCCCGATTACTGGCGCGGACAGACGTTCAGCCGTTTCGACGGGCGCTCGTGGTTCGTCGATGACGACATCGGCCCCCTCTCCGAGGGAACTGACCACGTCATCCTGCCGACCATCGGCGACGTGGTCACCGACACGACCGACCAGTTCATCCAGACGTTCTACGCCGAGGTCGACCTCCCCAACATCGTCTTCGCCGCCACGCGGGCACAGCGCGTGTTGCTCGATGCTCCCCTGCGCACGCGTCCGGACGGAGCACTCCGTGCGGAAGCGGTACTGCCCGCGGGCAGTGCGTACACCGTCGTCTCCCAACGGTCCGCTGCGACCGCGGCCGCGCTACAGGCCGAGGGCGACGTTGCTCGCCCTCGCGCTGCGCAACAGTTCCTCGAGGTTCCGGCGTCGACCAGCGACCGCACTCGAGTGTTGGCACGGCAACTCGCCGCCGGAACGACCTCGACATACGACACCGTCATCGCGATTCAGGCGTGGTTGGCGGCGAATGTTCGTTACAACTTGAACGCGCCGGTGCCGCCTGATGGCGTCGACGCCGTCGACCACTTTCTGTTCGAATCGAAGGAAGGTTTCTGCGAGCAGCTCGCGACCGCGACGGCCATCATGCTGCGCTCGCTCGATATCCCGGCGCGTATCGCCACCGGCTACGTGCCCAGCGAACGCGACGAGATCGCAGGGGTGTGGGTCAGTAAAGCCAGCGACGCCCACGCGTGGGTCGAAGTGCAGTTTCCGAACTACGGCTGGGTTGCATTCGACCCCACCGCGTCGGTTCCGCTCTCTGGCGCAGCGCAGCTCTCCAGCATCGGCGGCGACCTGGCGAGGGCGCTCGGCAGGGTCATCAGCGAGCACATCACGCTTGTCCTCGGCGTCATGTTCTCCGCGGCCGCTGTGCTCGGGGTGTACCGGCTGGTCGTGCGCTGGTGGCGTCGCCGCCGCCGCGGCAAATGGGGTGTCCTCCAGGACCGATTTGTCGCCGCTGCCGTCGCACACGGCGCCACGACTCATGCTCCCAACGCCGAGCTCGCCACCGTCTTCGAGCAACAGGCTGCCCGCGAGCTGGCAGCCGCACTCGACGCCTCCGCGTTCTCCGCCGAGTGGACCGACGACGACGAGTTGTATCAACACGCATTGACAACCATTCGCCAGCTCGAACGCAGCCGGTAACGGCATCAGGCGGGCTGGAAGCTGTGCAGCCAGCCGTCGCCGGCCACCCAGATCTTGCCGTTGGCGAGAGACAGCGTCATCGGCCCTTGGCCCGCATGAATGGAAGCGGTCATCGTGTTGGTGGCCGGATCGATGACACTGACATTGGTGGCCGCCCATGTCGTGGCCCATACCGAGGTGTCGGTGACCCAGACGCTGTGGGCGTTGGTGCCCGACAGCCGGACTCGGGCGACGATCTGGTCGGTGGCGGGATCGATGCGGATGACCTCGCCGGTGTCGTAGTCGGCGACCCAGAGAGCATTGCCCGAGGGGGCTGCCATCATGTCGAAGGTGTACCCGATGTCGGCGATCGTGTTCACCAGGTTTCCATCCACATCGAAGTGGAGCAGCCCTTGCTTCTCCGTGCCGAGGTACAGCTGATCACCCACACCGGCCATGCCGGCCGGCGGCCCTGCATCGAGCGCTACCGACAGCTGCATCGTGTTCAACGCCTTGTCCCAACGCTCCAGCTGGTTGCCGTCGGCCCCGCTGCGGAAGATCCACGCCGCACCCGTGGTGAAGCCGATCGACGACACCTCACCAGCGTCACTGGACGCCTTCAAACCGGTCATCGCCTTGGTCTGGCCATTGACGATGACCACACCCTTGTTGGTGATGACGTAGAGGTAGCCGTTGTCGGTCTCGAGCCAGTTGGTTGAGGCCAGCGCCGGCAGTGTGAGTGTCTCTGCGACCATTCCGGTGGTGGTGTCGATGCGGTGGAGGGCAGAGTTGTCAGTTCCTGTGGCCCACAGGTTGAACCCGTCGAACTTAACCTGCAGGATCGAGAATTTCTCAAGTGTGGTGGCGGCCGCCAGCGCGCTCGGCGGAGCAATAGCCTCCGCCGTCGGCACCGGCAGCGGCGGTACCGCATCAATCACCGCTGCCACCGTCGTTGCGGTCACTGTCGTTGCGGTCACCGTCGTTGGGATCGTGCCGCTCGTCGTCGGTGTCGGGGTCGGTGTTGCCGGGGCGTCATCGCGGTTGGCGATGACCAGACCGGTCACGACGAGTGCCGCCGCGGCAGCAACCGAGGCGACGAGCAGCCCGACGCGACGCCGGGGAGGGGTGGGCTGCCGCATGTCCTGCGGCGGGCGGTCGGTGATCGTCATGATGGGGACTCCCTCGGTGATGGGTGAAGCGACCGCGGGTGCGGCCGGCTGCATGACGTCCTCCATCAGGCTGGCGCGGAGTGTGGCGACGAAGAGGTCGCTGGGCTCGGCATCGAGTTGATCGAACAGGTGGCGAATGTGGTCAGACATCGCTCGCTTCTTTCACGATGAGCTCGAGTGCGTGTCGGGCGCGGACGATCAACGACTCGGTCGCTCGCACGGACCGTCCTGTTGCTGCCGCAACCTCACTCACGGTCAGGTCGTCCACATATCGC
>JANLPB010000241.1:0-12786 GCA_031366885.1 Ilumatobacteraceae bacterium
CTCGCCAGCCTGCTGACAGTTGCCGTGGTGGCGGTTGGGGCGGCAGCGTTCACAATGCTGCTCGTGCCGGTGGGACCGGTGGGGTTGGCTCCTCATCACATGCGTTGGCTCTGGCCCATCAGTGTGCTGCTGTGGTGCTCACTCGCCGCAGCGGCGCTGCGACTGGCGCCTGCACGTTGGCCCGGTGTGCGGCACCGGCGCAACGTGGCGCTGGCCGCTCTCTGCGTTGTCGCACTTCTCAGTGTTCCTACCCTGACAAGCGACAGCGGCCCGGCTGCCGACCGGCGGTATCGGGCAGTGGTGTCATCAATCATTGATCAGTTGAAAGGTGTGCAGCTCGACCAGCCAGCGGTGTTCGACCCAACGAACTTGAGATTTGCCGAACCGTTCAGCGGTGTCGTCCTGTTCGTGCTACTGGATGAGGGGCAGCCTGTCCGGTTTGCCGACGAGGGCCTCGTGCGTCAGGTCGGCAACCGCCGACGTGCCCATGGTGACGAGCTGTGGACCCTTCAGGTTTTGGAGCGCGATGCAGCATTGGCGATCGACCCCGACGCGCAAGTGCTTGCGTATGCCGACGGACTCACCGAGGCAGAGCGCACCGAAATGGTCGCGCTGCAGGAATCGGGTGACAACGCGACCCGTCTCGACGAACTACTCGCGCGTCGACAATCGCTTGTGGCTGCGATTGTGCTGATTCGTCGAGAACCGTCACCTGCCGCTGACTAGTTGTAGTTCGACTTCTTGCGTCGCGCTCTCCCCAGGGAGCGTCGGATTCTGAGCAGATCTGCGGTCGAACGCATTGACGCGAGAAGCGACAGCTTCGACCCTGCTACGTCATGCCATTCCTGCAGCGGGACTTCCTTGAATCCGTCGGTTCCCTGGTACTCGATCGCAAGGCGCCCCAACAGCTCGACGTCGAATGCCCACTTGCTGGCAAAGGGTCGGGCAATGCTGGCGCGCAGTTCTTCCGTGTTGCGAAAGACCTTGGCACCGCACTGTGTGTCGTAGACCTGGAACCCCAACACAATGCTGCTGAGGGTGCCGAACGCTCGTCCAGAGTAGTGCCGCGGCATGGAGCGATCGATGTGGTGACCCAAAAGCGCGACTCTGGAGCCGAGCACGACGACGTGATGCTCGCGGCACGTCTCCACGAGTGACGCCACCTCGCTGACGGGAGTGGCGAAATCCGCATCACAGAACCCGACGACATCGTACGCGGCCGTGGTAGCCCAGAGGAGGCCCTGCCGAACGGCTTCGCCCTTGCCACGGTTGTGAGACAACGACACAACGTGAATGTCGGTTCGGTCGGCGGCGGCTGCTGCGAGTAACTGGCCTGTGTCATCGGTAGAGCCGTCGTTCACCACGACGACGGTGCACGCAGCGCGTGCTGCCAGTTCGATCAGAGTCCGAGCATCGAGCCGGTCGGCCTCGTTGTAGCAGGGCACAACGATGGCCGTACCCCGGCGGGTGTCGGTCACGGGTGGGCCAATCGGCACACAGCCCACAGGCTGAGACCAGGAAGGGGAACGCGTCGGCGCGCCGCTGCGAGACCAATACGCGCATCAGCATCCAGCACACCCGTGATGGCTGAGGTCAGTGTTCGGCCGTGAGTCCAGGCGGAACTGATTTCGTTGGTGGGACCGCTGGGCGGTCGGATGTGTTCTACGAGCCGTTGTACGGCACGGGGTGGCACCAGCGAGGTGAACAGCGAGCCTTCTTGCACGATAGTGAGGTGGGGTTGCAAGAGCGCACGGAGGGTGGAGCGGTTGTGACGGCGAAAGTGGCCGAGCGCCTGGTCGTGACTCGTGAACAGCCATTGGAACGCAGGCACGCTCACGATGAACAGTCCCTGAGCCTGGATTCTCGGCACCACTGCGGTTTCCAAGAAACCTGCATCGTCCTCGACATGCTCGAGAACATCCAGCGCAAGGACGAGCGGGTACGTGCCTTCGGGCGCCACCGACGTTCGGTGGAGGCGAGGATCGATCGCCTCCGCCATGTCTGCCTCCGTGTAGTGGGCATCCCAGCAGACGATTCTGCTGTCAGTCGGAAGGTCGTTGAGAAGTTCGTTGGCGAACCAGTTGTCGCCCGATCCGACGTCGAGAACAGTCCGAGTCTGTGTCGGCGCGTGCGCGGCGATGAGGCGTCGAAAGAAGCGGGAACGGCTGACTTCCCACGGGTGACGGGATGTGGTGTCTGGTCGTTCTCGTAGGTCCACGGTCGACCAAGCTACTCACTTGCTCGCTCAGCAAAGCGTTTCAGTCGACGGAGTAGACCTTGCGGGTGAGCACCTCGGCGGTGCCGCGGCGAAGCTCTGGGCGCACAACATCGTCAAACAGCACCGGCGCGCGGCGACGCAGCCTCCGATAAGGAAGAGTGGCGACAGTCGTGACAGCGCGTGAGATCAGCGTCTGGCCGGTCTGATGGTGGGCCTCAGTGGCAAGCCCAGCAGCGATGAACTCAGCGTCGAGCTGGCCCTCAACGAGCACGTCGACGGTGTCGGTCCACCAGATGCCCACAACGCGATGGTCGAACTCCGAATCGAGCAGCTTGGCCATTCTCTTCGTGAGCCCTGACTGCTGCAGGTAGCCGGCGATATCGGCATCAAACGCTGCCGACCCTTTCGCACGGAACACCAGCGTGTCTCCCTCCAAGCGGCACCACCACAGATGGCTCGGGAAGTCGAGGATCTTCGCACTTGCTGCCTCCGGTACCTCGATGTAGCCCGCCTTGGACACACGGGTGAGTTCGCGCACCACGCCAGCGGGATCGGGGACGTGCTCCAGAACGTGCGAACAGATGACGACATCGAATACCTTGTCGCCGAAGGGCATCGCCGCTGCGTCGGCATCGAACAGTGGTCGAGAAATGCGGGCCTTGGCTGCGCCCGAGCGCTGGCCGCCGTGAGTGGTCTCGATGTATCGATCCAGCAACACGTCGGCTCGCCAATGGGGCTTGTCACCGCTCCCCACGTCGAGCACGAGCGAGGCGGCGGTCACTGGCAATGCGATTCGGCGACGATGAAACGAACGCAATTGGCGGAGCGTGCGGGCGAACATGTCAGGTCGACGTCTCGCAGGGGCCGCGGTGAAAGAGCCGAACGAGGTCAGGTCGCCCGCGACCTTCATACTCTCCGACCAGGCAGAAGTCAGTTGCGAGTAGCTCGTTGGGTCGCTGGCCCCCGAACTCGGCTGAGCTATTGGGCTCTTCCCAGCCATCCCAGAAGCCCGTGAGTAGCACCCAATCTGCGGTCAGTAGGTCGTCGGCAAGTCGTGAACCGGGCGCGTTGGCGAGGCCCGGGTCCATCTCAATGAAGTATGTCGCCGGCTCCAGCTCCGGGAACATCCAGTAGAAGATGACTTCGTTGTACCACGTGCGGCTGAGGTCGCTCGGGCCAACCAGAAGCCGTTCCCCCGGCTTGGAGAGCCGTCCCAGGTCGTCGAGCGCGGCTTGGCTTGCCTGTGCTGCGTCGTAGTCGCCGAACCAGAAGATGTGTCCGTCACGCTCGACGGGAAATGCTGCAGGGACCTGACCAACGCTGACGCGAGCGTGGAGCAGGTAGTAGCGAAATGTAAACAACGAGGTGAGTGCAAATGTGAGTGTCACTGCGAACGCAGTGCCAATCGTGAGACCGAAACGCAGTGAGCGTGTCGGCGCGAACCTGCGCACGACGTCGGCAACAATCACGATGAGCGAGGGCCACAGCACGCATGTGACCCAGGTGAGATGCGTGGAGTCTGGGCGCTGCATGGCCTGCGGCAGAATCCCGATCGACACGATGGCGATAATGAGTACGACGGTCGAGCGTCCGTCAAGGGTTCCGCTGCGGCGTTGCCAGATGGCGAACGCCAGCACCGCAGCCGCGATGAGCAACATGGCGAAGAACCAGAGGAAGATGGAATGTGCCGCCGAGAGGTGGGGGAGACGCCACCACGGCGGTACCGATTCTGCAATGCGCTGCAGCGCGCCGTCTGGGACGTTCCAGCTTGGCGGCACTGGCAGCTCGCGGCCTGCCCGCAGTTCGAAGACGGGGTCACTGAACATTCCGCGCCACGCGGCGGATGGTCCGGCGATCGCGAGGTGCACCCAGATGGGTAGGAGGCCCACAGCCGCGCCACCGCCAACGGCGAGCAGCGGTTGGCGTAGAGCGTCGCGTCGAACCCACAGCAACCACATTGCGAGGCCGCCCATCGCCAGCACGAGGTCAGGCCGGTACGTCAGCGCAAGCCCGCCGAGCAACCCAGCCGCTGCCCATGACGTTCGTCGCGTGGCGTCGCTGGTGGTGTGGTGAGATCGGACAACAAACACCGCAGCCCACAGCGTCAGCGCGAGCCCCCCGTTCCAGGCCATTGCAGTCAGCCCAATGGGTGTCAGCACATAGAACACTGCCAACGCACCGACCGCCGTTGCGCCCGCTCGACCCCATGGTCGGGCCAGTGTGAAGAGGGCGAAAATGATGCCGAGATTTTGGATGAGCCCAAAGGTGCGCTCGGCCGCGAGAGTGTTGCCGAACACCCGGTACCACGCCATGAGAACATGCAAAGCGCCCGGGCCATACAGATGCAAAAAGTCGACGTTAGGAACGTCGCCTTTCCACATCCGCTGTGGGAAGTAGAGCATGAAGCCCTCCTCCATGGTGCCGCCGGTCGCCTTGAAGAGCCCACGCAGTGGGAGAGCGACGAGCACCGCGATGAACGAGATACCCGCCCAAGAACCGCGGGCGCCCGCCGAGCGTGACCGCAGGCCGCGACGACCGCCGAGTACGAAAGCATTGGCATCAACCGTCACAGAGGCGAGAGCCTACCCGGCCAACCTTGGATGGGAGGGAGCATCCCATCGCCCTGCTCACGCGATGCCGCTTCGCTCCGTAGACGAGCGCTAGGGTCACGGCGCATGTCTGTCGGGTCGCTTCGCGCCGCTGTGTTGCGCATCGTCGGTGGTCGCCAGTGGCGTGTCGTTGGTCTCGCTCTCGTCGTTGTCGCACTGCCGTTGCTGACAGCGCTGATTGCACTTTCGCGTCAGAATTGGCACCCGGTGCTGGATCTTGCGATGACTGAATTGCGAGTTCGTGATGCCTTCGGTGCTCACACACCACTGATCGGTCTGCCCGGCAGAATTGGGGACTATCCGAATCAGGGAAGCCACCCGGGTCCGCTGTACTTCTACCTCATTGCTCCCGTCTATCGCATGGCGGGTTCGTCGCCGTGGGGTTTGCTGGCAGGAGCAGTTCTCATCCATCTCGCCGCTGCAGCGACTGCTCTGTGGATTGGATTTCGGCGCGGTGGCTGGCAGGGAACGGTCGCCGTCGCTGCATTGCTGACGGTGGTCATCCGTGGCTACGGCCAGGTGGTGCTCACTCAACCGTGGAACCCTTATCAACCTCTGATTGCTTGGGTTGTGGTGCTTCTTGCCGCATGGTCAGTGGCATGCCGCGACACGCTCATGCTGATTCCGCTGGTTGTTGCGGCGACGCTCTGTGCGCAGACTCACGTGCCATATCTGGTGTCTTGCGCCGCGCTCTGTGTCGGGGCGTTGGGGTATGGGTGGTTTGTCAACCGACGTCACGCCCTCGTCGCCACCGCCGTTGGCGCAGTGCTCTGGGTGCCGCCGATCCTCGACCAACTCGTTCACAAGCCGGGCAACATTCGAACACTGATCGGGCATTTCGGATCACCGAGCGAGGCTCCAATTGGTGTTGCGGCCGGGGTCAAACTGGCGCTCCGTCACCTCGATGTGTGGGCGGGTCTCGTTGGCCAAGTCACTCGGACCGGCCAGTTCGTTGCCCCATCGACGGCATGGCGTGGTGCGCTCACGCTCCTTGCGTGGGTCGGCGCGGCCGCTGTGGCGTGGCGGTGGGGTTCGCGAGCGCTGAAGGCACTACACGTCGTGGTTGCCGCCGCCTTGCTGCTCGGCGTCTTCTCGATGGCGCGTATCTTTGGCCTGACGTGGTACTACCTCACGCTGTGGGCGTGGGGAACCACGGTTGTTCTCATCGGTGCGGTGTTGTGGTCAGCGGTGGTGGTAGTGCAGAGGTGGCGCGGCGACACCAGGTCACGAACGATTTCGCGGCCACTATGGCTGCTCGCCGGGGTGGCGATGGTGGTCTCCGTCTCTACTGCGATTTCATTTGCCAACGCCGAGGTGCCAGAGAAACGCTTGAGCGAAGCGGTTGGTTCGCTCGCAGGTCCGACTGCTGCCGCACTCTCAGAACGGCTGGACACCGGAGTCGACACGACCGGGGGTTATCTCGTGCGATGGAGCGACGCCGCCGATATCGGAAGCCCCGGAATGGGACTGTTTGCCGAGCTGGAGCGTCGCGGATTCGAGGTGTTCGCTGACGAGTACTTTCACGTGCCACTGACAGCGCACCGGGTGCGACCACGCGCCGCTGTGGCGACGCAGGTGCACCTCGCCACCGGCAGCTACATCGCGGCATGGCAGCAGGCTGCTGCTGATCCAACGACCGGTGTCAGCCAGGTGGCGAGCTACGACGGGCGCAGCGACGGCGAGATCGCCGAGTACAGGGCGACCCGGGAACGACTGATGAAGCGCCTTGGAGAGGAAGGTCACCCAGAACTAGTGCCGCTCGTCGACACGAACCTGTTTGGTGTGTCGCTCGACGTTCGGTTGTCGGCGGCTGATGTCGCCGACATGTCGAGGTTGATCGCCCTCGGCCAGCCGATGGCGGTGTTCATCGCCCCATCGGTCTTTGAGCCGCTCAGCTAGAGCGGGTGGCGGTTCATAGGGCCACCAGCGCGATGACCGATACCGCCGCTGCGGTGAGCAGCCCCGTGATGATGGTTGGCAATGGAGGCGTCTGCAGACGACGGATCGGCCGCTCGACCGCGACATGCAGTACGGCGGCAGCAGCGACCGCGAGGACCACACTGATCCCGATACGCAGCTGCCTGGGGAGCTCGCTGTGAGTCAAGGACATCAGGGTGATGATCGGCCAGTGCAATAGGTACAACGAGTAGCTGATCACGCCGAGTTGGCGTAGCGGACCTTTCGCCAGCACCTGCGGAATCCTGATGCCGTGCAACAGGCCGAAGATGGTCGCCGCAGTCACCATCGCAACGAGCGTGTAGCCCCCGCGCAGCAGCCAGGGCGGTGAGTAGTCGGCGAGTAGAAACAAGCCGAGGATTGTCGTCACGCCAAATGCGGCCATCACATCGGCGGTCGCTGCGGCGAGATGCCACGAAGAGTCGCGGCTGTACCAGAGTGCAAGCACGACTCCTACGCACAACTCGGGCAGACGCAGAAAGGTGTTGAACTCCAACGAGGGTTGCCAGTAGGTGAAGGTATTGGTGAGCACGATCGGCACGGCGATTCCCAACACACTCACCGCCGTCAGCACTTGTAGCGCGTGCCTGCGACCCGCCACTACGGCAGCGAGGAGTGCGAGTCCGATGTAGAACTGCTCCTCCACGGCCAGTGACCACGTGGGCCCGAGCGGCCCGACGATGGTACGCAGCAGCGACTCATCACCGCCGGCGATGACGTGCCAGTTGGTCACGTTCCACGTCGCTGCGATGACGTCGCTTGTTTGTGCGGTCAGTGGCCCCCATGCGCTGAGCAGCAGCACCGCCAGGGTGACGACAAGCGAGGCGGGCCAGAGTCGGCGAATGCGACGCGACCAGAAGTTTCGCAGATCGACCGTACCGGTGCGGGTGCGCTCCCGAAGCAGTAGCGACGTAATGAGAAAGCCGCTGAGCGTGAAGAACACCGACACACCGATGAACCCGCCCCGCACCCATCCGGGGAAGCCGTTGGCGGCACATGCGTGGTAGACCACCACCCCGGCGATGCAGATGCCGCGCAGCCCGTCGAGGGATGGGGCGTAGGTTGCGAGAGCGCTGGTCCCGGATTGCGCAGGCGTGGCCGAGGTCATTGCTCGCTCGGGCCGTGGCTCATGCGTGTTTCGCTGGGTTCGTCGCCGTCATGAGGAGCGGTGGTGAGCGGGGCGCTGCGCTCGACGAGGGCTGCGGCGACCAGGAGCATGACGACTAGCAGCCCAGGGCCATGCAGCTTGGACCACAGCCCTGGCCACGCCGCGTTGGCAGCATGACGCTCGAAGATCTGCCGCTGGGTGATGCGAGCCCCAATGGCAGCCAGCAGCAGCAGCGCCGCGACACCGGCAAGTGCGGGTCGCCGCAGAGCGACGATGACGACGGCTGGTACCAGCGCGACTAGCGCCATCGATGGGGAGACCAGCAGCCCCGAGAGCGCGACGAGCGCGACGCCTGACGCAATCGCCGGCCGCCAGCCGACGGGAGCCCACTCCTGTCGGTCGAAGTGCGGCGGTTCGGCGACCCATGGAGGAGACGTCGGCGCGGGGTTGGACCGCGCCCGCCGTCGGCCGATCGCCAGTGCAATGCAGCCCAGTACGGCGAGGCCCGAGAGGGCGAGCGCGACCGTGACTGGTGTCTGCGCCTGCCACTCGATGTTCACGACCGTCGGCGTCGTCGATGGAGGCAACCACCAGCCATTGAAACCGCCGCCCACTTGCTGGGGTGCGCCGAGCGATTCGCCGTCTGTACTCGCAGTCCAGCCGGTGTTGAAGCCCTCGCCCATGATCAGCCAGCAGCCGGTGGGGCAGGCGGCCACGGTGGCGGTGCGCGTCGTGCGCGTGCGCTCGACGGCTACCGCCGGGCGAGGGGTCCGCTGTACATCTGCGACCCCATCGTCGAAGACCAGCTGGTTGACATCGAGCCCACCGACGAGGCCGTTGGCGGTGCTGATGCGATGTGTTCCCGCCGAGAGATGCAACGGCTCGCAGGTGTGGAGGGTTTCCAAGTCGCCACCTTCGGTGGCCACAAGTCCGACCGCCTCGCCGTCGATGGTCAGCAGGGTGTCATCGCAGAGTGGGTCGCCGCGGCCCCCGCGGGTTGGCATCGGGATCGCAGGGGAAACCAGCTCGCGGATGGAAACGGGCAAGGTGGTCAGCTCGCCAAAGCGTCGGTCGATCGTGGTTTTCGGGTCAATCGCCGTCACCGTCAGGGTGACGTCACTGCCGATGATCGTCTGCGGCAGGGTGAGGGTGCTCTTTCCGCTTTCGTCGGGCGTGGGCACTTCCAGGTCGTACGCAGTGCCATTGCTGGCGACTACTTGCACCGCGGTGATCAAGGAATGCTGGTCGTCGAGGTACTGCACGATCCCGAGGTCGGTGAGCGGCTCGTTGAGTGGCACGGTCAGTGTCGATCCGACGGCCTGCCCGAAGGGAGAGGTCCACGCGGTTGCGACATCGTGGTCGGTGGCGAAGACGCCCCGCGCGGAGGGCACGCCCGTGAGATGTCGATTGGAGGAGGTGCCACCGCTGATGAGGTCGAGCGAATCGAGCACTGATTCGGGCGACCGGTCGTTGTGCTGCACGGTTGCCGTGAGGGAGAAATCGTGTTCGGTGGCCAGCGTGAACTCGCGCTCCATGGTCTGCTCTGGATCACTGCGCCAACGGTTGCGTGGGTCGATTCGCAGGCGAGTGAGCACCACGGCGATCGGCGTGTCGGGCACAACATCAACGGTCGTGACTGGAACGCGAACGACTTCGGTATTGACGCCAAGCCCCAACTCGGCAAAGCCAACGGCCGACGGGCCAGTGTCCGTACCACCGACGCGCTCGGCCACGCCAGTGATGGTGATGGTGACCGGTACCCCGGCGGTGACGTTGACGGCCTGCCCGTTACCGACGAGGGACTCTGGTCCCAATACGACGTCGAGTGGTTCGCCGTCGGTGCCGGTCGTGATGCGGATGGTCGAGATCATCCTGTTGGCGACGTCGGTGCGAGGCTGGAGCAAATGCAGCGTGCCGTTGGTGGATGACACGGTGAGGAAATGCCCGATCGGGTCATTGCGGTCGCCCACTACCCAGGCAGTAGCGGGGTCTCCGTCGACGGCCATCGCCGGACGTTGTTCCGGGCGATACACGAACGGTTCGCCGTACCCGCTTGCAGCCACCACCAGCCCCGTGTCGAGCGTGGCAATCGTCTGGTCGTCGGCGTTGGGCACCGGCCCGAATACGGGGAGCCGTTGGTCGCCCTCATCAATCCGTTGAATGTCGCTGCCATCGCCGCCCGTCTCGGTGAAGCCGCTGCCATCCTGCGAGCTGCGCCAGTGGTGTGCCCGGTCGCGGTTCGAGTCGGTGACGATCACGACAGCACCGCCGAGTTGGTCGGCGGCTGTCAGGTCGGCGGCATAACGCAATGCTTCATCACCCTGCAGCAACCCGGCGCCCGCAGCGTCGACTACACCATCGCCACTGCCGACCAACACCACGACTTCATCGCTGGCTCTGACGATCGGGACGGCGTCATGCACCGACACCAGCTCGACGGGCGCAAGCGGGGTGCCGAGCTCAGGAGAGCTCAGTGCTGTCTCGTCGACCATTGGGATGACGGGAGAATTCGGCACCGCGACGCCGTATGGCGCGGGCTCGCCCAGTCCGTCGGGCTGGCTGCGGAACAGAGCGGCGATCTCCTCTGGCCGCGGTGTGCGGAACCTGTCGAACGCGAGGTCGTTGGCGACCCAGATGGTGTCGACACCGAGATACCGAGCGACGGCAGCGATCGACGTTGGATTCAGCGTGTGATCCTGCATCCGGTCGTCGAGGGCATAGAGCAGGTCCATCGCACCGGGCGAACCCAAGGGCAGAAGGTCGCGCGTCACCAGTGGTTTCGTAGTGAGGCCGGGCAGCGGCGGGTCCACGGTGTAGCCCCACCGAAACGCCCCGAACTCCGAGCCAGGCAGCTGCAGCACCCGAAACTCCGATGATGAATCTGAAAGATCGTCGGCTGCCTGGAGCCAGGCAGCGGGTGGATTCTGGTCTCGCTCCAGTGCCGGGTCGACGAGGTTGCCATCGAACAAGGCCGGCAAATTGACCACCGCGAGCAGGATCACGAACAGCGGCGCGAACCAGCGGAGCTTCCAACGAGTCGCCGCCAGTCCTGCGACCACCGCACCGGCACCCAACGCGAGCCCGAAGTTCGACATCGGGAGTGCACGGGTGCTGCTGCGAATGGCCAACGCAAGCGAGCTGCGAGAGTTTTCGGCGAGCGGTGACATGAGCGGTGAGGCGTCGTCGATGGGGTGAACTCCAACGGCGAGGATGATGCCGGCCAGCACCAGGAGCGCCGCGTAGCGTCGCTGGCTCCAGCGGGTGAGGGCGAGCCCGGCCATGCAGATCAGCAGCAGCCCGAAGCTGATCGCGAGCGCGCGGCCCGACTCCATGTACGCCTGGGATGCAGTGGTCGTGAACGCGTACGGGTCGCGCACGTAAAACAACCAGTAGCCCATGCCGCGCAGTGTCTCTGTCGACGCCGATGTCAACGATGTGGCTTGCAGACTTTCGCTGTACGCCAACACGTCGGCGCCGTAAGCGCCCTGCGCACGCAGCATCGCAACCCACCACAGCGAGACCGCAGCGCCGAGCGCACCGATGCGTAACGCCGCACCCAACGCGCGGCGCCACCCGATGGTTCGCTGCATCAGCGCGTGCACGAGCCACAGAATTGGTGCGGGCGCAATCATCATCACGGCCGTGGCGTTGGCGGCGCTACACGAGAACAGCACGAGCGCCATGAGTGCCGGATGCCGCCACCGGTGCTCGCTGGTCACTGACTTGATCGTCAGGCCGACCAACCACCCCACAGCCGCCCACGGCAACAGCATGGCGCTGGTGCGCGACACGTAGGGGAGGATGTACGGCGACAACTGGTACACAACGGCGGCAACGAGTGCCGCATGTTTTGGCATTCCCAGCAGGCGAGCCGCCCAGTACACGCCGAGCGCGGCCAGGAACAACAGTGTGCCGATCCACAGCCGGTGCGCTACCCAGTCGGGCACGCCGAGCTTGTCGAACACCCAATACCACGGCCCCTGCGGCCAGAGGTATGCGATCGTTTGGTGCGGAACCCAACCACCGAACTGGCGCGTGTCCCATGTGAACGGCGCATCAGAGATCAGCCGGCCCGGGTTCAAGTACAGGAACAGCTTCGTGTCGGCCGGCATGCGACCCGGTTTGGTCAGCAGCACCGGCACGTACGCAATGAGGGCGAGCAGGCCCACGACCCACCGCGAGGTGCGCGCCGTGAGTTGCCCACGACTCATGGAATGGCCCCCAGCACGCCGTACAACGCGGTCAGACCAACGAGGCCGGCAGAGCAGGCGCCAATGACGTACGGCCACCAATCACGTTTGTCGCGCTCGAACCACACCGCTGCCGAGATGAGCACCGGGAACGCGGTGAAGAGGAATCGCGGCCGAGCAGTGACGGTGCTCGGAAGCAGCATGAGCAGGAGAACAACCGCGACATATGCGTTGCAATACGACGGCAGGCGATGCTTGTGCAGGAACCACAGCAGCAGGATCATGGTGACGACGCTGGCAGCGGTGATCGTGTTGGTCGGCGACGTCAGTGGATGGGTGAACGCCTTGAACGTGCGCCGTACGGCAGTGAGACCGAAGCTCGTCCCTTCGCCCCATGCCTCCGTCTGCACCCGGAACCACACGCCGCGCTCACCCGTGTGTGCGTCGATCCAGAGCATGAATCCGATGAAGCCGGCAGGGGCGAGGAGAGGCGCGAACAGTGACAGCCATTCGCGCCGGTCGCGGATCGCGAAAAACGACGCGACCGCGCACGCCGCAATGAGAGCGATTCCATTGGGCCGGGTGGCCGTCCCGATGGCCGCGAGGACCCCGGCAAGCACCCACTGACGCTTGAGAA
The DNA here is from genome assembly GCA_031366885.1 of Ilumatobacteraceae bacterium. Classification (GTDB taxonomy): domain Bacteria; phylum Actinomycetota; class Acidimicrobiia; order Acidimicrobiales; family Ilumatobacteraceae; genus UBA668. The sequence goes on from JANLPB010000241.1 coordinate 12,719, forward strand.
GGCACCACATGCAGCCGGTTGCGAGCGCGAGCAGCAGCGCCTCGGTGTAGGCGAAGGACAGCACGAAG
>JANLPB010000245.1:0-10783 GCA_031366885.1 Ilumatobacteraceae bacterium
CCCGTGCGGTCGCGCCAGCGCCTCAATGCCGCCGTCACGACCGCGTTCTTACGCTCGGCCATCGCACTATCAGCGCCGGACCCCAGACCAACCATGTCGGAGGCGGGCAGGTCGAGCAAGGCCGCCGCCAGGCACGCGGCAACGGTGGTGTTGCCGATGCCCACCTCGCCGAGCAGGACCAGCCCGCGGGGCGCAAGTTGCGTGCCGAGTTGGACTCCATCATCCACGAGCTGCAGCACGCGCTGTCGGCTGAGTGCGTCCGTTGCGACGAGGTCACCCGACGCCGATCCGGCATCGACAACCTTCCACGCAATGCCTGCGGCGACGGCGGCACGAATGCCGATGGACTGCCCAGCCGTTGCCGCGGCGATGACGTCACTGGTGACTGACCGAGAGTACGCGCTGACACCCAGATCTGCCACCGGATGGTCGCCACCCGCGAGCACCAGTGTGGCGCCGAGCGGCCCGAGCCCACAGCACGAAACAATGCGGTCGAGGGCCTTGTCCAACACCCCGAGCGACCCGGGGGGCGTCAGCAGTTGGTCGGCGTCGTCACGAGCGCCGACCACCGCCTTCTGCGGTGGGGTGCGTACGCGCGACCGAGGCTTCGTTGCACCGCGCTCGCTCTCCCACCTATCAGTCATCACGACGTCGGTCAGTAACTGTCGTTTCGACCAGCCGACGCGCTCCAATCCGGGTGCATCGTTGCGCTCGTCGGGGTAGCCGATGCACAGCCAACCCAGCGTCTCGACACCATCGGGAATGTCCAGCAGCTCAGAGAGGTCGGCCGGCCGGAACAGGGTCACCCATCCCACACCCAGTCCGGCCGCCCGAGCCGCCAACCACAAGTTTTGAATGGCACACGCACACGACCACATGTCGGAGTCTGCGTACGTGGCCCGTCCCAGTACGCCGGCCGCCTCGACACGTCGGTCGCAACAGATCACGAGCCCAACGGGTGCCTCGCGGATCCCTTCGAGCTGCAAGGTCAGCAACTGACGCGCCGAGTCTTCGTCCAAACCCGCCGCCTGCGCGAGCCGCTCCCTGTCGGCCAGCCACGCTGCCTTTGCCCGCAGGTCAGGGTCGCGAACGAGGATGAACCGCCACGGCTGACTATGGCCGACCGACGGTGCGCGATGAGCAGCGTCGAGCAGCCGTTGCATCGTCACGTCGTTGATGACGTCGGGCCGGAAGCGGCGCACATCACGACGGGCGGCGATGATGTCGTGCAGAGCATCTTGCTGATCGGCGGGGAAAGCCCAACCGGCAAGGTCGTTGGCCCGCTCGCTGGCGCTGGTGGCGTCGCCGATGAGAGGAATGGGGCGCGGGTAGCGCGTCACATCGCCACCGGCGAGATTCTGCGCAGCAGGTATTTCGAAGACCGATCCGTCGTCCACAAGACGACGCTACCGAACGGGTCAGAGCTACGTTGATACCAGTCGTTCCGACTGACTCCCTCCCGGAGGAATCCAGTGTCGACAACTCGCCGTCCACTTCCACCGCCGCCCACCGGGCCACCGTCGGCTGCACGCCTGTGGTTGGAAATGCTCACCGCCCGTGAAGCCGTGCGCCTGCCGGCAGCCACGCTCTCGCTCAGCCGTGCGCCGCGCGGGAATGGCCGCCCGGTGCTGTTGGTACCGGGGCTCGGCGCCACCGATGCGTCGCTCTTGCCGTTGCGGCTGTATCTGCGTCACCTGGGTCATCGGGCTGATGCAATCGGGCTGGGCCGGGTCACCGACGACGTGCTGGGCCAGTACGAGCGGGTGCGCGAGCAGACGGTCGCGCTACGACGGCGCACCGGCCAGCCGATCGTCATCATCGGTTGGAGCATCGGTGGCGTACTGGCCCGCGAAACCGCGCGAGACGTACCCGGCGACGTCGCCCGGATCATCACCTTCGGCACTCCCGTTGTCGGTGGCCCCGCATCGTCCGTTGTCGGCCGCCGCTACGACCGGGCCACGTTGGCCGGCATCCGCGCACGGGTCGACGAACGGAACCGAACACCGATCCACGTGCCCATCACCGCGATCTGGAGCCGCAACGACGGCATCGTCGATCCGGCCGCCTGCATCGACCGCCTCTCACCCGACGTCGAGAACATCGAAGTCACCAGCACCCACCTCGGCATGGGCGTCGACCCCGAAGTCTGGCGCATCATCGCCAACCGCCTCGCCCGCTGACGCGAAAGTGCCCGGCCAGTGTGGCCGGGCACAATCGTTCCGCTCTGCGGAGTCAGGCGGTCTTGGGGGTGCGGCGGTGATGAACGATGCCGAGGACCACGAGGAGAGCCATGACGGCTGCGGCAAGGAAGGCTCCGATGGCGGCGATGCCGGCAATGGTGCCCACGGTCGACCATGCGTAGGCCGACAGCAACAGGCCCCTGAGGGTCTCACCCTTGAAGAGTGTGTTGCGCTGCCCGCTGATCCCGTCGGCCTTGGCCTGCAGGGCGTCAATTTCGGCCTGCGAGGCGCCGGCATCGACGGCCGCAGTCACATCGGCCTTGGCTGCCCGCTCGGGCGTACCGAGATCGGCGTAGGTGGCGCCATCGGCGATGCCTTGCAGGTGGCCATTGATGTAGCTGGCGTAACCCTCGGCCTGATCGCCCGTGGTCAGCCGCTGGCCGGCGAACTCGAGCAAGTCAGTGCGGCCCTCCGTGGTCAGTTGCTCGGCCGCGGGGAACGAGATGTTCTGCGACGACAGTTCGCGGGTGACATAGTCGTTGGAGAAATTGTGGCCCCAGGTCAGCAAGATGCCGGCGACGAGGAACACGACCATGGCGACGGCACCGAAGCCGATCAGTACCGCGTCGATGGTGCGACGCTTGAGAGCGACGACTGGCGCGGGAGTTGTGGAGCCTGATGTCGGCTCCTGGGCGAGTGGGGGGGCTTCGAGTGTGGTGCTCATGGGTATTCCTCCGGGTGGATCGGTTCTTCTGACCTTCACCGTAAGAAACCGATCGTCCAAGCGTCAGAGCAACGAGTCCCGGAAGCGTGTGACCTTGTGCCCTACTTCGGCTGGGACCGACGCTCGGCGAGGCGGGCGGCGTACACCGCAGCCTGCGTCCGGTGATGCATTCCCAGCTTCGCCAACAGATTGGAGACGTAGTTCTTCACCGTCTTTTCCGCGAGGAACATCTGCTCCGCGATCTGGCGGTTGGTCAAGCCGTCGGCGAGGTGGCCGAGGATGGCACTCTCCTGTGGCGACAGCGTCGCCGTGAGCGCATCCTTGGGTGGGTTGCGCAGCCTGTCGATGACCCGAGCGGTCACGATCGGATCCAACAGCGACTGGCCGGCCGCCACTCGCCGCACACTCTCGATCAGGTCCGAGCCGCGCACTTCTTTCAACACGTACCCGGCAGCGCCGGCCATGACCGCGTCGAAGAGCGCCTCATCGTCGTTGAACGAAGTCAGCATCAGACATTTGACCTCGGGCATCGACGACCTCAGCTCGCGACACACCTCGATTCCAGTTCCGTCGGGAAGTCGGACATCGAGAATCGCAACGTCGGGTGAGGTGGCCGGCGCGCGCTGTAGGGCTTCGGCCGCAGTACCTGCTTCGCCGACCACTTCGATGTCGTCTGCGCTCTCAAGCAGCTCACGCACACCCCTGCGCACGATCTCGTGATCGTCGAGAAGGAACACCCTGATCACGTTCACGGTCACAACCTAGCGGTGTAGGGCCGTAGCCTCAGGGGGTGCCACATCGTTTCGAGTTCGCCGGCGCGAAGCAGCTGCTTCGTTTGCTCGATGCTGTGATGGCAATTGGGTCCGAACAGACCCTTGCGGATGCGCTGCGGCGCATCACAGAAACGGCGGCCGAGCTTGTCGATGCGCGGTATGCGGCGCTCGGTGTGCTCGACGAATCGCGGTCGCGGTTGTCCGAGTTCGTCACCGTCGGCCTTGACGCCAGTCAGACCGAAGAGATCGGTGCCCGGCCGGAAGGTCACGGCATTCTTGGTCTGTTGATCCTCGACCCGAAACCACTTCGCCTCCCGGATCTCACCGCGCATCCGGAGAGCTTCGGTTTCCCCCCCGGGCACCCACCAATGACGTCGTTTCTCGGTGTGCCAATCCACCTCCGGGGGGTCGTCTACGGCAACCTGTACCTCACCGACAAGGCCAACGGTGAGGTGTTCACCGACGTCGATCAGGAGTTGGCTGTCGGCCTCGCCGCCGCCGCCGGCCTGGCCATCGAGAACGCACGGCTGCACGAGCAAAGCCGCACCGCCGGGTTGCTGGACGAACGCGAGCGCATCGCCCGCGACCTGCACGACGACGTCATCCAACGCCTCTTTGCAACCGGCCTGTCGTTGCAGGCTGTGGCGCAGATGGTGAAGGAACCCATTGCCGTCGAGCGAATCATGCGCGCGGTCGACGACCTCGACGCGTCGATTCGTCAGGTGCGGTCGACGATCTTCGAGCTGCACCAGCGGTGGGCTACGACGCAGAGCGTGCGCAGTGACATCGTCGCGATCTGCGAGGAGGCGTCGAAGGCGCTGGGCTACAAACCTGCGTGCGACATCGCTGGCCCCATCGACAACATGGTGAACGAACCGATTCGTGGCCACCTGCTGCTCTGCCTGCGCGAGGCCCTTTCCAACGTCGCCCGCCATGCTCGAGCCTCGACGGCACGGGTGGAGGTAATGGTTCGTGATGGGCAGCTGACCCTTCAGGTGGTCGATAACGGAGTTGGTTACCAGCCCGTTCCCGGAAGCCCAACAAGCGGCCTGGACAACATGCTGGTTCGTGCCGAGTCACTCGGCGGCCACTTTTCCATCGCCACGCCAGACGATGGTGGAACCGTTGCTGTGTGGAGCGTGCCGCTCACCGCCGCACCACCGCCCGCAGACGGGAATGGGTCGTAAGCCCCTAGCTGAAGTCGGCACGGCACACCACGCTGGTCGGTGTGCAACTCACGGTCCCTTCCCGCGGTCGGCTGGTCGTCGGACTGGACGGTTCGGCGGCAGACGAGGCAACCCTCGCCTGGGCGACTCGTGAGGCCGCCGTGCGTCACTGCCCGTTGCGAGTCGTGACGATCACTGGCGGGCACCCCGACGAACTGCTTGACGGTGCCGCGGACGCGACGCTGCTGATCGTCGGCGACGAGCCGATCTCGAACAGCGGCCGGCGCGGTTCGTGCCCCGTCGTCGTGGTCCGCGGCACGCCGCGCGCTCATGTGCGGCGCATCGTGGTCGGAGTCGACAGTTCGAACGCGGCCGCCGCAGCGCTGGATTGGGCGGTGGCGGAAGCAGCACGTCATGGAGCGGCGCTGAGGGTCGTCCATGCGTGGCAGCAACCTGCCGGCGGCGAACGTTCGGTGCGCGACAACGACCTGCGCCAGGCCGACGCGCGATGCATTGCCGACCTCGCCGCTGACCTGTACGAGGCCGGCCCCGAACCCACTATCGAACGGCGCGCCGTGCATGGCCCTGCAGCTGAGGCGTTGCTGGCGGAGAGCAACGACGCCGACCTCCTGGTGGTGGGCTCGCGTGGGCGCAGCGGCTACCGAACGCTTCAGTTCGGCTCGGTCGCACTGGGCACCGCCGACGGCGCTCACTGCCCCGTCGTGATTGTCCATCCGCGGCTGCTCACATCTGGGACTGCGGACCCTAGCCATGTCGCTGCCGCACAGCGATCATGACTGTATGAGCGAAACAGTGATCGTCGGGTACAGCGGTAGCGATGCCTCGGCGGAAGCCGTGACATGGGCCGCCACGGAGGCCGAAGTGCGCGGTGCCGCGCTGCGCGTGGTGACGTGCGAGGAGATTCCGGTGATGTCGGGGGAAGCCGCACTTGGCTGGAACTCTGGCGCCGCCTTCGAGGCCATTCGCGAAGCAGCAACAACCACCTCGGCGCTGATGAACGAGAAGATCCTCGCTGACCATCCCTTGCTGGCGGTGACGAGCGAGGTGTGCACCGGCCCGGCAGCCAGCGCCCTGCTGACCAACGTCGCTGCCACCGACCTCATCGTCGTGGGCTCCAGCGCCCACCACGGCGCAGCCGCATTCTGGCTGGGCACGACACCGCGACACCTCGTCCACAACAGCCCGTGCCCGGTTGCGGTGATCCGCGGCGCTGCCACCCGCGGCGCGCCAGATCGCGTTGTCGTCGGAGTCGACGGGTCTGAAACCTCCGACGCTGCGCTCCTCTGGGCCGCCGACGAAGCCGACCGTCATGGCGTCAACCTGCACGTGGTGCACGGCTGGTCGTACGCCTACGCTCCGGTTGATGCCCGCGCGACACAAGCCCGTGACCTCACCGAGGTCGACGCCGACTGCACGCTGACCCGCTCGATCGAGCTCGCCCGGGAACGGTGCGGCGCCACAGTCACCGGCGAACTGACGGAGACCAGCCCGGTGAGCGCGCTCCTCGAAGCGGTCCATGATGGCGATCTGCTGGTGTTGGGCTCACATGGCCACGGTGGCCTGCGTTCACGCCTACTCGGCTCGACGGTGAACAGCGTGCTCGACGCCGCCGCCGTTCCCGTGGTGGTCGTACGCCCCGCATAGTTGCAGTGAGTTCTCCTCTTTCAGATTTGGTTGAAGCCGCCACCGATTCTCGGCGGTGACGGCGACTGGGGGTGGAAGGTCTCACCTCGCGCAAGCATCGCTACCAGTTGCGCAACCCGCCGAGCGCGTGTGTCGTCGCGCTTCGCCGTCTCGATGCGGTACAGCACCGCGTAGCGGTTTGCGGCGTTGAGAGAACCAAACAACAGGGCCGCATCCTGCCGTCCGCGATCAGCCGTTCGGCGATACCGACATTTCGTTTCGACCACTGGCTCGTGCGGCGTCTGGGTGTGAATCGTTGCGAGAATGTCGTGGCGTCGCGGCCCCGCATTTGCCCGTCGATCCATCCCTGACACAACGCCTCCTCGAGAGCCTCGGCGTAGGTGAGGGTGGTCGGCCCCATCATGTTCTTCTTGGCAAGGACCAACCATGCGCCCTCTGTGCGGTGGGTGTTGGCCTCAAGCCACTCTCGGAACGCGGCCGCGTCCGCGACGATCAAGGTCGGCAGGTCAAGGGGCGGCATGAGGCGCAGATTGCCGGAAATGGCGCCGATTCGCAAGTGGCGTGCGATCAGCGGAGCTTGCAGGTGGCTGTGTGACGAGGAATGCATCAGCTGAACCGTCCACAGCGGTCACGTGCAGGATGAATCAGGTCACGCCGTGGCTGACGTGGGCCGGTACCGCACGGCGACCGCCCCCGAGCGGAACTCGTGGCGGCCCACGAGCTCGAGCAGGATGCGCTCGTTCATTCCGGCGAGCAACGTCGGCCCGTGTCCGGCAAGGACCGGCTGCACGATGAACTCGTACTCGTCGATCAGTCGCAGATCTGCCAACGCCAGCGGGAGCGTCACGCCACCCACGAACAGGCCCTCGCCTGGCTCCTGCTTGAGCCGATGTACGGCTTGCCCCACGTCGCCTCGCACCAGCTCGGCGTTCCAATCGACCCCGCTCAGCGTGCTCGACACGACGTACTTCTTCGCGCGGTCGATGGTCTCGGCGAACGGGATCTCCCACTCATCCATCCAGTCAGGCCACGTGCCGGTGGCCGGCCGCCGCCACGCCGCCTCCATCATCTCGTAGGTCACCCGACCGAGCAGCAGGGCATCGGCCCGATGCATCTCGGCGGTCCAGTAGCGCATCGACTCCTCGTCCGGGGGGAGTCCTGCCTCGTGATGGCAGCAGCCGTCGAGCGTGACGTTGATCGCGTATCGAAGTGGTCTCATCTCGTTGTGCTCCCCCCTTTGATGCGATGCCTGACCGGACCGTACAACGACGTGTGATTACGCTGGAAACGAGGAGCCTGACCGACATGACGCGTGAACCGCTGGACTGGGAGAAGAACCCGCAATCGAGCGGGCTGACGTTTGAAGGTTCCGTCGACCGGCTGAGGTTCGCCGCCTCCACGCCGCACAGCGATCGGAGGCCGCCGTCGCAGATCACCACCGGGTTCAAGGTGATGCTCGGGGTCGGCGTGATCGGCATCGTTGTCGTCAGCGTCCTGCTGTCGCTGCGCTAGGCGGCTAGGACCGATCGCCCAGAGCGATCCGTCTTGATATCAAGTGGCCGTCTTCGTGGAGCCGCGGACGCGCCAGGTGGAGCCCGTGACAACGGCGCGCTGACGGGCGGAAGGTGTGCATTGGGTCCGGGAGTGATCTCTCCGAAGTGCCGGGTGCCAGGGTTTTGCCGACCGCGCTGGATATGAGAGTCGTTCCCTGATTGTCCTCCCGGGCCTACTTGCTCCCGACGCCGGGCTGAACAGACAGCTATGCGCCGGACACTCGCTCTGGCTCTTGACGGACATGTAGAGGAACGTCGTCGGTGGTCGACGCGATCAAATACACGCTGAGTGCGGTCACGGCCGCTGCCCACAGCAGGTTGTTGCTGTGCGCCACAACGACAGACGCACCAATGGCGACAGCCCAGACCATGCGCCACCGGAAGTTCTTCGGCCCAGTGGCGACCGCGACGAGGCACACCAGCAAGGTGCCGACCGCTGTGACGATCCACAGAGATATCGGCGCGTAGCTCTCCATCCGTGATTCGTGGCAGACCCCCTCGGTCACTTCGCAGTTGGTGTATCCCGACCACATCGGGTTCCGGCTCCACTGAACAGCGACAATGAGCAGCACTGCTGCGGCAATACACCTCAGCACCCCCGCCGCAATCCTGCGGCCGCTCTCGTCCACCAAGGCTGTCGGCTCTGCCACCGGTTCATGATGCCGTCCCTGGTCCTCCCTGTCCAGCGTCGCCCGATCACCGAAATTTCTACAGGTATGGCGTGCTAGTACGGATCACCGAATCGCCTCAGTCGTTCCGCGACGGCGGGTGCTACGCGCTCATCGAACCACGCGCACCGCAACGCTTTCCGGAAGTTGCGGTTTCTGACAGCGGCACCCTCGACTCGGTCGATCACTACGTCCGACCCGCCGCAGCAGAGCAAGTCCTGGACTGGTCCGGCACCGAGGTACGCAAGCGACTCGATTGCCGAGATGGTGAGCATGGCCGAGATGAAGGCGTGGCAAGAATTCCAACGCCAATCGTCCTCGTTCCAGAGCCATCGATTGAACGCAAGGATACGCGACGGTTCCGAGTCGTCATCGTTTTGCCACATCCACATCATTGCCGAGGTTGATGACGACCCCACTCCGTCAACGCACGGAACGCTGCACTGTGTCGATCGACATGTCCAGCGCGCTCCCAACGGCAGCGATGCGCGCCCGCGAGCAACACATCAGCGACGCTGTCTACCCTCATGCGGTCAGCGAGCCTCGGTGTCTGGAGGCCGGCCGAGGCCCCGAATCACCAGTTGCGCATGTGCCGGCTCAACGTATGACCTTTCGTGTGAGGACCTGCCTGTGTGGTGGCCGCCCTGGCTGACGAGACCGTCACAGGGGCTGCACAGCCATCGAACGGCGCAGGATCGTCCGGCGGGGTCCCGGCCAGCGTGGGTGGGACGCGGGCCTGCAACGTCTGCTCGATCGCGTAGGCGATGCGGAACAGCGTGGGTTCCATCATGAACCCCGACGCCAGCAACATGCCGACGGGACGACCGGTGGGTGTGTAGCCGACCGGCACGTTGATGCTGGGGTATCCGCTGATGGCGGGCGGGGAGGTGCCGTATCCATATGCCGTCGAGAGGATCGCATCGAAGCCCTGGTCCAGGAACCCGTTGATGACCCGCTTGCCGAAGTTCTGCTTTGCCGCCGTCGCGGCAAGGAACTCGGGGTCCGTCAGATCGCCGCTGGTCGCTTCGGCCAGTTCGAAGATCTCCTGTCCGTACCACTTCATCTCCTCGGTGCAGTGGTCGATGTTGAACTGGATCAGGTCGGCAAGGGTGCGGACCTCGGTATCTCCCAGAGTGGCCAGGTATTCCGCGATCTGCACCTTGAACTCGAACAGCAACGCGGTGAACTCGTCATCGCCTGGGATACGCCCGTTCTCGTCGGGAGCCGTCGGATCCGCCGATTCGACGTCGATGATCTCGGCTCCGTGCTGGCGCAACTGTTCGACGACTTCGTCGAGCACCGCCGTGATCGCGTCGTCACCCGGACCGAAATCGCCTTGAACGTAGCGACGGTCGTAGGCAAGTTTTGCCCCGCGCAACGCGTGCTTATCGAGAGAGTCCGTGTACGAGCGCGGCACGCGGTGCCCCATGACCTTTGAACCAGGCACACGGATGACGTCCATCAGCAACGCTGCGTCGCGCACCGACCGGGTCATAGGCCCGGCGGTGTCCTGCGAATGGGCGAGCGGAATGATCCCGCTGCCCGACACGAGCCCGACTGTGGGTTTCATGCCGACCAGCGACTGTTCGCCCGACGGGCACGTGATGGACCCGTCAGTCTCGGTTCCGATGGCAACGGCGCACAAGCTGGCCGCCGCCGCCGCGGCCGATCCGGACGACGATCCACACGGGTCGAGGCTGAGATCGTAGGGGTTCCGAGTGAATCCGCCCCGCGCTGTCCAGCCATTGATCGGAGCGAAGCCGCGGAAGTTGGCCCACTCCGACAGGTTGGCCTTGCCCAGGATGATGGCTCCGGCCTCGCGCAACTGACGGATCAGCGACGCATCGGCCGGCACACGACTGCCGACGAGCGCCAACGAACCTGCCGTGGTCTCCATGTCGTCCTCGGTAGCGATGTTGTCCTTGACGATGACGGGAATGCCGTGGAGCGGTCCGCGTACGCGGCCGGCCCTGCGCTCGCGGTCCAGCCGCTTGGCGATCTGGAGCGCATCGGGATTCGTCTCGATGACTGCGTTCAACACGGGGTTGAGCTCG
>JANLPB010000280.1:0-8134 GCA_031366885.1 Ilumatobacteraceae bacterium
GAGGTAGATGCACGGCGCCTCATCGTGCGCGTTGAGGCTACGAATGATGAGGTGAGGCAGGAGCGGCATGTCGTGAAGGGGCGAGGCCATGGCGACATCGTAGTCAGCAGACATCAGATGTTCGGGACGGGGGCGCCGCACTGCAACAAGCACTCGCCGTGGCGCCAATCTTCCCGACACGCCGACAATCGGTCAATTTGGCGGCACATTAACAACTGTTGGTCCGCGCTGGGTAATGATGGGGCCGGCCAAGACAGTGCTCCGGTCACCCAAACATTGGAGGTTTGTAGTGAGTGTCACGACCAAGGCGATCCAGAGCATCCGCTCGATGATCGTGACCGGTGAGCTCGCGCCGGGCGACCGGTTACCGCCCGAGCAGGAACTGGCGGACCACCTCGGCGTGTCGCGCGGGTCCCTGCGCGAAGCAGTTCGGGCGCTGTCAGAGATCAACGTGCTTGATGTTCGTCGGGGTGACGGCACGTACGTCACCAGCTTGGCGCCCAGCGAACTGCTGGCCGGCATGGTGTTCGCGATGGAGCTCTTCCAGGAAAAGGGCCTCGACGAGGTCATCGAGGTGCGTCAACTGTTGCTGCCACCAGCAGCAGCGCTCGCGGCCCAACGCGTGACAGAAAGCCAACTTGCCCAGATGCGCGATGTGATCAGTCACATCGAGAAGGCCGTTGATCCCGACGACATTGCCCGCCTCCACGATCAGTTCGCGGCGCTGGTGTACGACGCGTCCGGGAACGAGACCCTCGCCTCGATTCTCCGCGCACTGCAGATGCGCGGAGAGAACGTCCGCCGCGCATGGCTGAGCGCCGAACCCGACCGCCGACATATCGCGCTCGCGCACCAACGAATGTTGCTCGATGCCCTCGAACGAGGAGACAGCGACATGGCCAAGTCGGTCTCGGTCGTTCAGGTCGAGCGGCGTCGGCGCTGGATCGAGCGTCTCCGCACGAACACACACACCGAGCGCGCCAAGGCGCAACCAACCCCGACCCACTAGCCCTCACCCACCGAAAAAGGAAGAATTCAATGGACCTCGACGAGAATGCGCGCACCCGCGAACTTCGCCAGCGGCTCGAGGTCTTCATGGACGAGCACGTGTACCCGAACGAGGATCGGTTCTTTCGCGAATCGATGGAGCTTGGCCCGTGGGCAGTGTGGCCCGTGGTGGAGGAGCTCAAACCACTCGCACGCGCGGCCGGATTGTGGAATCTCTTCCTGGCTCATGGCGCCCAGGGCGCCGGCCTTACCAATCTCGAATACGCACCGTTGTGCGAGGTGATGGGCCGCTCGCATCTTGCACCCGAGGTGTTCAACTGCTCCGCTCCCGACACTGGCAACATGGAGGTGCTGGCTCGCTACGGAACAACCGAGCAGCAGGACGAATGGTTGACGCCGCTGCTGGCGGGCGAGATCCGCTCATCGTTCGCGATGACCGAACCTGCCGTCGCGTCGAGCGACGCCACCAACATCGAGAGCTCGATCATTCGCGACGGCGACGAGTACCTCATCAACGGACGCAAGTGGTACACCACGAACGCCACCGATCCGCGCTGCACCATCATCATCTTCATGGGCAAGTCAGACCCGGACAATGCCGAGCGTCACCGCCAGCAATCGATGATCCTCATTCCGAAGAACACTCCCGGCGTAGAGGTGATCCGCCCGCTGCCGGTGTTCAACTTCTATGGCATGCCCGACCGCGCGTCGGAGGTGCAGTTCACGGATGTCCGCGTACCCGTCAGCAACATGCTTCTGGGCGAGGGCCGCGGCTTCGAGATTGCGCAAGGGCGACTGGGGCCGGGTCGCATCCATCACTGCATGCGGCTCATCGGCCTGGCCGAACGTGCGCTGGAGATGATGTGCCAGCGCACGCAGCACCGAGTTGCGTTCGGCCGTCCCGTGTCCGAGCAGAGCGTGACGCTCGAACGAATTGCCGAGTCGCGCATCGCCATCGAACAGACGCGGCTGCTGACGCTGAAGACGGCGTATCTGATGGACACCGTTGGCAACAAGCAGGCGCGGCGAGAGATCGCGATGATCAAGATTGCGGCGCCGAACATGGCGTGCCGCGTCGTCGACTGGGCAATTCAGGCGTTCGGCGGCGCCGGCACGAGCAACGACTACGGGCTGGCTGCCATGTACGCCACGGCGCGGTTGCTTCGTCTGGCGGATGGGCCCGACGAGGTCCACCGCAACCAGCTCGGTCAGCTCGAACTGCGGCGGCACGCTGACAAGGGACCCATTCAACCCCGCGAGGCGTATAGCCCCGACTGGTCAACCGACTGAGTCAGCTCGGCGATTGCTGCCCGCGGACGAGCCGCCCGGGCAAGGTGCCGGTCGCCTCGCCGTTGACGTAGGTTTCGACGCCGGAGACGATGGTGTGCAGGTAACCCGTCGCCTCCTGCATCAAACGCTTTCCGCCCGCTGGCAGGTCGTGCACCATGTGTGGCCGGGAGAGCGACAAGCCGTCGAAGTCGATGATGTTCAGGTCAGCCTTGTAACCAGACGCCAGCAGGCCGCGGTCGAGCAGACCAACTGCTTGCGCCGTGGACCTGCACTGGCGTTGGATGAGGAACGCAAGATTCAGCAGCGGCCCACGAGTGCGGTCGCGCGCCCAGTGCGTCAACAGCGACGTGGGGAAACTGGCGTCGCAGATCGTGCCGACGTGCGCACCGCCGTCGCCGAGGCCCGGGATGGTGAACTCGTGCGCCAGCATCTCGCGGGCAGCGTCGAGGCTGTGGTCGTTGTAGTTCAGGAACGGGACGTAGAGCAGCGCGCGGCCTTCGTCTGCCAACAACTGGTCGACGTGGAACGCCACCGCGTCGACACCCATGCGCGCCGCACGAGCGGCAACGCTGTCGTTCGAGGTCGGTTCGTAGTCGGGCCGTTCGTCGAGCACGAAGACCTTCTCGAGCGGAATGCCGCCAGCGGAGCGGGCTTCCTCGATCAGCAGCGCACGTCGTTCGGGCTGCGACAGAACACGTGCGATCTCGTTGAGCGGAAGGTCGGCAACCGCCTGGTACTCCGGGCAGCGGGCCAGCGGGTTGACCGTGCCCTGCAACCCGACCAGTAGACCTACGGCGCGAGCAGCCACCTGTGCGCGCATCGACAATCCCTCGGCGTTGGCCCGCTCGAGTAGCTCCAGCTTTCGGCGATAGCCCGGGCCCGGCGCCGTCTGCAGCAGCGAGAACGAGAGCGGCCGACCCGAAGCTCGCATCATCTCCAGCAGCGTCTCGCCCTCCCCCGCCTCGGTGAAGTCGGATACCACTTGCAACACGCCTTGGCCGGTCTCGCCAATGGCGCGAGCGATGCCGACCAGCTCATCACACGCGGCGGTGAGCGTCGGCGTGGGCTGACCCTTGCTGGTGCGGTGGTTGAGGGTGCGCGAGGTGGTGAAGCCAAGCGCGCCCGCACGGATGCCGGCAGCGGCGATGCGGCCCATTTCGGCAACCTCGTCGGGCGTTGCCACCTTACGGTTCGCGCCCCGCTCTCCCATCACGTACACCCTCACCGGCGCATGGCAGACCTGGGCGGCGATGTCGATGTCGTACGACCGTCGACCGAGCGCGTCGAGATAGTCGCCGATCGATTCCCACTCCCACAAAAGGCCCTCGTGCAACACGACACCGGGCAGGTCCTCCACGCCCTCCATCAGCTCGACCAGCATCGATCGATCTGCGACGCGCACGGGCGCAAAACCCACACCACAGTTACCCGCGACAACTGTGGTCACGCCGTGGCCGGAGGACGGCTGCATGCGCGTGTCCCACGTGGCCTGACCGTCGTAATGCGTGTGGACGTCGACGAAGCCTGGCGTGACAATCGCTCCCGTCGCGTCGATCTCCCGCGCACCGCGACCCTCGACTGTGCCGACCTCCGCCGTCCCCACCTCGACAATTCGATTGCCGACGATTGCCACATCAGCGGTGCGGGCCGGGCCACCGGTTCCGTCAATGACGGTGCCCCCACGGATCACGATGTCGAACATGGCAGCTCGACTACTCGCGGGCCAGCGAGACTGCCATGCCAGGAAGATCCACCCACGGTTGCTTGTGTTCACACCACACCTCGACGGTGGGTGTGACCTCCGAGCGATCGTCGAGGGTCCCGGCCTTCACTGCGAGCACACCAGCGGGAACCATCAGGGCGGAGAAAATTGGCGATCCACAGTTGCCGCAGAAGCGGCGATACACGTAGACCGCGTCGTCGTTCTCGCCGCGATCCTCATAGGTCTTGAGGTCGCCCGACACGTTCATCTGACTTTCGTGCACGACGAGGTTCACCGAAAATGCAGCGCCGCTCTGTCGCTGACAATGGTCGCAGTGACACACCGCCGTGGCTATGAGATCGCCCGTGATCTCGTAGGTGATCTGACCACACAGGCAACGTCCGGTAAGTGACATTGCAAAAAGTTAGCCCACCCCAGCCACGACCCCGCAGACGTACTGCGTCACACGGGGAATCGAACGTCGATGCCTGCGTACGTGGCGGCGTGCGCCAATCGTGTGTCGTACGAGATCATTGTCTCGACGGCGGCTCCGAGTAAGAGCGCCGTCGCCAAGTGGATGGCATCGAGAGAGCGGAGCGAGGGCGGCATCAAGATGCCTGCCTGCGCGATCACCTCGTCGTCGATTCTGACGAGACGAATCGCTGGGATGACCTGAGAGACTGCGGCAAGCGCCATCTCCGGATCCTTGGCCCGAAGAGCTGCCCGTCGAAGCTCAACTGCGAGTAACGAACTCGAGACAAACCCATCGTGACAACCGGACAAGAACGCCCGCAGCGCCTCGGACTCCGGTTCGACTACTGCCAGCTTCACTGCGGCGGATGTATCGAGGTATACCGCCACCCGTCAGTACCGCTGCTCAGCACGATCCGCTGCGAGAAGCTCCGACATCGACGCGCCTTCCAACGTCGGCAGCGGCACCGTGAGATCCAAGGTTCGCGTCGCCGGGATGAGCTTGCCCTCGGCGGCCAATGCCGACCACGGGTCGATGAGACGCCGCCGACGCATCAAGTGCTCAGCAACTGCTTGCCTGACAAGCTCGGAACGAGTCGTACTCCGCTCCAATGCTTCGGCATCGAGCTCGGCAGCGTCCGCTTCGGCGATCCGTATTGCCATCTGAGTCATTGTCATGCAATGAGACTACAACTGGGATGCGTCACACGCAAGGCCCAGGGCGCTGACTTACTCAGACGAGCGGTCGGCTGCCCACCGCTCAACCGCTGCCATGAAGTCGTCCAACTGCTCGTCGGTCACGTCCATTGCGAGCGCGATCATTCCGCGCCGGGCGATGTAGAAGCCAACGTCGAGCATCGCGTGAAAGAACAACTCCACCCACCTGTCATCGTCGGCGTGCACGTTGAACATCGAGCCGACGCCCGTCACCGTCATCGGTAACCCCGCGCCGGCGAACGTGACACTCAACCGTTCGCGCAGCTCGTCGCCTCGGCCGTTGAGCGCAACGAGCGCCTCTGGAGTGAGCACATCGCGCAGCGCCGCGACTCCGGCCGCCATCGACACGACATTGTTGTTGAACGTGCCCGCCTGTGACAGCGCGCCGCCCTGCGCAGGGTCGAACGCAGCCATGATCGAGCGGCGTCCGCCGAAGGCGCCGAATGTCATCCCGCCGGCCAGGTACTTTCCAAGAGTGGTCATATCCGGCACCACGCCGAACAGGGCTTGCGCACCGCCGGGGTGAAGACGCGACGTCATCACCTCGTCGAAGATGAGGACACTGCCGTGGTCGGTGCAGAGTCGGCGCAGCGCGTCGAGGAAGTGCGGCTCGGCGGGGATGCAGCCTCCCGAGCCCTGCACGGGCTCAACGAGAACGCACGCAATGTTCGAGCCGGCAGCTGCGAACGCGGCTTCAACTGCGGGCCCGTCGTTGAAGGGCAACACGACGAAGTTGTGCGGAACGTTCAGCGGACCAGGACCGTGCGCGAAGGTCAGCACTCCACCGTGGTAGCCGTTCTCGAACACCACCACCTTGCTTCGCCCAGTGATGTGGATCGCTGCTGCGATTGCCATCAGGTTCGCCTCGGTGCCCGAGTTTGTGAAGCGCACCTGCTCGACCGATTCGAACCGCCCGCAGATCAGCTCCGCCAGCTCCACCTCCAGTGGATGCGTCGCGCCGATCGCCCAACCACGATCGAGCTGGGCGACGATCGCGTCGCGCACCACAGGAACCTGGTGGCCGAATAGGCCGGCCGTGTAGTTGCCAAGGAGATCGACGTAGCGGTGCCCGTCGACATCGATCAACACTGAGCCTTCAGCACGATCAACGCGAAAGGGAAACGGGTCGAAGTGCAGCACTGTGCGGGTGTTCCCGCCGGGCATGACCTTCGCGGCGGCGAGAGCCAGCGCGGCCGACCGCGGCCGACGATCCGAGTACGAACTGTGCGCGGCCGCCAGTGCCGCATCGAGATCGGGGGGCAACATGGGCCGAACTTACACGCTCGCTGTTACCCAGGCCCTGGCTGCGCTGTTCGGAGGTCGATACGCGCGGGCGCCTGAGGCGCTTCCACCTTTCGACATGCTCGTCAAGCCGGTGACTCCTCACTCGAGTTCGCGACGCTGGCATACCTTGGCGCGAGCCTGGTTCACGACGATCGGGTTGATGAGGGCATGTTGCTGCTCGACGAGGCCTTGGCGGCGATGGCCGGACGCGACGTCGATGATTTCGCTGTGGTCGAGGAGATCTTCTGTCAACTGTTTGCTGCATGCGAGTACGCCCATGACGTTGAACGGGCGGATCAGTGGATCAAGGTCGGCGAGGAAATCGCTGCTAGCCGTAATCTGCCCGCCGTGGCGGCGTTCTGCCGGACGCACTACGGGGGCTCGCTCACCGCGGCCGGCCGATGGGGGAAGCGGACGTTACGCTCAGCGCCGCGGTGCGCATTTGGAGTCTCGGGCACAGCTGGCTTCAGCCAGGTGCACTCGTGCGGCTGGCGGATCTACGCGTCCGACAGGGTCGCTTCGAGGAAGCCGAACAGCTTCTGCGAGGTCTGGACACCGATGTCGAGGCAGCAGTCCCACTCGCCGCGACCTTTCTCAAGCGACGCGAACCGACTCTCGCGATTGTTGTGCTCACGCGCGCGTTGGGCGAGGTCGATCCCACCAGCGTCGGGGCTGGAACGCTGTGGGCTTCGCTCGTGGACGCACAGATCGCGGCGGGCAACTGTCACGAAGCGGCGAAGGCGGTTGATGGGCTGGTCGGCTGCGCCACTCGACACCCTGGGCCGTACCTGCGGGCAACTGCGGCGCTGGCCCGCGCCCCGATTGCGGCTTGGGCGGCAATGCCGACCAACGACGGACTCACCCTGGTCGTGCTCGGCTGGCCCTACGCCGAGCACGCTGCGTTCAAGGCAGACGTCGAGGGCAACTTCTTCACCACCCTCGAAATGTCCCCCAATTTCGCTGAGCGCGTCCGTTCCGCAACGCGCGTCGACCGCTTCCACGGACGCCCGGTTCCCAACTTCTTCCGCACGACCTACGGACCCGGCTGGGCACTCGTCGGCGATGCCGGCTACACCAAGGACCCGATCACCGCGCAAGGAATCAGCAATGCGTTTCGAGATGCCGAGCTGTGCTCAGACGCCCTTGACGCAACGTTCGCTGGTCGCGCGGCGTTTGCCGACGCGATAAAGGGCTACCAGGCACACCGCGACGCAGAGTCGATGCCGATGTACGAGTTCACCGCGCAACTCGCCACTCTCGAACCGCCCACCGCAGATCTTCAGCAGCTACTCGGAGGCATCTACGGCAACTAACCTGCGATGGACGCTTTCGTCAGCATTACGGCCGGGACGCTGTCCCCCGCGGACTTCTTCGACCCCGCCAACATGGCCGCCCTCATGGCGCCACCGGCGATGAGCCGGTGAGGGCACCTGTCAACGCTCACGCCGGTTTCGTTCCCACTATGCAGCGCGCGACTCCGGGGACGCGAACTTCTCCATCCTTCTCATACTGGCTGACGGCCATTTCGGCCACCTCCCGAATTCGCTCTCGTGCCGCACCGTCGACCGCGCGCAGGGCGGCAACTGCGAGCGACACGTGTTCGCTGATCATCTCCCAATATTGCGCCGGCGATTGCGTCACGAGTTCGACGGGCACGTCCCA
>JANLPB010000281.1:0-1780 GCA_031366885.1 Ilumatobacteraceae bacterium
CCATATGGAGGCGGCCACACTCAACTCATTCGTTTTCTTCAGTCGAGGTGACTGACAACAGCAATCAGATGCCGTTGGCGGTGCAGAGATCCTCGATGTCCTTGCAGACTTCATCGCGGGACACGAACTTGTCGGCGACGACGTCCTTGACCTGACCGATGAAGATCGAAGTGACAGCAGCCTGGACGTACGGGATGTCCTTCACTTCGTTGTTGATGGTTGCGTTGGCCGTCACTGCGCCACCGGCGAGCAGTTCCACAGCGGCCGCAACTGCGCCCTCTGCTTCCTTGACGACGGGCTTGTAGACGGTCATGCACTGGGTGCCTTGAAGGATGGCGCGAAGACCATCAACCGTGGCGTCCTGGCCAGTGGTCTTGGCCTCGAGGCCTGCGTCGGCAAGCACTGCCTGAGCGGCAAGCGAGAGGCCGTCGTTGGCGACGAGCACGCCGTCAACCGAGCCGCCGGCTGCGGTCAGCAGCTGCTCGAAGATGACGCCACCCTTTTCGTTGTCCCAATCCGGGACGGCTTCCTCGCCGACAGTCACCAGGCCGGAGCCCTCGATGGCGGCCTGGTAGCCCTGCTTGAACAGTGTTGCGTTGTTGTCGGTGGGCGAGCCGTGGAGCTGGATGATCTTCTTGCCATCCACCTTGCCGGCGCCACCGAGGCACTCGATGATGCCCTCGCCCTGGGCGGTACCCACGGCGACGTTGTCGAACGACACGTAGACATCGGCTGCGCCGCCAAGGGTCAGGCGGTCGTAGTCGATGTTCTTGACACCGGCTTCAGCAGCCTTCTTCTGGATGGCGGCACCCGACTCGCTGTCGAGGTTGACGATGGCGAGCACCTGTACGCCGTCGGCGATCATCTGGTCGGCGATGGTGGCCTGCTTGGCAGCGTCACCCTCGGCGTTCTGAATGTCGCACTCGATGCCGGCTGCTTCACAAGCGGCCGTGATGAGCGGACGGTCGAAACCTTCCCAACGAGCCGAGGAACCCGAGTCCGGAAGGATGAAACCGACCTTGCCGCCACCGGTGGCGGCGGGTGTGGTGTCGGTCGCTGCGGCGACCGTGGTCTCGGCAGCCGCCGGAGTCGTGTCGGAGCTGGACTTGTTGTCGTCGCCGCATGCGGCGGCGAGGATGGTGAGCGACGTGCCAAGCACGATCGCAGCTCTGGTAGAGCGCTTCATATGAGATTCTCCCCCTCAATGGATGAATTACGTTCAACCGGGTTGAACGTGAGTTTGTATGGCGAACATACAAACTCGGCGACAACCTAGTCTCTTCGACACGTGTCGTCAAGATCACACGGCCGTGAACAACGGATTTCAGGTTGGTGACACGGGCATCGGCACGAGAGTCGGCGAGGCGAACAGACGCTCTGATGCATGGATCGCCCCACCCAATGCGGCAGCCGAGAAGCCCAGGGTGGAAAGCTCCACCCGGCACAGGTCGGCGGACTCGCCCAGCGTATTGGCCAACAATGCCTGCGTGGCTTCCTCCATCACCCAGGGGGCTACCCACGGGATGAAGCCAGCCAGCACGAGGACCTCGGGATTGAAGGTGTCGATGATGTTCGCGAGGCCAATTCCCAACCAACGACCGAACGTCCGGAGACCATTGACCGCAACCGGATCGTTGGCCGACGCTCGAGCGATAACGGGCGCCAAGGTGGCTTCCGGGCTCAACCGACGGTCGCGAAGAAGGCCCTCGGCAAGGTCGGGAACCGCGTCGTACAGCAGCGCCCGCAGACTGACCGTTGTCTCCCAGCAGCCGACGCTGCC
>JANLPB010000296.1:0-12390 GCA_031366885.1 Ilumatobacteraceae bacterium
GCGAGTCGGGCGTCGACATGAGACGAATTGCCTCGCAGTCACCCCGGTACGCTGGAGGTATGGCAGATACGCAGGCCCAGTACATTGATGTCACCGACGCAACTTTTCAGGCCGAGGTCATCGATCGATCGCATGAGGTCCCGGTCATCGTCGACCTCTGGGCGCCATGGTGTGGGCCGTGTCGCACACTTGGGCCCATCATCGAGAAGGTGGTCGCCGCGACCGGTGGCAAGGTCGTCCTCGTCAAGGTTGACACCGACCAGAATCCAGCAATTTCGCAGGCCTTCGAGGTGCAGTCGATTCCTGCCGTCTATGCACTGAAGAATGGCGCAGTTGTCGACGGGTTCACAGGCGCCTACCCCGAACACATCGTGCAGCAGTTCGTGGATTCGCTGCTTCCGACAGAAGGCGAGAACGCGTTGGCGGCTCTGCTCGTCGAGGGAACGGAAGGGTCGTACCGTAAGGCACTCGAGCTGGAGCCGGGCAATGAGGACGCGATCGTCGGCCTCGCCGAGCTGCTCATCGCGCGTGGCGAGAACGAGCAGGCGCTCCAGTTCCTGGCGCGCATCCCCGAGACCGACCGCACTCGCCACGCCGCTGCGTCAGCGCGAGTGCAGGTAGCGCCCGACGACGACCACGAGGCCACGCTGACGGCCCTGCTGGATCAGGTGAAGGCAGACGAGGTCGCCCGCCAACAGTATGTCGACCTCCTGGAGTTGATGGGTCCCGCCGACCCACGCGTTGCGGTCTACCGCAAGAAACTCACCGCTCGCCTCTTCTAGCCCAGGACGTCGCGAACCTCGGCGATCCGGTCCGGTACCGCCCGGTACCACATCCAGATGCCGCGCTTGTCGGCCTCTACCAACCCGGCCTCGCGTAAGACCTTGAGGTGGTGGCTGACAGTTGGCTGGCTCTTGCCGGACGGCTCGACGAGATCGCAGGCGCACACCTCACCACTGCTACTTGTCGCGATGAGCGACAGCAGGCGCAGCCGGATGGGGTCGGCCAGCGCCGCAAACGCGTGCGCCATCGACTCCGCGTCGTCTGTGGTCAGAGCGGAGTCGGTGAGCGAGCCGCAGCAGCCCTTACTCGCCGTCGTCGCTGGTTGTAGGGGAGTTCTCCGAGCCATCGCAATGATCCTTCGAAAATCTGGCGAATCGTATTGACAAACATCAATACGTTGCTAGTGTATCGACATTCGTCAATATACATCGCCTGTCATCGACTGGCGGCTTCCCAAGGAGATCAGATGTCACGCGTGCAGCTCGCCCTCAACGTCACCAACCTGGATGATGCCATTGCTCATTACACCACACTGTTCGGCACGGCGCCCGCGAAGGTGAAGCCGGGTTATGCCAACTTTGCCATCGCGCAGCCACCGCTGAAGCTGGTGCTGATCGAGAACGCTGACGCGGAGCAGGGTTCGCTCAACCACCTCGGGGTGGAGGTGGAGACTCGTGAGGAAGTGGTGTCCGAGCATGCTCGGATTACCGCTGCAGGCCTAGGAAGTGTGGTCGAAAGCGAAACCACCTGCTGCTATGCCGTGCAGGACAAGTTCTGGGTGGAGGGCGGGCCGACCGACTTCGAGATCTACACGGTGTTGGCCCCGGCCGAGTCCATGTTCGAGGTCGATGGTGGTTGTTGCACCACAGTCGACGATCCCGCAGCGGTGGAGGCTGCGCCGGCTGGACGCTGCTGCTGAGTAGGACCTAGTCGCGCAGACCAGACTGACGCAGTGCGCCCCGCTTCCGCTGCTCGAAGTGCCCTGTGGGCCGTCACCGCTGTGGTCTGGGTGGCGCTTGCTCGGTTGGCGATTGCGTTCCTCAACAACGAGCTGCAGTGGAGCTACGTCGCTGGTCAGAGCCGCCGAGACGCGCCGTGGTACTACCGCCTCGCCGGGGTCTGGGGCGGCAGCGAGGGTTCGCTGCTTCTCTTTGCAGGGGTGCTCGGGCTGGTCGCGTCGGTCGCCGCTTGTCGGATGCAACGCCCGGCGGCGGTGTGGTTCGGAGCGCTGACCGTCGCAGCGGTAGCGATCACCGACCTTGTGTGGGCAAGTCCCTTTGACCGGCTCGACACGCCAGCACTTCGCGGCTTTGGCTTGAACCCGATACTTGAGCACCCCGCGATGGCGGTGCATCCTCCGCTGCTCTACGTCGGGCTCGGGTGCAGCCTCGCTGTCGCGATGGCGGTACTGGATGGCGCCCCGACCAAGGTGTGGCTGTGTCGCACAATCGGGATCGTGACGCTCGCGATGGCGCTCGGTGGCCTGTGGAGCTACGTGGAGCAGGGCTGGGGCGGGTACTGGGCGTGGGACCCGGTGGAGAACACATCGCTGATGGTCTGGCTGGCGGCGGTCATCGCGCTCCATCTGCACAATCGGCCCCGCCTCGCGCTGGTGCCCTGGGCTTTCACATTGCTCGGTGCATGCCTGGTTCGCTCGGGCGTCACACCCTCCGTCCACGGCTTCGCTGAGCAAACCAGCGTTGGCTGGGTGTTGCTCGCCGTCGCCTGCGTGAGTGTGGCTGCGCTGTTGGCACTGACGCGATCGGTGACTGCCAGTGACCAGACGGCTGCCTCGCAGGCGGCCGCCGTCGCAGCGGTTGCCACGCTCACACTGGTCGCCATTGGCACACTGGCACCGTTGGTTGTAGGCATTTCTGCCGGCACCCCAGCGGCCGTCCGCGGCGTGTTCTTCTCGCGCACAATCGGCCCGGTGGCGCTCGTGACGCTGCCCTTTCTGGTCCTTCGACTCAGAACGCGGCATGCTCGCCTGGCGCACGTCGGCCTACTGGTGCTGGTCGTCGGGTTGGCAGCCACCACGTTCGACCGCGAAGCGGACGTCGGAGTGGCAGACGGGCAGACGGTGCGCGCTGCCGGGCTGCAAATCACCGGTCACGGCGTGACAGTGCAACCTGGGCCACGCACCGATGTCCAAGCCGTCGTCGCCACCTTGGAGGTCGAGCACTTTGTCCTGCGCCCGTCGTTGGTGGCGTATCCGGAGCGCGGGGGTGTGCTGGCGGAGACGGCGATGGTGACTCGCCCGTGGCGCGACATTCAAGTCACGCTGATCAGCGCCAACGACGCTGGGTTCGTACGCGTCATCGTCCGCCAGCGCCCGCTGATGTGGGCAGTCTGGGTCGGTGCGATGCTGACGACCGTTGGAGTGCTCAGTCCGTCCTTGCGTTTTCGTCGTCGCCACCGCCGGACTGACGAGCTCGTTTCTTCGCCAACAACTCGTTGACCGCGGCCGTCTGTGTGCCGGCCTTCGCCGGAGAGCGCGCCGACGTTGGCGAAGGGTTGGGCGGAGCGGCTGAGGCTCGGGTTGTTGGTGATGACGCCGTAGGACCATTGTCCGGATCGAGCGACCCCAGCCGGGGGAGTGCCTGACGAACTCTCTTGCCGGCAGTGGCGAGTCCACCACGTGCGCCGGCGACTGTGGCGCCGCGAACGGAGAGTCGTGAGAGCGCGACTGCCAATGGCCACAGGAGCGCTGCAAGTAATAGGAACGGGCCGGCCAAGGCAAGCCGTCGATAGCCCGAGGTGAGGCCCGACGTGTCCCACGCCTGATCTGCCGCGATCTCTCCACGACCCCCGGTTTGCGCCGAAAGCTTGGCCATCAGCGCGACATCGGAAGTTCCCGGCGCGTACTCGGCCGGATAACTCTCGCTGGCCAGCGTGCTGCCGGCCAGCACCGTTGCGCCCTTGTTGGTGACGTTGACGCCAACGGCGTACGTTCCGCTGCGTGTCGCAGGCATCTCGGCCTCGAATCTGTTGCCACCGACGCGGTCGAGAGCGACCTCATAGCGCTGGCCGTCCGGCCCGGCCACGGTGGCGGTCGCAACGGAACCGTCTGGAAAGTTGTTGGCACCCTCGACGCTGATGGCCAGCCGCCCGTTGGAAACCTGCGCCTGAGCGGCGCCCGCCGAATCACCCTGTTGGAACGTGCCCTTGACGACGTGGCTCCAGAAGTCCACGTATCCATCCCAGTTCGCCCATTTCTGTGACCACGCCGCGCTCGCGTCGCTCGTCCAGCTGCTGACCTTGCCCAAGCCGGCCTGCCATGAGGCCAACAGCGGGTCGCGGTCGGGACCGATGCGCAGCAGCGTGGCCGCCTCCGGTTTGGCGGTGGTGGCGACATATCCCAAGAGCTCGGGCGAGGCCGTCAGCTCAGCGACGACTGGATCGTTGGAAGTGACCTCCGGGAGAAACGCTCCCTCGTTGATGAAGTCGCGGCTGGCGATGACGGCCTCTTCGGCCATGATCTGTGGGACGTCGGCAAGGTTGGTGCCAGGGTAGAAACGGCCGTGCCCCGCGACCGCGATCTTTTCGAGCGAGGGAGCGGCACCCTCGCCGGTGGCCAGAACCGACACCGTGATGCCGCTCTGGTCGAACAATTCAGCGGCCCGATCCGCCAGCCGGTCGATGATCTGGACATCGGTGAAACCATCCGTGAAGACGATGATGTGCTTCAGTTCGGCGTTGGTCTCGAGCAGCTTCTCCGCCGGCTCATCCAAGGCGATCATCAGGTTGGTGTTTCCGTTGGGGCGCAACTTGCCAAGCCCCTCATCAATCACCTCCTGCGAAGGCAACGACTGCAGGTCGATGACCCAACTGGTGCCGGCGGTCCATGCCATCACACCGATCTGATCGCTCTGCGTCAGCGCCTCGATGGTTCGTTCGGCGGCCGCCCGCGAGATATCAGTCTTGTTGACACCACCCTGTTGAACGTTCGCATTCATCGACCCGCCGTCGCAGTGACACGCTGCCATCGAGCCGGATGTGTCGATCGAGAGCACTTCAGCGACAGTTTTTCGGCGTTTGGGATCGAGTATCTCGCTATCGACCGGCAGCAAATCGCTGAGGGGTGAGTCGCGGTAGCCGCCGACGCCGTAGCTGCGGGTTCCCCCGATGGTGACCAAGCCGCGACCCAGGTCGCGAACGGCCACGCTCAGCGCTTCGATTTGCTGGCCGGTGAACGCGGTCGCTGGCACGTTGACCAGGACAATGCCGGCATACGTTGCCAACTGCTGCACATCGGGAACTTCGGCTGGCCCAATCACCCTTGTGCCGATTCCGCCGGCCTCGATCGCCGCACGAATGGTTGCTGCTTCTCCGCCCGTGCCTTCGACGATCAGAACCTGGGCCGGACCATCGACTGGCACCGCTGCGAACGCGGCATCGTTCTTGGGTTGTGCGTCGCCGACTGTGGTGACGACGGCCTGGTAGCGCAGCACCGCTGCCGGGGTGTCGCCGGCGTTGTCGGTGAACGTGATTGCGTTGGTACCCGCGGCCAGGTCGACGCGCTGGGTGCCGATATCGCTGCCGTCTCGACGCAGTGTGACCGTTGCCGGCCCTGCCTGAGTGGCAACAACGTTGACCGTGACGGTGATGGCGTCGCCGACGCGAGCGAGGCGGGGAACGTCGATGCTGGCGAGAGCGGCGTCCGTGCCGGCCGCGGTGTCGATCGTATGGACATCCACCTGTACGTCGCTCGCTCCCAACTGCTGTGCTTCAGGGATGGCGTCGCCGTCCGTGACACGACCGTCGCTGATGACTACCACGCGGCGTTTGGCGTCAGAGGGCAGAACCGCCCCACCGAGCCGCAGGGCGGTTGCGATGTCTGTGGCACTCTCGTCGATGACCACGGCCGGGCCATCGAAGCTCGATGACTGTTCCAAGATTCGGTCGAGGCGCGCATCGCCACCGAAGACGACGACCGCGCTGAGGGCTTCGTCAGGGCGCTCCGCAAGCGATGCATCCAACCACGCGAGCGCTGCGGCGTCGCCCGCCGGGCCGAGCGATGCGGAACCGTCGAGGACGAACACGGTGGCGACTCGGTCGCTGGAACGACGGACCGATGGTGCCAGCAGAGCGCCGATCAGCAGCGCCGCGACGACGACTCGAAGAGTGACGGCGAAGCGCCACTGGCGTCGTCCGACACCTAGCGAGCGCCACGCCAACCACAGCTCCAGCAGCAGCAATGCCAACAGGGGGGCGACGACGAGCCACAGCAGTGAGTGTTCGGTGCGAGCGGGGGTGATCTGGCGAGCGACATCGCTGACCGGGGACACCAGGGTTTCGCGCGGCGCGATGTCGCTCTCATCGACGGCGGGGTTGACGGCTACCAATCGATCCTTTTGGCCGGCTACTTCGATCACCCAGAATCCGGCGCTGGTGGCCTTCATCGTCGGTTCACCCACCGCGAAGGATCGCCGTTGCCCATCCGGACCGATGACCGATCCGCTGGTTGAAGGGTCGATGGGCAAGGCAGCGCCGACTGTGCTCGAGGTTGTGGCCAGTGCGGTTCCGCTGAGTTCGGTGAGCAGCCGGTCACCGAGAATCGGGAACGCGACCTGCAGTGGCAGGTTCGAGTTTGCAAGTGCAAATGAGAGGTACGCGAAGCGGTGCCCGCCTGACTCACCGCGCAGGAGAAGTGGGGCGTTTTCGCCTGCCACCAACACTTCGACGGCGTGTGAGGTGGTGACACGGACAGCGCTGCTGATGGCCACCTGGGTCAGATCGACGTCGGAAAGCAATGCATCGGTGCTGCGCAGCAGTGTGACTGCCGGGGTCTCCACCTCTCCGATCGCGGTCACACCGTCGACACCAGACGGCGAGGCCACTGCGAGGAACGCCGCCTTTGGTGCAGGCGGGACTGCGACGCCGGAATAGACCACGACGTCGAAACCGTCACCGTCGGGTGCTGCCTCGCCCGAGCCGACGTCCGCGAGGCTGACCTCGACGCCGGGCATCGACGTGAACAGCTCCTGCCAAAATCGGCTATCGCCCGCGATCAGTACCTTCAGATCTGGGCGGCGAGCACCGACGGCGACTCCCACGTCGTCGGCTGCAAGAAGGTCGCCACCGTCAAGGTATGCCTCGACTCGCTCGCCCGGTGGCAGATCAGCATCGACCGTCGCGGCGCCGCGCGCTCCGATGGCCACGGGTTGCTCGTTCTGGGTGACGCCGTCGACGTCGAGCCGCAACGTTTGGGTGACGGCCGTGTCACCGAAGTTACGGACGGTGACTCGGGCGTGTAGACCGCTGCCGCGTGGCTCGACGTCGACGCGCGTGACGGAACGGTTGGTGTTCTCGGCACCGATCTTTTCGTAGCGAGTGCCCGGCGGCATCAGTTTCTCTTCGTCGGCGGTCAAGCCACCATCACTGAGTAGCACGAAGCCGATGTCTGCGCTGCTGGTGTCGAGGCTCTCGGCAAGGCTGAATGCCCCCGCGAAATCCGGGTGACCAGACGTCGTTTCGACGGTTCGAAGCGACGCGGCGAATGCGGCCGGGTCGCTGTTGGCGGTGAGCACGACGCGCGGTCGATCCGACGCGATCAGCACTGAGGCAATTCCATCAGTGGGAAGCTGCGCTCGCAGCTCGATTGCTCGGTCGGTGGCCTCCTGTAACCGATCCGGGTGGCCATCCAGCGCAGCCATCGACCCGGAGGCATCGATGATGAACACGGTGTGCTCGCTGAGCGCAGCGGCCTCCAGCCGAATAGGACGAGCGACAGCGAGAGCGAGCAGCACAACGGCCAGCAACTGAGCGAGGAGCAGAGCGCTCCACCGCAGCTTTTGCCATGGCGAGGCGCTGCTGACGGGCCGTTCGATTGCTCGCCAGAGAAATGTCGAACTGACCGTGACCGAATGTCGACGCGGGCGCAAAATATGCAACAGCAGCACTGGAAGAGCGAGCGCCAGCAATCCGAGGGCTGCGGGGTGTGCGAACGACACCGCGAAGCTGTTCATCGGGCGACGCCTTGTTCGCGCCAACCTTTGAGAATGACATCGGCAATCGGCTCGTCAGCCATTACGCGCTGGTACGTGGCGTTGCGGCTCCGGCACCGGGCCGCCGCCTCGACCAGCCAGCGGTCGACGGTCTCGCGATAGGTCTTGACGCTGTGGTGGCTGAGGCTGACGGGCACATGCTGGCCCGTTTCAGCGTCCACTACGTCGACGTCACCGAGGAGTGTCGGAGCGAGTTCTTCGGTTGCCAGCACGTGCAGCACCGTGACGTCACCGCCTCGTGCGGGGAGTCGATCGATGGCAGGTTCCCAGGTGCCGGTGAGTAGGTCGCTGATGACGACGGTCGCGCCCGGCAAACCCGGGCGGGCCAGCACATCCGCTGCCGCCGAACGAAGGTCTGTTCGACCAGTGGGCTGCAGTGCTTCCAGCGTGCTGAACAGTGCAGCAACAGCATGGCGACCGCTGAAGCGCTGCGGGACCCGTAACGCTGGCTCCAGATGCAAGGTCACGGTGTCGCGGCGGGTGAGGGCCAGGAAGCCGACTGCGGCAGCCAGCCGCTGTGCCTGCAACAGCTTGCCATGGTGCCCCATCGAGGCAGACACGTCGAGCAGAATTCGAACGTGAAGGTCGTCTTCGGCCTCGAAGAGACGAATGAACAGCTGGCCGGTGCGTGCGTACACCGCGTAGTCGATACGTCGATAGTCGTCCCCAGGGTGGTACTCGCGCTGGTCGGCGAAATCCAAGGAGTTGCCGAACCGCGAGCTGCGATGCTCCCCAGAGAATCGGCCTGCAAGACGTCGGCGAGTACGAATCTGCAGCTGCTCCAACTGGGCCAACAGTTGCGGTTCGAGCAGATTGGTCATGGTGCGCCGCGCATACCTGCGGCCGGCTCTCTCACTGCATCCAGCAGCGCTACGACCAATTGTTCGGTGTCGACGCCGTCGGCGGTGGCCTCGTAGCCGACGACCAGGCGATGACGTAGCGCGCCGAGAGCAACGGCACGGATGTCGGCAATCGACACGTTCGGTCGACCGTCGAGAAGTGCGGTGACTTTGCCGGCAAGAACCATCGCTTGCGCGGCCCGCGGCGAGGCCCCAAAACGAACGTAGCGCCCGATGAGATCTGGCGCAGTGACCTGGCCCGGATGAGTGGCGACAACCAGGTCGACTGCGTGGCGGAGCACGTGCCGGGCGACGGGCACTCGGCGGGTGAGGTTGATCATTGCCATGAGAGTGGGGGCGTCGGCTACCGAATGCAGGCTGACCGACTCGGTGCCGGTGGTGCGTTCCAGCACGGTGACCAGATCCTCCGCACTGGGAAACGGAACCTGTGCCTTGAGGAGAAAGCGGTCCAGCTGCGCCTCGGGCAGCGGATAGGTGCCTTCCATCTCCAGCGGGTTTTGGGTTGCCATCACGAGAAACGGTCGCGGTAACGGGCGGGTTGCCCCGCCGGCGGTGACGGCTCGCTCTTGCATCGCCTCCAGCAGCGCGGACTGGGTCTTGGGTGTCGCACGATTGACCTCGTCGGCCAACACGAAGCTGGCGAACACTGGCCCGGGACGGAACTGAAACGCCTTGTGCCCGTGCTCGTCCTCCTGCAGCACCTGGGTACCGACGATGTCAGCGGGCATCAGATCGGGCGTGAACTGCACGCGGCTGAACGGCAGGTCCACCGCCTCTGACAACGCCTTGAGCAGCATCGTCTTGCCGAGTCCCGGAACGCCCTCCAGCAGCGCGTGACCCTCGGCCAGCAAGCAGGTGACGACGGTGCGCACCAACTGGTCCTGGCCGACGATGACCTTGCCCACTTCTCGCTCGATGTCGCCCGCCAACTCTGCGTAACGCTCGGGCGTCACGGTAGGTGTCGATGAGGTAGGCGAATCAGACATCAGGTCTTCCCTTGCAGTTGGTTGAAGTACGCCAGCACGAGCGCGCGTACCGATGGAGGCACGGAGGGGTTGTTCATGGCGGCGGTGGCCTCGCGGGTGTAGTCGTCGATGACGTCCGCGACTGGCACGTTGGAGCTGCCATTGTTCGTCTGGCCGTTGGTCGTGCCGATGGTGCCGCCCTGGCCGCTGCCTGAACCCCCGCCAACCGTGCCGGTTTCGCCGCCGGTGCCATGGACCGGGTCGAAGATGGTGTCGGTGTTGGGGGAGCCCGATCCGTTGGTATGGCCGGTGCCGGTGCCCTTTCCGCCTTGGCCACCAGTACCTGCCGAGCCGCTTCCACCTTGCACATTGCCCGACGGACTGCCGCCAGCGCCCTGTCCGGACCCGGAGCCGGACCCGGATCCCTGACCCGAACCCGAACCGGATCCCTGACCCGAACCGGAGCCCGTTCCCGTACCCGACCCGGCGCCCTGCCCCGCCTGGGGAGTGCCGTCTCGGGCCTGCGCAAGACGGTCGGCAGCGGCGGCGGCGGACTGCGCTGCATCGCTGGCCGCTGCCTGTGCATTGGCATCCGCGGCGGCCTGTCCACTGGCGGCACCGGCCTCACCCAGTGCCGCTTGCGCGCCCGCAGCGTCGCCCGCGGTGAGGGCCTGCGCGGCCTGACCGAGCGCCGCAGCAGTCGCCGGGTCGCCGGCTTCCTGGGTCGCGGCGAGGTTCTCGAGGCGCTGAGCGGCATCCGCGCGCTCGGCCGCTGTCATGGTCGGCAGTGCGGCCTGCAGAGCGTCGAGTTGTTCCTGGACGCTTTGATCACTCGACGCTCCCGGAAGCGGGGCAGATTCCAAGCTGCGCGCAAGCCCTTCCGTGGCGGCCCGCTTGGTCAGCAAATCGGTGCCGACGTCCTGGCGCAGCTCAGCCGCGGCTTCGTCCAAAAGCTCGTCGGCCTTCTCCAACGAACTCGTCGTCGACAACTCGTCCGCAAGCTCCTTCAGTCGTACGGCAGCCTGTGCGCCATCGGGGGTCGCTGCGAGTCGGGTCGCTTCTGCCCTCATCACGTCGGCCGTGGCCGCGATCTGCGCGCGGTCCTGCGCCCGTTGGTCCCGCAGCGTGTCCTGGGGGTTGGCGATCAACGCGAGGGCCAGTGCCGCTGGGGCGAGGATGGCGGCGACGCCCGTTGGGCGGCGCAGTAACCGGTAGCGGACTGCGCTCGATGCCGTGGATGCATGTGCCAGTTCCTCTGCGCGTGCGTGCACTCGTTGGCAAAAGTCGTCGTCGGCTGCGTCTGCGCTCGACGCCAACGACGACAGCTCCAACGAAGTGGCGAACGCGTCGCGAGTGTCGAGACCGCGATCCGCTGCGCGAGCGACCAGCAGGGTGGGTACGTGTCGAATCGCGGCGCACACGACGACAGCCAGCGCCACGCCAGCAGTGCACAGCAACGCTGCCGGCTCAGCCCACGGCACATCGAACAAACGGCCGACGACGACGAGGAGGAGCGCTGCCAGTGCAACGAACGGCGCCAAAATTTGCAGGGTCGCCAATGCCCACGACACGCGCAACCGACGCCGAACCGGGCCGAGCAAGTCTGCTACCGACCCCTTGGCCGCTGGCTCGCTGACTGCTCGCCGTATCATCGTTCTGTCTCTGCTGGTGTGCGCAGCCGGCGAATGGCGATGGCTGCCAGGCCGCCGGCGACTACGTACAGGATGATCGACCCGAGTGCCCAGGCCGGGAATCCATCGCGCTGGCCGTTGTCGATTTGGAATTGTGCGCCGAAGTCATCCTTGGGAAACCACTTGAACCATGAATCGCCGTTGTAGGACTTGGCGTCGGCCAAGGCGTTGCGGGCCCATCGCAATGGGTTGGCGCTGTCGGTCGTGCCTTCGCCGGCGGTCGCATCCGCAACGATCGAGACCGGGTTGAAGGTCAAGAGCACAGCGGGTGGGTTCTCGAGGTCGGTGCCTTGGCTACCGTCGGCGACGCGCAGGGTGAAGTAGAGCAGAGGGCCGAGCAGGATGATCACCGCGGTGAAGCCGTACGACAGCAGAGTCGCGGTTTGCACTCGCCGCGCCAACGTGCTCAAGGCCGCGATCATGACGGTCAACAGCACGGCAACCAGCAACACGACGGCCAACCCTTTGACGCCGTCAATGATGCGGATTCCGCCCAGGAGGTAGGCGATCATCATCACGGGAAGGGTTGCCACGAGCAGGAGAACGAGAAAGCTCATTGCCGCCAACACCTTGCCAACGAAGATGCTGCGCGGTCGCAGCAATGTGACCTGCAGGGGAAGCAAGGTCTGTCGCTCGCGTTCGCCGGCGATGGCGCCTGCCGTCAGGCCCGGTACGAAGAAGAGGACGAGCGCCAGCATCACGAACAACACCCATTCGAACAGATCTCGGCCCAGCTGGGTTTGACGTGCGAGATCGCTTTGGATCTCACCCGTGGTGGTAGAGCCTTGATACACGAGGTACACGGTGAGGATGAGTAGCGCGAGGAACGTACCGATGACGACGAACGCTCGGCCGGTTCGCATCCGCTCCTTCAACTCGCGGCTCAACACGGGGTTGATCATTGAACGATGCCTTCTGTGATCGTCATGAACAGTTGCTCCAGGCCACCGGACTCCTCAACGAATTCGACCACATCGCGTTGGTCGTCGACGAGTAGGCGACGAAGCAGAGCGGCCTGTTCGCTGTCGTCGGTGACGGTGAACGACTCGGCCACTCCAGTCGCAAATCGGACCCGCACCGTGCG
>JANLPB010000332.1:0-5813 GCA_031366885.1 Ilumatobacteraceae bacterium
AACCGGCAACGGTTGCCGACGGATTAAAAATTATCTCCGCACCATTCAGACCGAGACACCTGGCCCCTTCGGGAAAGTGCCGATCATAGCAAATATAAACGCCGATCCGCGCGAACGCAGTATCAAAACAAGGATACCCAAGATTGCCCGGGCGGAAGTAGAACTTCTCCCAAAATCCGGGAGCTACGTGCGGAATATGAGTCTTGCGGTACTTGCCCAGATACTTCCCGTCCGCATCGATCACGGCCGCAGTGTTGTAGTACAGCCCCGGCCGAACGATCTCGTACATGGGAAGCACCAGCACCATGCCGGTCTCCTTCGCCAGGCTCTGGAAGCGTTGGGTGGTGGGCCCGTCGGGGATCTGCTCGGTGTAGTCGTAGTACTCGGTGTCTTGTACCTGACAAAAGTACGGGCCGTAGAACAGTTCTTGGAAGCACATCACCCGTGCACCCTGGCCTGCTGCCTCGTGGACGGCTTGCTCGTGCTTGTCGAGCATTTCGTCTTTGGTACCGGGCCAATCCGTTTGCAGTAGTGCTGCTCTCACGATGTTCGGCGTGCCGTTTGACATGTGGCCGACTCTAATGTGACACCCCACCCCGCACAATAGATGTATTGTTACCGGACAATGAACGACCCGTTCGACCCGTCATGTATCGAACCCGCTGCCAAAGGGCTCGCCAAAGCTATCGCCGGGCGGGTCACCGACCGAAGTGCGCGCGGTATTGCTGCTGCCGTCGGGCGCATGATCTCCGCCTCCGAGCTGGCGATGAGCAGCCGGCTGCCGACGGTACGCGAACTATCCAAGGAACTGGGCGTGTCGCCCACCACCGTCAGCGAAGCGTGGCAATCGCTGGCCGCAGTTGGCGCAATCGACGCCCGCGGTCGGCAGGGAACGTTCGTCCGCCAGCCCACCGGCCCCTCCACTCCGCGCCGGTACCGCCGTGTCACCGAGGGCCCGGGTCACTTCGCTCTCGACCTCAGCAGTGGCACACCAGACCCTGCGCTGCTGCCCGACCTGCGCCCCGTCATTGCCCGCGTCAGCCGGCAATCGCTCACGAGTAGCTACCTCGACCATCCGGTGCTACCCGAGTTGGCGGAGCGAGTGCGCGCCGATTGGCCCTTCGCGCCCGAGGAGCTGACTGTGGTCGACGGGGCGATGGACGCGCTCGACCGTGTGGCCAGCGTGATCGTTCGTCTGGGCGACCGGGTAGTGGTGGAGAACCCGACCTTCCCGCCGCTTCTCGACTTGCTCGACCTATTGGGCGCTGAGGTCATCGGCGTCGACATGGACGACGAGGGCATGCTGCCGAGCGGCCTTGCCGAAGCCCTTGCTCTGGGCGCGACCGCTGTGTTTCTGCAACCGCGCGCGCACAACCCGACTGGAATCACACTCAGCGCGCGTCGCGGTCAGCAGCTGGCTGCGGCGCTCGTCGAGAGCAACGCAATCGTGGTGGAGGACGATCACTCGGGCGACATCGCGAGCGGCACGCTGGTCAGCCTCGGCACGTGGCTGCCGCAACGTACGGTGCACATTCGTAGCTACTCGAAGAGCCACGGCCCCGACCTGCGGCTGGCAGCTGTTGGCGGCGCAGGCCAGGTGGTGAGTGCCGTTGCTAACCGTCGCTTGCTGGGTCCGGGCTGGAGTAGTCGCATCCTGCAGGCGGTGTTGCTGGAGATGCTCGACCATCAACCGACGATCGACGCGGTTGGCGCGGCCCGTGCCGAATACGCAACCCGTCGCAACGCGGTCACCGACGTGCTCGCGGCCGCCGGGGTCGGGTACACGGGCACCGACGGCATCAACCTGTGGATGCAGGTCGCCGACGAACGCTCGGCGCTGCTCACGTTGGCGGCTCAGGGCATCGGCGCCGCGCCCGGCGAGCCGTTCATGGTGCGCGACGGCGCACCCTCACTGCGCGTCACCGTCGGCCTGATCGACGATTCGATCGGGGCGTACGCGACCCGATTAGCCGAGGCTGCCGGCAACCAGCCAACGCGAAGCGGCCAGCGCTAGCCCCCAACATCGGCGTTCATCTGCGGTACTACCGCACCTCAACGCCAAAGTACGACGGACGGGTCAGTTGATGGACGTGTGCAGCAACTCGTGGGCGAGTGGGCATTCGGCCGTCAGCGACGCTTCGTCGATTGCCGCCACGCCATTCGCCGTCACCACGTGCGAGAAGAGTGCGAGCGGCATCGTGTCCGCTTCCATCATCCATGGCTCGCGGACGTCGCCGAGTCGCTCGACGAGTGACAGGAAGCCAGCGTCGGGAAGACACCGACCGATGCCCGAGACGACCCACACCGGCACCTCGCTGCAGTAGGCGACGGAGGCGGCTGCGCGACTGCCGCGGACGGCGATCACCTCGCTGCTCGATGCGGCCAACGCCTCGATGATGACGAGGTCGGCGGCGAGAACGGCGCCGGCGATGCCACTCGGCTCGATGACATCGGCCGCCACGTCGGCGCGGTCCAAGCGGCGCACGAACGAGCCGCCCTGCTCGTCGGCGTCGACGGCCAGAACGCGAATGTCCCCGCGGCGCATGATCGCTTCGCCGGCCAGGTCGGGCCAGCCGACCACGCAGACGGTGACGTCGGTGGGAATCGAGGCGATCAGCACTTCCGGCGTCAAGTCTGCGTCAATTTCGTCGGCCAACCTGCGGGCGGTTGCAAAGGGGTCGGTCGCAGTCAGCATGTGCGCGCACAGCCACCACAGCGGGCCGGAGGTCGGGTGGCGCTCGACGATCCGTCGACACGCCACGACGAGGCCCGCCGGGTCGACCCCCATCCCCCGCAGGGCCGATGCCGTCTCGCTCACCATCACCCGTGGGTCGCCGCCGCTGGAGCGTGCCAGGTACCGCAGGCGCTCGATCGGGTGCACATCTGCGACCCTACTGGCCGCTCACCAATCGTGCTATGTGCAGCGAGGTGGGTGGCCGAGAGGGCGCTGCGCTAGGTTTGCTCCGTGGCCAGCACCGTTGCTCTCGACATCAATCTCACCACGATCGGCGGCGAATCGCGTCCGCTCGAAGAGTGGGTCACCACGTTTCATCTGGCCAGCGTCGTGCTCGATCCGTACACCAACGAGAGCTCGTGGATTCTCAAGCCGGCCGCCCGCATTCTCGAGGCATTCCGGGGCGCCGACGTTCGGGTCAATCTGGTCGTCACGTGTGGAGCCGACGAAGCCAAGCAGTTCCTCGGGCCGCTCGCGGACGAGTTCTTGGTGTTCTGCGACCCGGATCGGACGTTCGTGCGCGGCCTCGGATTGGCCACGCTGCCCGCGTTTGTGTTCGTGCGCGGTGACGGCAGCGTGCAGGCCGCAGCGGAAGGGTGGAACTCGACTGAATGGCGTCAGGTCGCCAAGGCCATCGCTGACAACACCTCGTGGATCCCGCCCACGATTCCCGGTGCCGGCGATCCGTCGCCATTTCACGGCACCCCCGCCCTCGGCTGAACCGACGTCCGGTGACACGCGGGCTGCCCGACCTGCCCGTACTCGACGCGTTGCCGTCGGTGCTGGCCGCGCTTTCCGATCACCGCAGCGCCATCCTCGTCGCACCACCTGGTGCAGGCAAGACCACACTCGCTCCGCTGGTGCTGCTCAACGAACCGTGGTTGGCCGGCCAACGCATCGTCATGCTGGAACCACGGCGGTTGGCCACGCGGGCAGCCGCGCAGCGAATGGCGTCACTCCTTGGTGAACAGGTCGGCGAGACAGTCGGGTATCAGACCCGCGACGAACGCCACATCGGGCCAGGCACGCGTATCGAGGTAGTCACCGAGGGCGTGCTGACACGTCGCCTGCACAGCGATCCGTCGCTCGAGGGTTACGGACTGGTGATCTTCGACGAGGTCCACGAACGCAATCTGCCAACCGACGTCGGGTTGGCCCTCTTGCTGGATGCACGCGCAAGCGTGCGGCCCGATCTACGGGTGCTGGCCATGTCCGCCACACCCGACACGAAGGGCCTGCTGCGAGTGCTTGGCGACGACACTCCAGTTGCCGCGAGTGATGGTCGGATGCACCCCGTCGACATCGTGTGGGCACCGATGGGCAAGCAGGATCGAGTGCAGGAGGCAACGGCCGCACTTGTGCAGCGGGCGCTTCGCGAGCAGACCGGTGACGTTCTCGTGTTCCTGCCGGGTATCGGCGAGATTCGGCGGGTGCAGACCCTGCTCGAGGGCGCTGTACCTGTCGGTGTCGACATCCGTCCGTTGGCCGGCGCACTGTCGCTTGCTGAACAGGACCTTTCGCTTGCGGCCTCACCCATCGGCCGGCGACGAGTGGTGCTGTCCACTGACATAGCCGAGTCGTCCCTGACCGTCGACGGCGTGCGAGTCGTCGTCGATGCGGGACTGGCGCGAGTGCCGCGGTTCGACCAGCGCACCGGAATGAGCCGACTGACGACCGTCAGCACCAGCCGCGCATCGGCCGACCAGCGCGCAGGGCGCGCCGGCCGCACCGAGCCCGGTACGGCGTATCGACTGTGGAGCAAGCTGGAGCACGGCACCCGTCGAGCGCACTTGGAGCCGGAGATCACGCAGGTCGACTTGGCCGGTTTGGCGTTGGAGCTTGCCGCGTGGGGCACGCCCGTGGAGGAGCTTCGGTGGGCAGATGCGCCCCCACCGCGCACTCTGCAGGCGGCCATCGAGTTGCTCGTTCGACTTGACGCGCTCACGGTCGAGGGGCGCTTGACTGAGCGCGGCCGACGCATGCTGGCGCTCCCGCTGCATCCGCGACTTGCTCGCATGGTCGCCGGCGCGGAGGTTTCCGACGGGTCGCTCGCGTGTGTCGTCGCCGCGTTGATCGATGTGCGCGACGTGTTCCGCGGCCGCCCTGACGAACTTCCTGCCGACCTGTCATTGCGCGTTGGGGCAGTGTGCGGCCAGTACCACGACCGGGCAGACAGCCGCGATGTCCGTCGGGTCCGCGACCGCGCGGCCGATGTCGCGCGGCGTGCGCAGATTCGCTTCGACCTCGATGCCGTTCGTGCAGAGCGATGCGGCGTGGTGCTGGCCCTCGCCTATCCGGATCGTGTCGCTGCTCGCCGCAACCAACCCGGCCAGTTCCAACTTCGCACCGGCTCATCGGCATGGACGCCGCCCACGGATCCGCTGGCCAACGAACGCTTCGTCGTAGCCGCTGATCTCGACGGAAAACGCGACAATGCCCGCATCCGCATCGGCGCCGCGCTCGACGTGAACGACGTCATCACATCGCTCGCGGATCAGATCGAGAAGCGCGAAACACTGGTGTGGGACAAGCAGCGCGACGACTTGGTGCAACGAGTCGAGACTCGCCTCGGCGGGATGTTGTTGGACGAACAGGTCCGCCGCGCGGAACCTGGCGAGGCCACCGTCGCCGCGCTGGTCGAGCGAGTCCGCGCCACTCGGCTCGCCGCATTGCAGTGGTCACCATCTGCAGTGTTGTTGCGCGCCAGGGTCGCCTTCCTTCGCCGCCACTTGGGTGCAGACCAGTGGCCCGATTGGAGCGACGCCGCACTCGTCGCCACCCTCGATGAGTGGCTGGCGCCGTACCTCGTCGGTGCCGCCGGCGCATCGGATCTCGCCGCACTGGACACGGGATTGCTGCTCTCCACACAACTCGACTGGGACACGTCCAGCCGCCTCGCTGAGTTGGTCCCGACTCACCTGGACACCCCGGCCGGCCGCAGTGCGATCATCGACTACTCCCGCGACGTACCGACGGCGTCGGTGCGGGTGCAGGACCTCTTCGGTCTCGCCGAGCACCCCACCGTCGCCGGCTCCGTCCCGGTGTCGCTGGAGCTGCTCTCCCCCGCCGACCGTCCCAT
>JANLPB010000339.1:0-9777 GCA_031366885.1 Ilumatobacteraceae bacterium
GACCGCGTTCTCACTCACAGACATCACGGAACTGGACGTCACGCCCACCACACACTCGTATCGCTGGCGCGGACAACGCATCGAGGTGGGAATTGGCGGAGCGTTCAACGCGATGAACAGTCTTGCGGCGGCCACCGCCGCGGCGGTGATCGGCATTTCACCGGAAGCGATCGCTGCTGGCCTCAAGGCGGCACCAGCGGTACCTGGCCGCTTCGAACCCGTCCTTGCCGGACAGCCGTTCGCGGTCATTGTCGATTTTGCGCACACGCCCGATGGTTTGGGTGAGGCGCTCCGTGCCGCCCGTACCTCGGCCGGGGATGCGAAGGTCATCGTCGTCTTCGGGTGTGGGGGCGACAGAGATCGCGAGAAGCGGCCCGAGATGGGCGCCGTCGCAGCCGAACTCGCCGACCGAATCGTCGTGACATCCGACAATCCGCGGTCCGAGGATCCTCTCGTCATCATCAATGCCATCATCCAAGGGGTACCCGCGGACTACCGTGACCGTGTTGTGAGCGAGCCCGACCGACGCCAAGCCTTCGCAGCGGCATTCCAGGTCGCTACTGCCGGCGACGTTGTCGTCATCGCCGGCAAAGGCCACGAAACCACTCAGTCGATTGGTGGGAGTGTTGTTTCCTTCGATGATCGGGCCGTTGCAAGAGAGCTCCTGGAGGCCACCACATGGTTGAGGTAGCGCAGTGATCGCAGTCATGATCGCAGGGGCCGTCGGGATGTTCGTCTCGCTCATCTGCACGCGGTATCTCATCAACTTCTTTCGTTCGCGCGGCACCGGACAGCCCATCCTGGGCAAGGAGGACAACGGCCCAGAGCACCACATGAAGAAGCAAGGGACGCCGACCATGGGTGGCTTGGCCATCGTTGTCGCTGCCGCGACTGGCTGGCTCACTGCTCACTTGCGTCCGAATCTGGCCTTCTCCAACCAAGCCCTGATCATGTGGTGTGGCATTGCCGTCATGGCTGCCATGGGTTTCCTCGACGATTTCATCAAGGTCCGTAAACGGCATAATCGGGGAATCTTCTGGAAGCAGAAGAGCTACGTCACGCTCGGGCTGTCGATGTTGTTGGCGTGGTGGTTGGTGTCGTCGACCGACGTCAGCCAAACGCTCTCGATCACCCGATCGACCTTTCCCGGCTGGCACATGGCGGCACCCATTTTTGTCGTGTTCACGGGCGTCATGATCTGGGCGACCAGCAATGCCGTGAATGTGACCGACGGCCTCGACGGCCTTGCCGGTGGTTCGGCGATGATGGGCTTTCTTGCGTTCACGGTCATCGCCTACTGGGAGTTTCGTAACCCCGACGTGTATGGCGCCGTAGTCAACCCACTCGACCTGGCGGTGCTGGCAGCTGCGTTTGCGGGCGGCTGTGCCGGTTTCCTGTGGTTCAACGCAGCACCTGCGCGCATCTTCATGGGCGACGTCGGCGCGCTGGCACTGGGCACTGCGTTGGCACTCTTGGCAATCACCACCAACACGCAGCTACTCATCATCTTGATCTGCGGCATCAACGTGATGGAGGCCGGGTCGGTCGCAATTCAGATGGGTGTGTTCAAGGCATCGGGGCGCAAGAAGCGCCTCTTCCGCATGTCTCCCATCCACCACCATTTCGAGCTGTCCGGGTGGCCCGAAACCACCGTCATCATCCGGTTCTGGATCATTTCGGGTATCTGTGTGGCGAGCGCGCTTGCGCTGTTCATTGCCGACTTCACCAGAGTCACGGACAACCTCTGATGAGCACTGCTCTCATCTACGGGCTCGCCTTGGCGGGTGACGCGCTTGCTGGCCAGCTGCGGCACCGGGGCTGGACGCTGACGCTCGCGGACGATGCGCCGACCGACGCAAAGCGAGAGCTGGCGCGCGCTCTCGGAACGACGCTGGTTGAAGCTCCGACAGTCGAAGCGATCGCCGACCTCGTCGCGTCCGCCGACATCGTCTGTCCTGCCCCCGGCGTGCCCGAGACCCATGCAGTGGTGCACGCTGCGCTGGCCGCCGGCGTTCCTCTCCGCACAGAAATCGACCTGGCATACGAATGGGAACAGCTGCGTCCCGGCGGGCCGCGCCCGATGCTGGCCGTGACCGGCACCGATGGCAAGACAACGACCACGTTGTTGACGGCTCACATCTTGGAGGCCGCAGGCCACCGCGTTGCCGCGGTCGGGAACACTGAGGTTCCGCTGGTCGCCGGTCTCGACGATGACGTCGATGTCTTTGTCGTGGAGTGCAGCAGCTTCCGGTTGAACTGGCTGCAGTCGTTTCGCGCAGAGGCATCGGTCTGGTTGAATCTGGCGCCAGATCATCAAAATTGGCATACCTCGATGGCCTCGTACGAAGCTGCCAAGGCGCGGATGTGGGCGCATCGTCGCCCCACCGACGTCGCCATTGGCTGGGCTGACGATCCGACTGTCATGTCCAACCTTCGCGCTGCGGGTGGCCCCACGCGCACGTTCGCAATGGCCGCCGCCGATTACCGGGTGTGCGACGGTGTCCTGGTAGGGCCCGAAGGCGAGATCGCTCCTGTATCGGAGATGACGCGCACCTTGCCGCACGACATTACGAACGCCTTGGCCGCCGCCGCGCTGGTGTTGGAGTCGGGTCTCGCCACGGCCAGCGATGTGCGAGGTGCGCTGTCAACGTTTCGCCACCCGCCGCACCGGATCGAGCCGTTGGGCACGTTCGACGGAGTGCAGTGGTTCAACGACTCGAAGGCGACATCGCCACACGCCGCGCTGACAGCCATTCGCGCGTTCGACCACATCGTGTTGTTGGCGGGCGGTATCAACAAGGGACTCGATCTCGCCAGCCTGGCAAGCGAGCACGCGAGGGTGAAGGCTGTCGTCGGCCTGGGCACCTCAGCCGCGGAGGTGACGCAGTCATTCGAGCCGTATTGCCCGACGACGATTGCCACCTCGATGGCACACGCAGTTGAGCTCGCTGATCAATTCGCGCAGCCGGGCGACGTGGTGCTCTTGTCGCCCGCGTGCGCCAGTTTCGACTGGTATCCCACTGGCGGCTACCCAGCACGCGGCGAAGACTTCAAACGACTGGTACGGGCATTGAACAGCACAAGGAGCACGTCACAGTGAGCACTTCGTCCACGCTGATCGGTGATCGTCGTCGGGCCGCACTTGCGCGCTCGGATGCAATGCGACGCCACCCGACGCGGCGCAATGTCACCCGTCCCGCCAGCCCGCCACCGACTGCCTTCTACGTCATCACGGTGGTTGTCACCGTGTTCACCATGCTGGGCTTGGTAATGGTGCTGTCGGCCACGTCGATCAGCCAGTTCCACCAGGGCAACTCGCCCTGGCGGCTGTTCAACCGCCAACTGATGTGGGCGGTGCTCGGCGTGATTGCGATGTGGTTTGCAATGCGCGTACCGACGCGTCGTTGGCGACGACTGATCAACCCCGCCCTGGCCGTGTCGTTCGGCCTGATGCTGTTGCCGTTCGTTCCCGGTATCGGCGACAGGGTGAACGACGCAAACGCCTGGGTTGCGCTGGGGCCCGTGAACTTCCAACCCAGCGAGTTCCTCAAGCTGACGGTGCTCCTTGCGTGCGCCAACCTGTTGGCGAAGCGAACGAACGAAATGCACGACCTTCGCCGCACGCTGGGTCCGGTACTCGGCATTGCTGCTGTCGGAGCTGCGCTCTGCCTGGTGCAGAGCGACCTCGGTTCGGCCATCGTGCTCGCCGCGATCGTCTTCGCGGTCGCATTCATCGCTGGTGCGCCGCTGCTGCCGGTGGTCGCAGCTGGCGCGGTTGGGGCGGTCGGTGCGCTCGCCTTCGTGGTGTCCAGCCCTCGCCGGGAAGCGCGGTTCACCGCGTTCATGAACATCGCTGGCCACAAAGACCACCTCAGCTACCAGACCTATCAAGCCATGATCGCGATGGCGCAAGGCGGCGTCACCGGCTCGGGCGTGGGGCGTGGCGAGAACAAGCTCGGCGAATTCCTTCCCCTCGCGCACAGCGACTTCATCTTCGCCGTCATCGCCGAGGAGCTGGGCATGATCGGCGTGGTCGCGGTGCTTGGCGGATTCATGGTGCTGGCCTACGCCGGCGTGCAGGTGGCGCTGGCGACTCACGACCGCTTCCACGCGCTCCTCGCAGGTGGCATCGTCAGCTGGCTGGTTGTCCAGACGATCATCAATGTCGGGGGAGTGACCGGCTTGATGCCCGTCACCGGGCTGACGCTGCCGTTTTTCTCTGCGGGGGGTAGCTCGCTGTTCGTGACCCTGGCTGCCACCGGCCTGCTGCTCAACGTCGCCCGCAACGTTCGATGACGTCGGCGAGCACGTTCGCTGTCGTCACCGGTGGCGGCACGTCGGGCCACGTCCTGCCCGCTCTTGCGATCGCGGATGCGTTGATCGCCGCCGGACACGACAAGACCACCCTTCACTACGTCGGCACGCAGCGTGGGTTGGAGACGCGTCTTTTGCCGCCGACGGGTGTGGCCCACACGTTTCTCGATGTCGTGGGTCTACAGCGCAGCCTGAGCCGGCGAAACCTGGCCTTCGCTCCGAAGATGGTGCGCGC
Source organism: Ilumatobacteraceae bacterium (assembly GCA_031366885.1). Taxonomy (GTDB): domain Bacteria; phylum Actinomycetota; class Acidimicrobiia; order Acidimicrobiales; family Ilumatobacteraceae; genus UBA668. The sequence goes on from JANLPB010000339.1 coordinate 4,550, forward strand.
GGTACGCAGCGCAACGACGCTCCTGCGAACGCTGCGTCCGCAGGTCGTTGTCAACGTCGGGGGGTACGGCAGCTTCCCTGCAACGTGGGCAGCGCGCAGATTGAAAATTCCCTACCTCATTGTGTCGTACGACCGACGGCCCGGCTTGGTGTCGAAGCTGATGGCGGGCAGGGCAACGGCGTGCGCCGTGGCGTTCGAGGGCTCGACGCTGCCGAACGCTGAACTCACGGGTGCACCGGTGCGTGGCGAATTGATCGCCCTTGATCGCTCGGCGCGCCGCGACAAGGCCCGCGAGGAGCTGGGGCTCCCGTCCGATCGGTTCGTCGTGGCGGTCATGTGTGGTTCGCAGGGGGCGGCAGCCATCAACAGTGCGGTCAGCGGCGCTGTCGAGCACTGGGTGAATCGTCGCGATCTCGCCGTGTATCACGTCGTCGGGGACCGCTTTCTCAACGACGCCGCGCCCACTCGCGACGGCTCAGCGGGCATCCTGTATCGCGTGATTGGCTACGAGGAACGCATGGCGCAGCTCTACGCCGCTGCTGACCTGATGGTCACCCGCGGTGGCGCAGGGACGATTGCCGAGTTGGCCACCGTCGGGGCGCCGGCGATCGTGATCCCGTGGCCCGGTGCCGCCGAGAACCACCAGGTCGACAATGCGAGGGTGTTGTCGGACGCCGGCGCAGCAATTCTTCTGGAACAGGCCGACCTCACCGCCGAGAGTTTGGTCGGCCAGATCGAGCGTCTCGTGTCCTCACCATCAGCTCTCCGTTCGCTCGCTGACGCTGCGTACGCGGCCGGTGCTGTGCATCGCAGCGGAAGGCTCGTTGCCCTCGTAGAACGTGTCGCTCGGCCATGACAGCGGTACCTCTAGCTCCAGTGGATCTCAGCGAACCGCGCTCGCTTCACGTCGTTGGTGTCGGCGGTCCGGGGATGAGCGCGATTGCGATTGTGCTCGCCGAGATGGGGCACACGGTGAGCGGAAGTGACATGCGCGAGCGGTCAGTGCTGGACCGCGTCCGCGCCGCAGGCGTCGATGTGCACGTCGGCCACTCGCGATCATTGGTGCACGGGCGCGACGCCATCACGTGGAGCACCGCTATTCCAGAACGCAACATCGAACGCGACGAGGCGGAGAAGACCGGCGTCTTGTCGTTGCACCGCTCGGGAATGCTTGCGTCTATCTGTGCCCTCGCGAAGTCGTTGGCGGTGGCCGGCACGCACGGCAAAACCTCGACGACATCGATGCTGATGTTGATCCTCGCTGAAGCCGGACTACGGCCGAATTTCGTCATCGGTGGCGACGTCACCGACATGGGTACCGGAGCGCAATGGACGGGCTCGGAGTGGTTGGTCGTCGAGGCAGATGAAAGCGACGGTACGCACCTGCAGCTGCCGTTGTTCGGCACCATCTTGACGAACGTCGAAGTCGACCACCTCGATTACTACGGCACGCCTGAGGCCATCGTCGACGGTTTTGATCAGTACCTCTCGCAGATTCATGGCCCCAAGGTGTTGTGCATAGACGATCCCGAGACCGCTCGCCTTGCAAGCCGCCACGACGTCGTCACGTACGGCACCAGCCCCTCAGCAGATTTCGTTGCCCAGAACGTGCGATCAGAGACGGGGTCCTTTGCGTTCGAGGTGGTCCATCGTGGCGAACTTCTGGGCAGCGTCACGTTGCCGCTACGCGGAGTTCACAACGTGCGCAACGCCACTGGCGCCATTGCAATGGCCGTCACCGTTGGCGTTCCGTTCGAAACGGCCGCGCTGGCGTTGGCAAAGTTCGGTGGAGTCGCCCGCCGATTTGATCTCCGCGGCGTCGCCCGCGGGGCCACTCTTGTCGACGACTACGGTCACCTCCCCAGTGAAATCGGGGCGGTGCTCGCGGCCGCCCGAGGCAGCGGTGACGGGTGGCGGCGGGTCGTGGCGGTCTTCCAGCCGAACCGCTTCAATCGGATGGCCGTGATGTGGCGCGACTATCGCGATGCGTTCGTCGACGCCGATGTCGTCGTGTTGACCGAGATCTACGCGTCGGGTACGTCGCCGATTCCGGGCGTGACGGGCAAGCTGGTGGTCAACGCTGTTCTCGACGCACACCCGCGCAGTCAAGTTGTGTGGATGCCCAAGCGTGTCGATCTTGTGGAATACCTCGCTCGCAGCCTGCGCGAGGGTGACGTGTGCATCTCCATGGGTTGCGGCGACATCGCAGCGTTGCCAGACGAAGTGTTGAACCGTTGCGCCGAACTGAGTGCAGCCACATGAGTCTTCAGGATCGCCAGCAAGAGGCCCTGCGGCGAATGGCGGGGTTTGCCAAGAGTTCGGTGCCGCTGGCACCCTTCACGACCTACAAGGTGGGTGGCCCGGCGGCGGTGTTCGCAACGCCGCGCAACAGTGACGACTTGCAGACGCTGGCGGACGTTGTTCGCGAATCCGGTCTGAGCACTCTTGTTGTTGGACGCGGGTCGAACCTGCTGATTGCGGACGACGGGTTTGACGGCATCGCGATCTCGCTGTCGGGTGTCGCCGAGGAGATCGAGTTCAACGGCACGACGGTGCACGCCGGAGGCGCCGTTGCGCTCCCCGTGCTCGCTCGTCGCTGCGTGGCGGCCGGTTTGGTCGGCTTCGAGTGGGCTGTCGGTGTGCCGGGCTCGGTTGGCGGCGCAGTACGTATGAACGCCGGCGGGCACGGCAGCGACATGGCGGCATCGATCGTTGCTGCCGATGTGCTCGACCTTCGCAACGGGGAGCGCCGCTGGGTTTCGGTAGAGGAGCTCGGCCTCCACTTCCGTGGATCCTCGCTGCAGGACTCACAGGTGGTGTTGGCGGCGCGCCTGCAGCTGGCTGTGGGCGACTCGCGAGAGGCCGAGACAACGCTGGCCGAGATCGTCCGCTGGCGTCGGGAAAATCAGCCCGGCGGCCAAAACGCTGGTTCCGTGTTCGTGAATCCGATTCCCGGCGAACTTCCAGCAGCGCTACTCGTCGATCAGCTGGGTTTACGCGGCTTTCGCATCGGCGGTGCCTTCGTGAGCGACAAGCATGCCAACTTCATCCAGGCGACAGATGGAGCGACGGCCAGCGACGTGCGAGCAGTGATGGAGTACGTCCGCGCCGCCGTTCGTGAACGCACAGGTATCGAGCTGCGGAGCGAAGTTCGTGTGATCGGGTTCGAGCACGAGGCCCAACGATGAGCCAGCCACGATCGCCGGATCCGGACCATCCACCGGAGAGCGTGCTCGAGGAACTGATGGGAGCGTTCGCCGAGGAATCGGCACCGCAGTACAACTTCGACGATCCCTCGATCGATCGCATCCTTGGGATTACCGACGAGCACGAACTGTCCGCCGACGCCGTCGTCGATGACGATGATGTCGACGTCGTTACAGATGATGACGAAGGTGATGGCGTCGTCCCGGCCGACGCCTCGGTCGACGACGCTGAATCTGCGTCGGCGGCTTCACCACCGCGACGCACCATCGTCATTGCCGAGAACAATCTGCCTGACAGCGTCTATCTCGACCAGGACAAGGAGCGCGCATTCCACGAACGCAGGGATGCGGTGGACGACTCGGGCGAACGTTCAACGATTGTGATTGCCGACCTCGACGAGGGGGGATCAGCCGAGAACCTGGCGAACTCGCGAAGTGGCATCGACCCGCGAATCCGGGCGCGGCGCATCTCGGTGCGTCGGGCAGAGGGCCGCAAACGGCTGATCTGGGCCGGCGTCGGCATCGGCGTGCTGGTGGTGGCGATTGCGACTGTTGCGGTCTTCGCCTCGTCGATCTTCGACGTTCGAAAGGTGTCGGTTCAGGGTGCTGTCTACACCGACCCCGTCGTCCTCGAGGAAGTGACCAACGATCTGCTGGGTGAGCCTGTGCTCCTCGTCGATACGACGAAGGCCGAACAGCGCCTTGAAGAAGTGCCGTGGGTGGAGAGTGCACGCGTCGCAACGAACTTTCCCCACACCGTCATCATCGATATTCGTGAACGGCAACCAGTCGCAGCCTTTCAGGGCGGGGATGGCCAGTATCGGGTCATCGACCGTGACGGCCGCGTGCTCGACGTGCTCGCCGGCCAACCTACGGATTATCTGCTGATCACCGGCGACCACCCCGATACCGCCCGCGGGCAGTTTGCCGGTGCGCCGTACGCGTCGGTTGCTGGCCTGGTGTCCAGCCTGCCGGCGGAGATTCGTACGTTGACGACGTCGGTCGGCGTCGACGCGGCGACAGGCACGTTGACAATGACCCTGGCGAGCGAGCAACCCAAGGGGGTGGAGGTCCGCCTCGGGGACGCGCATGCGCTCGATGAGAAGCTCGCTCGACTCCTGCAAAACATTCGCAGCGGCCTCGAAGGCGTGTGTGAGATCGACGTCAGCACGTCCGATCCCGGTGTCGTGCCATGCTGAAGTGGTTGGTTCCACCGTTACCCTCGGGATTCGTGCGAGACTGAGCGACAGTGCTCATCTCCATGCCACCCGACACGTCCCGCGTTCAGCGGATCACCTCGGCTGAGCAGCCCATTCGCTACGATCGCAGACCAGTAGGTACCTCAGTGCCCATACACCAACGTCCACGCCTTGTCTCATTCCGGAGGTTCTTCTGATGGCCGGCGCACCCCAGAACTATCTTGCCGTGATCAAGGTCATTGGTGTCGGCGGTGGCGGCGTCAACGCTGTCAATCGCATGATCGACGCTGGCCTGAAGGGCGTCGAGTTCATCGCGGTCAATACCGACGCGCAGGCACTCCTGATGAGCGATGCCGATGTCAAGCTCGACATCGGCCGCGATCTCACTCGCGGCCTCGGCGCCGGCAGCGACCCCGATGTTGGTCGCAACGCAGCCGAAACTCACCGCGACGAGATCGAAGAAATGATCAAGGGCGCCGACATGGTGTTCATCACCGCTGGCGAGGGTGGGGGCACCGGTACCGGCGCCGCGCCCGTCATCGCCGAGGTGGCCCGCAGTATGAATGCGCTCACCATTGGCGTCGTCACCCGCCCCTTCAGTTTCGAGGGTCGTCGGCGTGCAGTGCAGGCCGATACTGGCGTGCAGCGTTTGAAGGAAAAAGTCGACACGCTCATCGTCATCCCCAACGATCGACTGCTCACGGTCGCCAACGAGAAGACCAGCGTGCTCAACGCCTTCAAGATGGCCGACGAAGTGCTGCTGCAGGGTGTCTCGGGTATCACCAACCTCATCACGACGCCCGGCCTCATCAACACCGACTTC
>JANLPB010000344.1:0-10220 GCA_031366885.1 Ilumatobacteraceae bacterium
GAGAGAAAGTCGTCCTTCAGATCCTTTTGGTACGCGACCGCGTTCTGGACCACATTGTCGAGCTCGCGATTCATACGCGGATCGTTGGTGCCGAACGCCTTGGGCAGCTTGTTGACCGCTTCATCGGCCTTGTTGCGCACCATCAGCGGCGCCAGGCCCAGCTTGGCGAGCACGGCCGGGACGATGGTGTCGTCTTGCCTCGCGAGGGCGGCCATGAGGTGGTCCGGCGTCAGCTCGGGGTTGCTGAGGGCCTTTGCCTGGTCGATGGCCGCAGCAAAGGCTTCGTTGGTCTTGACAGTCCACTTCTTCGGGTCGAACGCCATGACGACAGCCTAGCTCGACACAGAAAACTTGCTACGCCCCGTATCAACTTTGCGAGTGTCGAATCGCCGTGCTAGGACAAGCCCATGACGACAGAAGAGCAGGTGCCATTGGGAGTGTTCGGCGGCTCCGGCTTCTATGAGTTTCTCGAGAACGCGCGCGAAGTCCAGGTCGACACTCCGTACGGCCCGCCAGCGGCGCCGATCGTGGTCGGCTCGATCGCAGGCCACCCGGTGGCGTTCATGGCGCGTCATGGTCGTCAGCATCAGTTCGTTGCGCACCGGGTGCCGTACCGGGCGAACATGTGGGCGATGCACTCGTTGGGCGTGCGCTCCATCGTGACGCCGTGCTCGGTCGGGTCGCTGCAGCCCGACATTCATCCAGGGCAACTGGTGGTCATCGACCAGGTCGTCGATCGCACGTGGGGGCGGCCCGACACCTTTCACGACGTCGGCGGCCCCGCCGGTACGCCGGGAAGCGACGGCCCAGTTCACCACCAGACGTTCGCCGATCCCTACGACGCCGGGCTGCGCGCGAACCTGGTCGCCGCAGGCACGCGCACCGGCGCAACAGTCGTGGACGGCGGCACGATGGTGGTCATCAACGGGCCGCGCTTCTCTACCCGCGCAGAGAGCACCTGGTTTCGTTCGATGGGCTGGCACGTGGTCAACATGACCGGCTACCCGGAAGCCGTGCTGGCCGCCGAGCTGGGAATCCGCTACGCCTCGGTGGCGCTGGTCACCGACTACGACGCCGGCGTCGATGGCCACCAGCCAGTCACGATGGAAGCTGTCTTCGCAATGATGCACGCCAACGTGTCACGGGTTCGCGGGTTGATCATCGACGCGGTCGAGCACTCGTACGCGGAGCTCATTGCCCCCAGTTGAACGCCGGCTCGTCGAAGCTTGGTGTGTCGAGGTGCGAGTGATCCGGCGATGCCACCGGAAGGCCGGCGGCGGCCCACGCGGTGTGCCCGCCGATCAGGTCGCTGACGGTGGTGAACCCAAGCCGAACCAGGTTGGCGGCGGCGAGCGACGAGCTGTACCCGCCGTTGCAGACCAGCACCAACGGCTGATCGAACGAGCGCATGGCGGGGTGCAGATAACCATTGGCGGGGTCGAAGTGCCACTCGACGACGGTGCGCGGCACATGCACCGAACTGGGGATGACGCCGAATCGCTCGCGGTCCGTGTGCGTGCGCGTGTCGAGAACGAGCGGCGGTTCGGCCCCTCGCAGCAGCTCAGCCAACTGCAGCGGCGTGCGCCTCGAAATCATCGCTCGGGCTTCGAAGAGGAGGTCGTGTATCGTCGTACGGTCGCCGCGGCGAAACAGCGAAATCACGGCGCAACCGAGTGCTTGGGAGCCGAGGCATCGCAGGTCGTTCGTCCAGAATCCGTCCCCGAGCGCGTCGTGTGTCGCCTCGTGCGTCACGACGAGGTGTCCACCACGATCGATGTGCTGCACGGCCGAGTGAGTGGCCGCCCGCCGATGACCATCGTCATGACCGGCGAGTACATCGATGCCGATGACGACGAGATGGAAGCGGCGATCCAACTGCAGTGTGAGCGCTTCGTGTCCACTGACGAGCACGACATCTTGAGCGTGTGCCACGAACTCGTCGTCGACGGCTGGGTTGCATTCGCCGAACACCAGAATCGAATCGCGCTGACTGGTAGGAACCTGATCGGTGAGCGCGCGCAACGCCGATTGTGGCTGACCGACCCGTCCATTCACACGTCCAATGGTACGCGTCGCACGACGACCGGTCGATTGCCATGCAGGAAACTTTCAAGAAACTGGACTGTCAGGTAGGAGTGGCCTGACATGCTTGCGACATGACGAACCGCACCGAAGTGCAGGAACTTGCACGGGGTTTCACCATCGGCGGAGTACGCATTCTCGCCGGACTGCTGTGGCTGGCGAACCTGCACTGGAAGGTCCCCACCGATTTCGGTGAGAGCAACGGTGGAGGCCTGTACAAGTACGTGGCGGCCGGCGCGCAGAACGCCCCGCTGGCCCCGTATCGGTGGGCGCTGCGCGAGCTGGTACTGCCCAACTTTCAAGCGTTCGGTTGGTTCACGTTGGTCACCGAAACCGTCGTTGCCGCCCTGCTACTCATCGGCTATCGCTCGCGTCTCGTCGCGCTTGCCGGTGCGGCCATGGCTGTTCCCATCGGCTTGTCCGTGTTGTACTACCCGAAGGCTGACGAGTGGGCATGGTCGTACCTCTTGATGATCGGCCTTCACTTGCTGCTGTGGGCGGTTCCATCCGGCGACCACTTGGGTGTCGACGGAGTGCTGGCCGGTGCACCGGAACGCTCGACCCGCGCGCTGCGCTCCGTCGGCATTGTTGCGGCGGTGGTCGGTGTGCTCGGTCTGATTGTCGCCCGCTCCATCGACTTCAGTGGCCGAGCGGTGGCATTGTTGGGCAGCGACGCCGGCTTCACGAACGCCGATGGTGGGGTGACTCGGCGGTGGGAACTGAAGTTCCTGTTCTTCAACCCGCTGTGGGCAGTTCTCACCATCGTGTGCGGAGTGCTGTTGATCCTGGGCAGCCGCAAGGTCATCCTCGCCTACGCCGCGGCCGCTGGTTTCACGGCGCTGGCGCTGGTCGTGTTGGTGCAGCAGACGTTCGACTACATACGCGACGACGGTGCGGTGCAGAAGATCGCCACCAGCACGAACGTTGCGTTCTGGGGTGGCCTTGCGCTGGCGTCGATGTTGCTTGCGCGCAGATCGCAGGCTGTTGCCGCGCCGTTGGCTGAATGATCATCTGGCGTCGCCGCCTCCTGCCGGTTGCGCTTGCGTGTTGTGCTGCAGCGCTTGTGTGGTGGAGCGTCGTGAGGGGTCGCGCCGAGCAGCGCACGAACACCCGTGTCAATCTCGGTGCGGCGCCACTGGTCGGTCGCGACGAGATGGACGGGTGGGTGTGGCGCCTCGGCTGGAGCCTGGTGGGTGCTGGCGTGTTGGCGCTGGTGATCGTCGCGGCCTGCCGCAGCGGATGGTGGTGGCGCGTTCGGCAACGATGGGTAGTGCTGGCGACGGCGCTCGGCGCGATGTTGTTCGCAACACTGCTGGCGTTGAACGACGGCGCCGATGGTCTGCGCTACGGCGCGGAACACAAGTCCGAGTACCTCGCCAACCTGGCCAAGGCGCCGCCGGCGGGTGAATTCGTGCGAACGTTCGTCGACAAGATCGATCGCTACTCCGTGCACGTTCGCGGGCACCCGCCCGGGTTTGTGCTGGTGCTCAAGTTCATGGACGCCGTCGGTCTGCGCGGTGTGTGGCCCGTCGTCGCGGTATCGATTTTGGCGGTCGGCGTCACGGCCGTCGCCGTGCTTGTCGCAGTTCGCGCCACGGCTGGCGAGGAGTGGATGCGGCGCACGGCGCCGCTGTTGATCGTCGCTCCTTACGGCATCTGGATGCTGACGTCGGGTGATGCAATCTTCGCGGCAGTTGGCGCGCTGGGTATCGCTGCGGTCGCGGAAGGCGTCCGGCATCGTCGTGCTCACGCCATCTGGTTCGGAGTGGCAGCAGGGCTTCTGCTCGGCTCGCTGCTCTTCCTCACCTACCTTGGCGCGACGATGCTCTTGGTTCCCGCAGTGCTACTGGCCGCTGCGTTTCGGCGGCGCGATCGCGGGACGCTGATGGTCGTCATCGGCGGTGTCGCTGCAGGGGTGGCGGTGATCGCTGGCTTCCGGCTCGCGGGCTTCTGGTGGTTGGACGGTGTGCGGGCAACGAACGAGCAGTACCACCTCGGCTCGGCGCAGTTTCGCCGGTGGGGCTACTTCGCAATCGGCAACATTGGGGCGGCGTTCATTGCCATTGGTCCAGCGACGGTGGTCGGGTTTGGCGCGCTGCGCAGTCGACGAATATGGCTGCTGGTCGGCAGCGGGCTGGCGGCCCTACTCGTGTCGCATCTGTCGCGATACACCAAGGGTGAGGTAGAGCGGATCTGGCTGATCTTCTTCCCGTGGATTGCCATTGCCGGCGCCGCGCTGGTGGTGCGGTCGCGTCGTTGGTCCGGTGTGGCTGCCGTGGGGGTACAGGCGACATTTGCAATTGTCCTGCAGGCAGCGTTGCTGTCGAAGTGGTGAGTGGCGTGTCAGTTCTCGATGTGTCGCAGCGGGCTGGTGGTGAACGCGCGCATGCCGTCCTCGAAGGTGATAGCGGCGCGGAAACCCAGCTGAGTTGCTGCCAGATCGGCACTGGCGAACACATGGCGGATGTCTCCCAAGCGGTAGCCGCCAACCACCTGCGGCCCAGGCGCGCTGTCCGTGCGCAGCGCCTGCGCCATCTCGAGAATCGTGTGAGGTGTACCGGTGCAGACGTTGAACGCGCCGGGCGAGGGCTGCTCGTTGGTCAACGCGAGCACGTTGGCGTGTGCAACGTCGGCCACGTGAACGAAGTCGCGCCGTTGGCCGCCGTCCTCGAAAACCCGCGGCGCCTCGCCGCGTTCGTAGGCACTGCGGAAGAGGCTGGCGACGCCGGCATACGGGGTGTCGCGCGGCATGCGTGGGCCGTAGACGTTGTGATAGCGCAGGGACGTGACCGAGCAGCCCGGGTGCTCGCGTGCGTATGCGTTGCACAGACCCTCCTGCGCCAATTTGGTGGTGGCGTACACGTTGCGCGGGTCGAGCCAGTGATCTTCGGGAACCGCCTCGGGGGTCAGCGTGCCGCCACAGTGCGGGCACGGCGGCTCGTAGTTGCCCTCCTCCAAATCGGCAATCTGCCGCGGGCCCGGGCGAACGACGCCGTGCGTCGCGCAGCGGTAGCGCCCCTCGCCGTAGACCACCATGCTGCTGGCCAGTACCAGCCGTCCGTTGAACTCGGTGTCGTGGAGAGCGCGCAGCAGCACCGCGGTACCCAGGTCGTTGCGACCGACGTAGTCCGCAACGTCGGCGAAGTCGACGCCCAAGCCCACTTTGGCGGCCTGGTGACACACCGCATCGACTCCGCGCAGCAGACGCGGCCACTCCGTCGCGTCGCGAACGTCTCGCCATTCGTACGTTGCTGCCGTGTGCAGCCCGGCAGGCATGCCATGGTGTGCGGCGGGGTCAAGGTCGTCGACAACCAGTGCCTCGTGACCGGCCGCGATCAATTCGTCGACGATGTGCGAACCGATGAAGCCGGCGCCGCCGGTGATCAATATTTTCACGTGGTGGTCTCCAATGCCTGATGTCGTTCTACCAGCGCTCAACGAAGCTGCCGCCGTGGCGTGGGTGCTGCGGCGAATGCCAGCGGGTTACCGCGCCATCGTCGTGGACAACGGCTCCACCGACAACACCGCCGAGATCGCCGCCGAGTTGGGCGCCACCGTCGTGCACGAACCGGTGCGTGGCTTCGGTTCGGCCTGTTGGGCGGGGCTGCAGGCCGCTACCGACGACATCGTGTGTTTCATGGATTGCGATGCGTCGCTCGACCCAGTCGCGCTGCCCCTTGTTGCGGGGTTTGTAGAACGTCAAGAAGCCGACCTCGTCATCGGTGCGCGCATTGCATCGCGCGGTGCATGGCCGGCGCACGCCAGGCTCGCGAATCGCGTGTTGGCGATGGAGGTGCGGCGGCGCACCGGTCTGCGTCTGGCCGACCTGGGGCCGATGCGCGCTGCCCGCCGCGAGGGAATGCTCGCGCTCGACCTGCGCGATCGCCGCTCCGGTTGGCCGCTGGAGATGGTGCTGCAAGCGCAGCGCGCGGGATGGCGCATTCGCAACGTGCCCGTCGAGTACTCCGAACGCGAGGGACGCTCGAAGGTCACCGGCACGGTGAAGGGCACCATCGGCGCCGTGCGCGACATGGGCGCTCTGCTGCGCGACGAGAATCGTTGACCCATGCACGTCACTGTCATCGCGAAGGCGCCTGTGGCTGGGCAGGTCAAGACCCGCCTGTGCCCCCCCTGCACGCCCGAGCAGGCCGCGCAGGTTGCCGCTGCCGGGTTGGCCGACACGCTCGACGCAGTCGATGCCGTGGCCCGCGCGGTCGAGGCGCGCCGCGTGTTGTTGTTGGACGGCGAACGCCAGGAGTGGATGCCCGCCAACTTCGACGTGGTCGCTCAGCGCGGGGTTGGGCTGGAGGAACGGCTGTGCAACGGCTTCCTCGACCTCGGCCCGGGCGTCATCGTCGGTATGGAGACGCCCCAGGTTGTGGCCGCTCTTGCGGACGCCGTCGCTGCTGCGCACCACGGGGTCGACAGCATCGGCCTCGCTACCGACGGCGGCTACTGGATGATCGGGCTGTGTGAGGCCAGCGTGGCCATGGCCCACGAGTTGTTCGACGGGATGCCAATGAGCAGCACTCACACCGGGCTCGCCCAGCTGCGACGAATGCACGCGTGTGGCTTGCGGGTACGGCTGCTGCCGGTGGCTCGCGACCTCGACACCCTCGACGACTTGCAGTCCGTCGCCGAGTCTGGTCGCACCGGCCGGTTGGTGGCGGTTGCCGCGCGGGTGCTTGCTGACATTCGTGGAGTGGGGCCGACCGGCCCCGGTTGACGTCATGCTCAACGTATGCCGAGCGCGGCGTCGGCTCCTTCGGGCATGCCGCTGACGGCGGCGAGGAGCGCGTTCGCCGGCACCGACAACGGCAGGATGGTGCGGGTGAGGAGCAGGTCGGTGTCCAGCCGACCATTGCTGACCGTGGGCCCGAAGCTGCCCCAGAACGCGCCATCGGCCGTGATGCACAGCTCGCTAGGAATGTCGCGTGCGATGGCGTGCACGCCAAGACCGAGTTCGTCGGCGCGACCACGACGCACAATGGGGCGCACGATGTGATCCTCCGCAGGAACACCCCACGAGGCCACCAGCGCCTTCAACGGGTCGAGGTGCGGGCTGTCCAGCGCGCCACCGGTGGTAGTGGCGATTCGCACGCGAACGCCGCGCTCGATGAGCCGCGGCACGGATGCAACGACCTTCGCAAAGTTCTCCGGCCCGCGTGCCATGTCGTTGATGTCGGACAGGTGCGAGTCCAGTGAGATCTGTAGAGCAATATCTGGGTGCGCCAGCTTGGCAGCGCGCTCCAGACGGTCGCCGACGAACAACGTGCCGTTGTTGAGCAGAACCAGCGGCAGGGACTTGACCATCTCCAGCACGGCGTCGGGCAGCCACGGCAGCAGGAAGGGCTCGCCACCCGTGATGCCAAGCGCGGTGAAGCCCAGCTGCTTGGCCTGCTCGGCGACTGCGATCATCTGCTCAGCAGTGAGCTCGCGACGCTCGCTACGCGGTGACGATTCGGTGAGGCAATACGAGCACGCAAGGTTGCAGTGGTAGTTGGAGTACAGCCACACACGACCCGGCAGCGTTCCGTCTCGAACGGCGTCGGCGATTGGTCCCTGCGCGGTCGCGATTGCGGTCATGACATTCCTTCATCCACAAGACGCTCCAGAACGTGCGAGGCGGTGGGAAGCTGGAAACCAGTGGCGAAGCGATTCAAAAAGAGAGTGGCACCGACCGTGACAGAGATCTCCACCAGTTGGTGCTCGCTCCAGTGCTGCCGCGCGATGGTCCACACATCGTCGGGGATTGGACCGGTTGCGCCGGCCAGTGCATCGATCCAACCGATGAGCGCGCGCTCCTTGGCGGACGGAAAGCCTTCCTCCAGCGGCAGTTCGCCGCGCAACGCGCGCACCTCCACCGGAGTGAGGCCGACATCGAGCGACACTGTTGTGTGTGCCTGAATGCAGTAGGTGCAACCCTGGAGGGCTGACGTTCGCAGGATCGCAAACTCCTTGGCGCGGGTACCAATTGCACCCGCGCTCAGCGCGGCACCGACGAATCCAAGGGTTGGCCCCAGCAGCTCGGGAACCGTGGCGAGGGCAGCGACGATTGGGCCAGGGTCACCGTCGGCGAAGTACTGCTGTGCCGATAACGGCGCGGTGGCCGCGTCGAGGAGTTCTACCCGTCCCATGGCCCATATCATTCCCCGATTTCGGTGGCTGGGGCGCCGCTGGACAGCAAATTTCGCGATTGTTTCTCAGCCGTAGGAGAGAGGTTGGGTACTCTCAACGGCGTGACCACTGAACGCGACCATTGGGAATCAGTGTGGACGGACAAGCCGTTCGACGAGATGAGCTGGCACCAGACGGACCCCGGAGTTTGAAGCGAACTCGTGCGCCGCGTGTCGGTGCCCGCGAGCAGGATTGCGGTCATGGGTGCCGGGGCATCGGCGCTGGTGCTCGACCTTGTGCGCCGCGGCTATCAGTCACTCGACGCAGTGGACATGTCAGCGGCAGCCCTCGATCGTTTGATCGAACTTCTTGGGTCTGATGCCGACGCTGTTCGCTGTCTTCGCGCCGACGTGTGCGACGTTCGTTTCGATGGCCCGATCGACGTGTGGCACGACCGAGCAACATTTCACTTCCTCACGTCGCCCACCCAGCAAGCCCAGTACGTCGCGCGCGTCAACGAGGCGCTGGCGCCGAACGGCCACGTGGTGCTGGCGACGTTCAGCGAGCGCGGCCCCGACCATTGCAGCGGCCTCCCCGTCGCGCGCCACTCGGTTGCCGCGTTGCGCGACGTGTTCGGAGCATCGTTCGAGCTGGTCGACAGCTTCGAACGCGACCACGTGACCCCTTGGGGTTCGCGGCAAGCGTTCACCCACGTACTGCTCACACGTGGCGCAGCCGGTGCGGCGTGAACGGAGTGCGGGTGTTGAGCGTCGCGTGTGCGGTTGCGCTGTTCGGCTGCTCCGGAGGCGACTCCGCACCTGCGACCGCGGCGTGCCCGCCCAGCCCGTTTCGTCATACGCCGCCGTTGGTGATCGCGCATGCGGGCGGAGAAGGCCTTGCGCCCGCCAACAGCCTGCTCGCCATGCACCGCTCGATGGCTGCCGGCGCCGACCTGCTGGACGCTGATCTGTGGATGACCGCGGACGGGGTGGTGGTGGCCCACCATGATCGAAACATTGCGAGCGACACCGATGGCACCGGCAACATCGACGATCTGACGTGGGCCCAACTCGAGACAGCAGATCTGCGTGCCGGTTGGACAGGTGAGACGATCGACGAACCGGTGCGCATTGCTTCGCTCGAGCAGATTCTCACCGAGTTCCCCGACGTCATGATCTCTCTCGAAATCAAGCAGAGCACACCGTCGATGGCCAAGCCGCTGTGCGATGTGCTGCGCCGGCTGGATGCCGTCAAGCAGGTGTACCTCAGTGCCAATAACGACGACGATGTGTATGCGGCGCAGGCCGAGTGCCCCGGCTCGTTGGTGATCACCACCACCTACCGCGACGTTGCGGTGATGCGCCGAGTGCACGAAACCAACGAGGCCTGGTGCGCGCCGGCGCCCATCGGCCAACCACCGTTCAGCGAACGACTGCTCGACCCCGACAACGTTGCATGGTCGCACGACCACGGCATGGCGATCTTCACATGGACGGTCGATGATGCCGAGACGCTGCGCGGTCTGGCAGAGGCTGGAGTCGATGCCGTGTATACACGTCGCCCCGACGTTGCCCGCCAGGTCTTCGACGATTTCGGGGCTGAGTACCCTTCACCCAGCAAGTAGTCCTCCGGTTTCCTCCGAGTGGAGCGCGACGGTGAGCACTTCTTGGAACCGGGGCCAGCAGGCTCCGATCCAGGCGGGGTCATCGTCAGCGAACGCAGCCCGCACCTGGGCGCGAACGGCTGCCGCTGCTGGTGCGGTGGGGTCGCCGTACCCGTGCAGCCACGCGTCGGCGCGCAGCGACTGCAAGACGGTGACGCCGTCGACGGTGCCGTACTCGATGCAGATCGGCGTGACCTCGGCGTGGGGCGCGAGTTCACCAGCAACAGCCAACCAGTCGCCGACGAGCGCTGCCGAGACACTGTCGCCCGACATCATCGAGATCGCATCAGGCCAGAGGGCAGCGGCCCGATCGAAGAGCGGATCGCCGGGTGCGGAGCTGGAGATGAGTTCGCCGCGG
>JANLPB010000329.1:0-9664 GCA_031366885.1 Ilumatobacteraceae bacterium
GGTACCCGTTGGACTGGTACCCGCTGGACCTGATGCCACGGAGCCGCAAGTCGGCGCTGCATCACGTCCTCGACGAACTGCACACGGTCGATCGCTTCGCGGTCGGCGACCCTCGGCGGGCCATAGCTCAACGACGAGTCGCCCGTCTCATCGCGACCGACCCCGCGCTCGCCGATCATCCACGGCTCACGTCATCGCGTCCGCTGCTGCGCCGCTGGGGACGTTTCGCGCCGTACCTGCTGAGCGATCAGGAAGAGGCGGCCTTGACCGTGTCCGGCCGCCACACCATCGACGAGCAACTCGCACTGCTCCGCACGCTCGATGAGCAGGAGGCAACTGCGCTCTCCGCTGCAGATCGCGCGTTGGCCGGCCTGGACTCGCCGACGGCGGCCCAGCGTCGTGCCGCCGACCTGGCGGCACACGAGGTGACCGACCGGCGGGCGCCCACGTCGGCGTCGGTGCTGGCAGCACTCGCCCGCTGCCACCTCGCCGACGACCAGCTGCGGGGTATTGCCGACTGGCGCACCCGTTTCGCGGTGGTGCAGGGGACGTCGCCCACCACCCTGATGCGACTGCGAGATGCCACCAAGGCGGCGAGCACGATGGCCGCGCAATGGCGGCAGCTGCGAACGGGCGTGGTTGGCGGGGAGTACTCAGATCGCCGCATCGGACTGCGGGCGGATACGGCAACGCTGGCGGAGCATGCGCAACAGGCCGCTGCCGCGTTGGCGGCTGGGGTGCCGACGCTGGCCGCGGTGGCCACACAGGCGTCGGGCCGAATTGTCAACGGCAGTGACAACCAGGTCGTCATCGAAGCTGACGGTCGAATCTCGGTCACTGTGGTTCATCGCTCCACGCCGCGCGGTTCGCTGATGGTCGCCCATGAGATCGGCCACGCCGTGCATGCCTTGGCGTCGCGCAGCCCCGAACCTCCGGGCGCACTGGTCGGCGAAACCGTTGCGTGCTGGTCGTCCCTCGTCACTGGCTTGGCCGGGAGTTCGGTTGACGTGCCGGACAGCGCAGCGATGGCGCTGGCGCTGGGCGACACCCTCGTGGAAGAACTCTTCGTCTCGGCGGCGGTCAGCGAATTCGAGGACTCGCTGTACGCGCTGGTGGAGTCGGGCGGAGCAGGGACCGTGGCCGAGTTGAACGAGTTGTGGCTGCAGGCCCACGGTCAACTGCTGGGCGACGGCTCCGCGCTGCCCGAGCATGTCGGTTCCGGCTGGGCGCGCCTGCCATCGTTGGCGACCGACCCAGGGCATGCGTTCTCGTACGTGTGGGCCACCGTCCTCGCGCTGGCGATTGTCGCTCGCAGCACTGGTGCAGGTACGGGCAACGACATGGCCGCCGCAGTCCTCGCTGGCGGGGTGGAGGCCGACGAGTTCACCGCGTTGCTCGGCTTCGAGGGCGACGAGTGGATTGACGAGGGTCTGTCGGCGCTGGAGGCCGAACTCGCCCGCCTCGGTCAGCGAGTGCTGTCGGCGTCGTTCGAGGTCGGCTCGGGCTGAGTGCCCCTGGCGTCGCGCGGAAGCCCGACGGCCAACGCGAAGATCACCGGCAGCTGCACGACGCCCGCTGCAACTGCCACCGTCCCCACCGACGTGGCCCTGGCCAGCACGCCGCCTCCCAGGGCGCCAATCACCCCGCCCGCACTGAGCGCGCCGCGGAAGATTCCCATGACCCGCCCAATGAGCGTGCTCGGGATGAGCCGCTGTCGAATGCCCAGTGACGTGATGTTGCCGAACGTGACGGCGAAGCCCCACGCAAACAGCGCGACTGCGGCGATCGGCCAGAGCCGAGTGGTGCCCAGCAAGACGTACGACAGTGCGTTGACCGCCACTGCGCCGGTGATGGCCGAGCGCGCCGACAGCCGCGACCGCAGGCGGCCGGCGGCAATGCCGGCCACGGTTGCGCCGACGGCGATGATCGTGAGCGCCGGACCAAACCAGCCACCATCGAGTTGGTACTGGCGCCGGACCAGCAAGACCAGCATCGCCAGCACGGCCGACCCGCACAGGGACAGCGTGAACATCGCCCCGGCCAACACGACCAGCGTGCGAGTACGGCGAAAGTACTGCCACGCCGGTGCCATTGTCGCCCGCGGCTGTTCCGGTGTCGGTGGCACTGGAGCAGTCCGTGGCAGACCCACCAGCAGCGCGGCTGACAGCAGGTACGACACCGCGTCGGCGACGAACGGAACCCACGTTGCGAGGCGAAACACCAAAGACCCCAGCGGAGGCCCGACGAATTCGCGGCCGACGTCGTCGGCGGCCTGCAGGCGACCGTTAGCCCCGTCAAGATGTTGCTCGTCGACGAACGAGGGCAGCGCACTCTGGGAAGCGGTGATGAAGAGTGTTTCGCCGGCGCCGATCAAGAACGTGACTGCGGCGAGAGCGGCACCGGGAACCGAGCCGACCAACAATGCGATCGCGGCCGCGATCACCACTGCCGCGCGTGCGAGGTCGGCGGCCACGAGCACGCGGCCACGGTCGTAGCGGTCGGCAATGAGCCCGGCGGGGACCGCGAGCACCACGCCCGGCAGCAGACCGGCAGCGGCGATTCCGCCCAGGAGCAGTTCGCTGGGCGGCTCGATCGATGCCAGTAGAGGCAGCGCCGCGGTCGTCATGCCGGTGCCAACGGCCGACAAGGCGTTAGCTGACCACAGTCGCTGATAGGAGCGACCGAACGTCGCGTTGATCATGTCGTTCCGCCCGACCATGTCATGCCCCGGAGGGTAGTCGCGCCGCCCCCCGGTTGCCGGCCGTCGCAAATCCCATTCTGTGAGATACCCTTCCCGACATGACGGAAACTGCGACCCGCGACGAGAGCGGAGTCGGTGTGGTGGACAAGGGCATCTCCATCTTGCAGGCACTGGTGGCGGGCCCCCTGGACCTCGCCCAACTGCAGCGCGCCACCGAACTGCCGCGGGCGACCGCGCACCGGTTGGCTGTTGCTCTGGAGCACCACCACCTGGTGCGGCGCGACCCGCAAGGGCGGTTCTGCCTCGGCTTCGAATTGATCCACCTCGGCCGCGCCGCCGCCGACGCCTTCCCCCTTTCCGAGTTTGCCCGGCCGGCGCTCACCACCTTGCGCGACACCACAGGTGAAAGCGTTCAGCTGTACGTGCGCGAGGACGAAAGCCGTCGCTGTGTGGTGTCGCTGCAATCCAGCCACGCCCTGCGGTGGATCGTGCCCGAGGGTGCCTTGTTGCCGCTTGGGCTTGGCTCGGCCGGCCGGGTGCTGGCGCGCGGCGGCCCGGAGTTGGCCGACAGTGTGGAGGAGCGCGAGCCGGGTGTGGCGTCGGTCAGCGCCGCCGTGCGCGACCGCCAGGGAGTAGTCATCGCCGCGGTCAGTCTCAGTGGCCCGATCGAACGCCTGACGCGGGTGCCGCTGGAGCGTTTCGGCGCAGCCGTGGTGGCTGCCGCCGCGGAGGTTGCTGCGGCATTGCCGCGCTGACCCCCAGAAATTCTTGCCGAATTTCCGATCTCACCATGCTCAGTCAGGGTGTGATCGACAATGAAACTCTCGCTGTTCTGTTGGTGCGTTGGCTCGAGGGTCGGCTCCATGAGTCGGTCGGGTTCTGCATGCGGGGCTGCCGCCTCTACGGGCTGGAGGTCATCGACCCGCACGGATTGCAGGACGGTGATTCGTTGGCCGCGCGGATGTCGTTCGTTGCCGAGGCCATTGACCGCGAGAGCGTGGTGCGTCAACGTGAGGCACGTTGTGCTGTCGACTTCGATGCCGCCGCGCTGGTGACGATCGAGTGGCGCCCAGTTGCCGCCAATGGGCTGACACGGCCCGCGCAGTTCGTGCCCCGTCAGCGTGCGCGGGTGGTCGAGTTGGTGTGCGCTGGCGTTGGTGTGACGTTGGTGCGGTTCGAGAACGACCCCGACTACATCGTCCTGGCGCCCGCGAGCTAGTAGAGCGACACCAGATCGATGACGACCACCAGATCGATGGAGGCGGGCAAGCCGAGCCCCTCGCTGCCGGCGCCGTCGAACATCAAGGGGAAGGGAATTTGCACCTGGCGACGCCCCCCGACCTTCATCCCCTTCACCGCCGCGAGCAAACCCGCGTACGTTTCCGTCTTGGCTGAATAAAGGAAGGTGAGGGGCGGGCCGCCCCAATCCGACGACAGCTTGGCCCCCGTGTCGGCGCGGAACGCGACGATGTGAATTGCGACGTGCTGCCCATCGACCGGGCTGGGGCCGGTGCCCTCGATGATCTCGGCGAATTTCAGGACGTCGATGTTCGCGGCGGGCTCCAGCGTGACCTTCGGTTCGTCGGCTGCATTGGAAGTGGGCAGCACGGCCACCACGTCGACCACAAAGGTCAGTGCGTCGCCTGCCTCGAGGATGCCGCCAGAGGGCGGCGAGTCGCCGTACGCAAGGGTGGCGGGAATGTCCATCTGTCGCCGACCGCCCTGCTGCACGCCGACCAGCCCTTGCTCCCAACCGGCGATCACCTTGCCGGCCCCGAGTGTGACCTCCAGCGGCTCGCCGCGGTCATAGCTGTTGTCGAACTCTGCGCCGTCGGCCGTGCGAACGCCGACGTAGTGGACGATGACCGTGTCGCCGGTGGCTGCCTTCGCCCCGCTGCCAACGGTGAGGTCGGTGACGACAAGCGTCGTGGGGGCTGCAGCCGGCACCGAGACGTCGGGCTTGGTCAGTACGACGGTGGTCGCTGGCTGAGTGGCCGCCACGGTCGTGTCGGAGGTGCCGCCCGAGGAGCCAGAGTCGCCGCAGGCCGACAGAAGGAGGATGGTGGAAACGACGACGGCAACAGGCCGGAGAGCACGCATTGACTCGACGCTATCTGTCGGTCAGCTGGAGATGCCGTCGCGCCCGTCGGCGGCGAGTGCACGCAACCATGGCAGCTCTGCCTCCGCAAGCGCAGTGCTGGGCGCACCGGCGACGAATGGCCACAGCTCCTCAGCAATGCGCCGATAATTGCCGGTGGCCTGCAACTCGCCGAGCAACGCGTAGAGGCCAAGGTTGATTCGCTGGATGAAGACGAACGCTTTGGGCACCGTTGCGTACTGCGCGATCGGGCTGGTTCGGTCGAACGTGTGACGCACGATGCGGCTGGCGTATTCCGAGCTCCAGGTGACCTCGCGGTCGTCGCGGACGCTCTCGTAGAACTGGCTGAAGTACTCGCCGACCTCCGCGTCGGGGCTGGGGCAACCGGGTCGCAGCATGCCGGCGCCCTCCACCACCGCCCGAAACTGCGAGACGTCCTGATCGAACGCGGCCGCCTTCACCATCGCAATGAACGTGGCCATCTCGCTGTCATCGAAATGCTTTACGAGCCCGAAGTCGAGGAACGTGACCCGGCCGTCGCGGTGAAACAGATAGTTGCCCGGGTGCGGATCGCCGTTGAACGCGTGCATCCGGTACAGGCTTCGAAACACGAATCGAAACAGCACCTCACCGATGCGATCCTTGTCCGCTTGCGGCCATTCCAGCATCTGTTGCCACGTTGCTCCGTCGACCAGCTCGCTGGTGATGACGTGCGCGCTACTGAAGTTGGGCAACACATCGGGCACGTGGATGAACGGGTGACCGCGATAGAAGTCGGCGAAGAGCTGTTGGTTCCGGGCCTCCAGCCGGTAGTCCAGCTCCTCGGCCAGACGCTCCTTGACTTCGGCGACCATTTCATCCGGGTTCAGTCCGCCGAAGCCTTGTTGCAACAGCAGTCCGAGCAGGTCGGCGTTGCGGAGATCGGCCGCGACCGCCTCACCGACGCCCGGGTATTGCACCTTGACCGCGACAGCCCTCTCCTCGCCGGTGGTGGGGTCGACCACGACAGCGCGATGCACTTGGCCGATACTCGCAGCGGCGATTGGCACTGGGTCCCACGTGACGAACAGTTCGTCCGGGCCGACCCCGAAGTCGGCGGAGATCACCTGCGCGGCGAGTTCGGCGCTCATCGGCGGAGCATTCGACTGAAGCTGAGCCAACGCGTCGCGCAACGGTGCCGGAAGTGCGTCGTCGATGTAGCTGGCCATCTGGCCCAACTTCATCAGCGCACCCTTCATGTTGCCCAGGCGTTCGGCCACGGCCTCGGCCGTTCGCAGCTCTCGCGTTTCGTCCAGCTCAACACGCCGCTCGGCGTTCGCAAAAAGCTTGCGGGCGGCGGTGCCCGCATAGTTGAAACCAACGGTGGCGCCCAACTTCGCGAGATCCGCGTTGCGTTGGCCGCGGCCGGTACGTAACTGACCGCTGGCCCGACGCTGATTGACGACCAGCGCAACCGTTCCGACGAACGCCGCAATGGCCAGTGTTGGCAGTGCGCGTCTCATGAGCTGCGTTCGACCACGGACGCGATTGCGCGCAGCAATGTGGGAACGAAGCGGTCGGCGTTGGCGACCACAGAGTCGTGGTCGCCGTCGACGCGAAACGCTTCCGCCTTGTGGATGCTCTCGAAGAGGCGAACCTGGCGGCGCACGGGCACCACGCGGTCGCGCATCGTGATGAGTACGGAGGTGGGAACGTCGACGTCGCCGATCCATTCGCGCGAGTTGAACTTGCCGATCGAGCGGCCGGCTTCAAGCACCATTCGCCAGTCGTGTAGCGATGCCTCTTGAAACCCACGGCTCCCAGACGTCGGTCTTCTTCTGGAGGTAGAACTGCTCGGTCAACCATTGACGTGCCTGCGCGGGCGTGAGCCTGGCGAGGGTCGCGAGACCGGCGAGGCCGATGAACCCAAGCTTCTCCTCGCGTGACGTCAGGAAGTACGGCGCGGTGGCGCACAGTGTGAGGCCGCGCACGCGTTCGGGGTGGCGCCGCCAGATCAGCTGGGCAATGGGGCCGCCCATGGAGTACCCGACGGGTATGACGCTCTCGATGCCCAAGACATCGCACACCGCCAGCGCATCGTCAGCGCAATCCTCCAGCCGAAATGCCTTCTTCGACCGGATGCCGCGGCCGTGGCCGCGGTGGTCGAGCGCGACCACCCGGTAGTGACGGGAGAGGGGGCCGTAGCACGTGAACCAGTTCAGATCCGCGCTCGCCGTCCAGCCGTGCAACAGCAGCACCGTCGGCGCGTTCGGCGGGCCCTGCATGGTCCACACGAACGTCGTGCCGCGACCGGGCAGCTCCATCGCCGCGCCCGGAGGCAGCAACGGACCGGCGTCGCTGGCTCTCTCATCGCGAATTGCCACTACAGAATCCATCCGTTCAGCACGCACACGCAGCTCAGGCGAACGCCACCTTCAACACCTGCACGCGCAGCATGCCGTTGGGTGCCTGGTACTCAACCCAACTGCCCACCGCCGCACCGACAAGGGCGGCGCCGATGGGCGAGTGGGGGCTCATGACATCGAGGTCACCCGTCTTTTCTTCCATGTGGCCCACGAGGTACGTCTCTGCGTCGTCGGCAGTATCGCCCTCGTACATGATGGTGACGATGGTGCCCGCCGCGACGACACCCTCGCCGACGGATTCGATGATCTCGGCGTGCTCGAGTACATGCTCGAGCTGCCGGATACGGCCCTCCATGTGGCCCTGCTCGTCTTTCGCTGCGTGGTAATCGCCGTTTTCGCTGAGGTCGCCCATGAGGCGTGCGGTCTCGATCTTCTGCGCCACTTCGATGCGGCCACGCGTGCTGAGGTCGTAGTGCTCTGCCTGCAGACGGTCGTACGCGGACCGGGAGAGTTGGGTACTAGCCATAGGGATACGGAGCCTACCGGCGGTGCTGGCGCGCCCGATAGGCACCCGGTGTGATGCCCACCGCACGCTGGAACTGGCGCGTGAACGAACTCTGGTCGTAGAAGCCGCACTCGCCGGCGATCGTCGCGAGTGGAGAGTCGGTGTCGTCGAGGCGGCGGGCAGCTTCATCGATCCGAGTTCGGATGAGCAGCTGCTTGGGCGAGACGCCCAGTGTTCGCCGCATCGCGCGCTCCAGCTGAGCGGGGGAGAGGTTCGCGGCGGCCGCGATGTCGGCGACCTTCAATGGTTCCGCAAAGCAGCGACGAATCACATCGACTGCGCCTTGCAATCCGGCGTGGTGCTGTGCCGCGTCGGCGCCGCGACGCAGGTCGTCGCTGACCACAACGATTCCGGCGACCTCACCAGCCTCGTCGCGCAGCAGCGTCTTGCTGGTCACATACCAGCCCCGCGACCCATCGGGTCGCAGGATCATCTCCAGCTCGTTGCGGATCGGTTCGCCGGTGGCGAGGATCCGTCGATCCTGCTCCTCGTACGCCTCGACGAGGTCCGTCGGGAAGAAGTCGCGCGCCGTCCGGCCCAGCACTCGATTCGGGCGGCAACCGGCGCGGTCGGCGAACGCTTGGTTGATGGCCAGATAGCGCCCGTCGACGCCCTTCACGCAGAACATGGTGTGTGGCGCCCCCGCGAATGCATCGTTCAACGCGGCGACGATTCTGTCCACCGCACCAGTGTGGCGCAGTCTGCGTTGTACGAACGCGACGCCTCACGCCGTTGAACGGTGCTAGCTCCGCAGGCGTTCGATGGAGGTGTGGAAACTGTTCCCTGCACTCCTGCTTTGACCGAGCGCGACGCTTTCGATTCGGTCAGCCGTGCCGAACGACTTCTGGTCGATTCGATTGGCGCGACGACGCGTTCGGAACGCCGTCAGCAGGCCAGGTTGGCGGGGGTGGTGCAGGATGCCGCACTGCGTGAGCTGACGTTCGCGCTGACAGACGAAGTGCTGCGTTTCGAATCCCCGCGTCGCGCCGCCGCACGGTTCCATTCCATCGTGGCCGACATCGGGGTGCCGCCCTCGCTCGGGCCGCTCGATCGCTTGATGTTGCGTATTGGGGCTGCGCTCGCCCCGGCGCTGCCATGGGCCGTGATGCCGTTGGTGCGGTCGCGCATCGTCCGCGAAAGCAGCGGCGTAGTGCTCTCCGCGGACGACCCGGCGTTCGCGCGTCATGCTGCCGCCCGCGCAGCCGAAGGGTTTCGGCTGAACGTGAACGTGCTGGGCGAAGCGATCCTCAGCGATGCAGAGGCAGCCGAGCGGATGGCGATGATCCGCGAGCGCATTGTCCGTCCCGACGTGGACTACGTGTCACTGAAGATTTCGGCGGTTGTCGCGAACCTTGATGTGCTTGCATTCGAACACTCCGTCGACCGCATCTGCGAGTGCTTACGTGTGCTCTATCGCGACGCGGCAGAGTGCTCGCCGCGCACGTTCGTCAACCTCGACATGGAGGAGTACCGGGACCTGCCGTTGACGATCGCCGCGCTGACTCGCGTGCTGGATGAGCCGGAGTTTCGGTCAATCGACGCCGGGGTGGTGCTGCAGGCGTACCTGCCCGACTCGCATGGCGCTTGCGAGCGGTTGTGTGCGTGGGCCGCTGCTCGCCATGCGGCGGGCGGGGGTGGGTTGAAGATCCGCTTCGTGAAGGGTGCGAACCTGGCAATGGAGAGGGTGGAGGCCGAGCTCCATGGCTGGCCGCAGGCGCCGTATCTCACGAAGGCGGAGGTGGACGCCAGCTTCAAGCGCTTGGTGTTGCACGCCCTTTCGCCGCAATTCGCCCTCGCCGTCCGGGTGGGTTTCGCCAGCCACAATTTGTTCGACCTCGCGTGGGCGCTGGGCTTGCCGACACGCGATCGGCTCGACATCGAGATGCTCGAAGGGATGGCACCGGCTCAGTCGCGAACAGTGCGCGCTGCCGCCGGTGATGTGTTGCTCTATGCCC
>JANLPB010000387.1:0-4837 GCA_031366885.1 Ilumatobacteraceae bacterium
ATGGCCTACTTCAGCAGCGAAGCCGCTGAAGACCCGGCTGCCTGGCTGAGCAACATCCACGGCACGTACAGCACCGATGGTGAGCCGGAAGTGGCCGCCGAAGTCTGATCGTTCCGATCACGAAGTAGTAGCGGCCCGGGGTTCGCCCCGGGCCGTTGCGCGTCATAGCGGTTGCGCGTGGCCTACCAGACCAGCTCGCCGCCGAGTAGTTCGTCAGCGTGCAACGAACGCTTGCGGATTTCGGCATCGAGAAGTTCGGCGCGCAGCCAGGCGTTGGCTTCGGCCGCAGACTCAGCGTTGTCGTTCATCCAGGCCTCCAGGCGGTCGACGCTCCACGGCAGCATCTCCTCCGCGTCACGGCGGGCGCGAATCAAGTCCAGGTCGAGTTCCGTCAGCGGCGCCCGCTGCACGTACGGCGATGGCATTGCCATCAAGACTGCGGCAGGGCGCTGCTGCCAGCGTGTGGTGACCGAGCGCGGCGCCCACAGCGCAAGCGCGACGAGCTGGCAACGGAAGACTGCTGCACACATGACGAGCGAGGCGAGTCGCCACGCAAGCGACAACGGGCGACCTTCAACCAGCGCCTGCACAAACCAGGTGGTCGGGACGACGAACCCCGCTGCCATGGCAACGCCGAGCACCAGCCGGCGTGGGCTGGTTCTGTCCATGTCGTTGGCCAGCAGGCCAGGCACGAACAGGGGGGTGAGCGCGAGGGAGGCGAGATCGAGATGGTCGGTCACCGTCGCGCTGAACAAGCGAGTGCCGGACCACAGCAGCGTCCACGAAATCAGCGAGGAGGTGAGCAGCATGGCCGAGAATTTTCGGCGACCGAACAGGATCAGCCACCGTCGCAACACGTGGCGAACGAACAGAAACGACACAAGGGCAACGGCAAACGCGGCGGCGACCTGATACGGGTCGCCCATGAACATTCCGATGTAGGCAGCACCCACAAAGCCGCCCGACTTGAAGCCGTAGTTGGTGTGGACGGCCCACGATGCTGCTGCGGAGAGCAGTACGGCCAGTGGCACCCAGCGGCTGACGATGCTCATCGAGCCAAAGCCCTCCAGTGGAGCGAGATCGTTGACGCCGGGCAGGTGGATGAGCAATGCCACCGCAATCGGCGTGGCCACGACGAGGCCGGCCAGCATGACGGCCTTGCACGTGCGCTTCACGCCTTGGCGGCCCATGTCGTGCGCAATCAACGCCGGAACCACGTACCCGGCGCCCACGAACAGCGGGATCTCGTCCTCCCACAACCAGCGGCCGTGAGGCGTCAACTTCAACATCGCCGCCTGCACGGAGATCGAGATGATCGCCATGACCGTGAACTTCGTCTGGCCGTACAGCATGAATCGGCGCCGGATTACGTTGTTCACCAACCAGAAGCTGAAGAGTGCGTTCGCGAACGTGGCCAGTACCACCAATGGGTACACCAGAAAAATGGCGATGTACCCGGGCACGACGATCGAGCCGGTGGTCAGGTGCAGGCGCTCGTAGAGCATCATCGAGACGACGATGCCGAACACGAACGCGAACCGCACGATCTCGGAGGAGAACAGGTAATCGTGCACTCAGTCCCTGTCCGCTCCCACCCACAACTCGGCGTGGCGTTCGAAGTAGTCGAGCATCATCTCCGCCTGATGCGTGTGAATGTTGACGAAGCCGACGATGAGCACGTGTTCGGTCGGCATCTCGCCAACCATTCGGTCGAGGATGTGATCCAACGGAGGGCTGTGGGCGTCGCCGAGGTTGAGGATGTGATCGAGCGGGTAGCCGTTGCCGACCAGCAGGTCGGTGACGAGGCCCTCGAACGCCCCGAACGTGACAAGGCGATCGAAGCTCAGGTCTTTCACCGCAACGTCTGCGAATTGAACGGCGCGGCGTTCGCGGTCGGTGCGATTGTTGAGGATTCCCACTGTCGTGGTCTCGGGTGTCATGAATGGGACCAGCTTCTCCATCGCGATCGTCATCGACTCGCGGTCGTTGACGGCGAACAGGTTTGCCCACGTGACCCGCTTGCCGAG
The DNA here is from genome assembly GCA_031366885.1 of Ilumatobacteraceae bacterium. GTDB lineage: Bacteria > Actinomycetota > Acidimicrobiia > Acidimicrobiales > Ilumatobacteraceae > UBA668. The sequence continues at coordinate 2,028 of JANLPB010000387.1, forward strand.
GATGGCCAGTTCGCGCATACGCAGCACACCGGGGTCGGGCGCGGCGGCCACCATGCCATCCATTGCCACGTTGCGCGGAATCTTCAAGAGCACGGAGATAGCGAGTGCGATGGCAACGTTCTCCTTGAACGCGATGTAGTCGAAGCGACCGAGATCGGTGTCCGTCACAGTCTCGGGGTCGGCGTACAGCACTGTGCTGCCTCGAGAGGCGGCGACTTCTTCGATGATCGGTGTGATCTCCGGGTTCGTCTCGGCGGTCACAAGAATGCCGCCGTAGGGGCACGTGTTCAGCAGCGATCGGGCGATCTCGGGCAGCGTCTCACCCATCACGTCCTGGTGGTCCTCACGCACGTTGGTCAGCACGCCGATGTTCGAGCGCACGATCATGCGCTCGCTGACCTCCTGGTACTGCGGCCGCAGCGCCATGCATTCGATGACCAGGGCGTTCACGGAGGAGTCGACGTACTTTTTGGCCACCTCGATCTGCTCGAGGATGGTCGGCGCAGCCTTTCGGTTGATCACCTCGTCCACACCGTCGCGGTTGATGACGACCGCCTCGGTGCCAGTGGCTTTGCCGATGGTGACGATGTCGGCCTCGCGCAACATGCCTGCGATGATGCGCGTGACGGTGCTCTTCCCGCGAATGCCGTTGACGTGAATTCGATACTGCAGCCGCCCCACCCGTCGACGATGCGCGACAGACTCGATCGCCCAGCGGGCGAGCAGCGAGAGGCTGACGAGGTATCCACAAATAACTGCCACGGGCACGAAGAGTTCATCGGCAGTCTTGACGAAAACCTGAAAGATCTCACGTTCCGTGATGCGCCTGTTGGGTTTTTCGGGCTACCACTCGATGGTGGCGTCTCCGTTGGCTCTGGCGTACTCGGCCAGGCGGTCGTCTTTGGTCAGCAGGGTCAGCTGGTTGTGGACGGCGGTGGCGTAGATGATGCGGTCAGCGTGGTCGCCGGTGAAGTCGTCGAGATGGGCGGCCGAGACCGCGATGGCCGGCGTCAGGTCGGCGATGGTGACGATGCCGTCGGCCAACAGGTCGTGTACCCAGATCTGCGTCGGACGGTCGAGTGCGACGACGCCCTGGTCGACCAGCATGGCCAGCTCCCAGACGGAGATGGCGCTGAGGAAGAGGCGTGGTGCGCCGTCGATCAGTCGGCGGGCGCGAGGCGAGAGCCGGTCGCTGCCGGCTTGCCACCAGAGCAGGGTGTGCGTGTCGAGCAGGAGTGGTTCAGCCGAGGGCATCCCACTCGCCCCCTGCGGTGAAATAGTCGCTTTCGTTGTCAGCCAGCAGCGTCACCGATTGCGTGCCAACTCCCTCGGTCTCGATCGGCACCAGTCGCGCGACGGGCACACCGTGCTTGGTGATGACGAGCGAGCGATGAGTAGTGGCAACCTCGTCGAGCAACGCGAGGCACCGGGCCTTGAAGACGCTGGCCGCAACGGTGGGCTCGGACATGCGCTGATCCTACGGGGTGGCGGGCCCCGACTCTGGTCGTACTCCATCCACACTCAGTGTGGATCTCGGCCGACCGGAAGCGGGTCGCTAGTGGAGCGCTCCGTCCTCGCTGACAGAATCGCTGAATGTCCTCAGCCTTTGATTCGGTCACGTTCATGCGCGGTCCGGCGATGGCCAACCGCTTCATGTTGGCGCCGCTGACCAACTCGCAGAGCCACGCCGACGGCACGCTGTCCGATGACGAGTTCCATTGGCTGCAGATGCGCGCCGAAGGCGGCTTCGGTCTGACGATGACGTGCGCTGCACATGTGCAGGCAATCGGGCAGGGATTCCCCGGCCAGCTGGGAATCTGGAGCGACGCCCACCTCAAGGGGCTGACCCGGTTGGCCAGCGCGATCAACTCAACCGGCACGGTCAGCTACGTGCAGCTGCATCACTCCGGCAACCGATCGCCGGCTGCACTGATCGGTCAGCAACCCGTGTGCCCGTCCGACGACCCGTCGACCGGCGCGCGGGCGTTGACGACTGCCGAGGTGCACGAAGTGGTGGCAGCATTCGTCGCCAGTGCCCGCCGCGCAGAGCTGGCCGGCTTTCACGGCGTGGAGCTGCACGGCGCCCACGGCTACCTGATCTGCCAGTTCCTGTCGCCCGAACTGAACCAGCGTGACGACGAGTTCGGCGGTTCGCTGGAGAACCGCAGTCGGGTCCTGTTCGACACCATCGATGGAATTCGGGCGGAGTGCGGTCCTGATTTCGCGCTGGCGGTTCGGCTGTCGCCCGAGAGGTTTGGTATTCGCACGGCTGAGATCGTCGAGATCTATCAGCGGCTGGTGGCATCGGGTCAGGTCGACCTGATCGACATGTCGCTGTGGGACGTCGACCGTCGGCTCTCCGAGGGCGAATTCGAGGGCCAAAGCCTCACGGAGATCTTTGCCGAACTGCCGCGCGGCGACGTGCGCCTGGGCGTGGCCGGCAAGATCCATGACCCCGCCGATGTGCAACGGGTTCTGGATGCGGGCGTCGACATCGCGGTGCTGGGCCGCGTCGCGATCATGCATCACGACTACCCGCAGCTGATGAAGGGCGATGACGGCTTCGTGCCGCGTCGCCCGCCGACACGTCCTGAGGTGCTGGTCGCGGAGGGTGTGTCGCCGAATTTCGTGACCTACCTGTCGGGCAGCTTCAAGGGATTTGTGACCATAGACTGATGACTATGGTCGTATATTTGTCGGCATGAAGTGGTCAAATGCGCGCCCGCGTGTTGTTGCCTCTTGACGCGCGCCCATAGCATTGCCGGGTCCTATCAAGCATGAGGTAAACGCGTGCCCACAATTCAGCAGCT
>JANLPB010000136.1:0-10146 GCA_031366885.1 Ilumatobacteraceae bacterium
GCGCGCTGGGTGACGAGGATGTACTTCAGTTCGTTGGTGAACGCCTCGGCCTCGGCCTGGTCGGCGAAGTAGCCGCCCTCGCTGCCCCACGTGGTGATGGTGTCGGAGACCCGATCGATCACCTGGCGCAACGACCACTCACGCTCAGGCAAGCCCAGCGTGCCGCGGAAATACTTCTGGGCCACGATGTTGGTGGCGTTGAGCGACCAGTTCGTGGGGAACTCGACGCCCAGCTGCTCGAACGCAACGGTGCCGTCTTTCCAGTTGGAGATGCGTGCATCTCGGTGCTCCCACTCGACCTCGTCGTAGGGGTGAACCCCCGGCGCGGTGAAGTGACGGGTGATCCCGATTGAGAGGCGATCCGGCGCCAGTGACATGCAGTACTCCTTGAGACTTCTTACAGATGGGATTCGACTTGCGTGCTGAACGACTTGCGTGCTGAACGACTTGCTTGCTGAACGACTTGCTGCTGAACGACTTGGCAGAAACGTGGTCGGAGCGGCCACCGAATTCGAGGTGGTTGGACGCCGTAACCACAACATGTGGTGTTCGCAATGCCCCCATTGCCCTGAGCACCACAAGTGGTAGGGAGGATTACAGCACTGTAGTTACACCCTTGTCAATGACCAACCTGTTCTCAATGCTGTTTCGCCGCATCGCAGCAGGTGACGTGGCAGGCGGTGCAAGGGACACAGGTTCGGGATCCCTTGCCCACAGCGACGCGCCGTAGAACACTCGAGCGGGAGAGTGCCCCTTGGCGTATCACTGTCCATCCGTGCCCTTGCACCGCTGCCAGCTACGGACGACACCTTACGGTGCCTGCCCTGTGGGAAGGAAGGGGTACAACGGTGTGAATTACTGTGGGCAACGTGCGCGAACGGCGCGTGAACAGGGAGTTACCAGGCAGCGGTTGTCCACATATCCACAGGCAACGAATTTCCGAGCGTAGATCAGCGTCCGGGCTCGACCGAGACGGGGATTCCATTGAGTACCGATGTGCCGCTCAGCGGATCCAACGCCTCGTGGTCGGAAAGGATGTTGCTGTTCACGCCAGCGCGCTCCGCGGCGACTCGCAGCTTGGTACCTGGCTGCCCGTGGCCCCAGCCGTGCGGCAAGCTCACTACCCCCGGCCGAATTGCATCGGTCACTTCCACCGCAGCGTCGACGCAGCCGACACGGCTGGTGACTCGCGCAACGCCACCGTCAGTCAGTCCATAGCGGGCTGCGTCATCAGGGTGCACGTGCAGCGTGCAGCGCGGCTTGCCCTTCACCAACACCTCGATGTTGTGCATCCACGAGTTGTTGCTGCGCAAATGTCGGCGACCGACCAACACCAACGGCTGCTCACTTGCCGCCGAGGCCTCGTTCATCGCTCGCTCCAGCCGTAGCAAGTCGCCCATCAGAACTGGATGGTCCAACTCGATGGTTCCCGATGGCGTGCGAAGAATCTCGGGCAGTCGTGGTTCGAGCGCCCCGAAGTCGACACCATGAGGATTCGCCCGCAGCAACGCAACACTGGCACCGCCAGGGTTGGCGCCGAAGGCCTCACCGAATGGACCTGTCTGCAACATGAAGTCGAGCATTCGTGTCGGGCCGGGTTCGGTGCCCAGGGCGGCGAGAATCTCCTCGACGTGTCGCCCGTGGATCGGCGAATTCTCGTCCTTCACAGCACTCTGCACCATCCCCGCCAGCCCCAACTCGTCGGCCACTGACGGTTGGGCGTCGAGGCCGAGGCCGGCAGCGATCAACGCCAGCTTGGCCAAAATCTCCCACTCGTCGGGTTGCCCCTCGTCCAACTGCAGCACGGGCTCGCTGTAATTCGAAACGTTGCGAATCGCGAACTGCAGCAGCGCCACGTCGTAATGGCCGCGTTGCAACTGCGACGGCGGGGGCAGGATCACGTCGGCGTGACGAGTGGTCTCATTGAGGTACATGTCGACGCTGACCATGAAGTCCAACGTCGCCAGCGCCTCGTCCAGCTGTTCGCTGTTGGGCGTGCTGAGCACCGGGTTGCCGGCGACAGTGATCAACACTTTCATGCCCTGCTCGCCGGCGCCGCTGATCTCTTCCGCCATCGCGGCTGCGGGGTACTCCCCCATCACCTCGGGCAACTGACGGGCGACCGACTGGCCACGACCAACCGAGAACCCCTTCCCAACGCCCGATTTGCCGCGGGTGGTAGGGCCACCAGCAACGGGCATCGCGAACATCGCGCCGCCACGACGGTCGAGGTTCCCGGTCACGATGTTGACGACATCGACCAGCCAGGAGGTGATGGTGCCGAAGCCTTCGCTGCCCATGCCGTTGGTCGTGGTCCCGATGCGGCCGTACACGCTGGCGCTCGGAGCCTTCGCCAGTTCGCGAGCGAGCGACCTGATCTCTGCCGCCGTCAGCCCGGTCGCGGCGGCGACTGCCTCGGGCGTGAACGGAGCCAGCGCGGCCACGACAGCCTCGAGCCCTCTGAGGTGCGCGGCAACGTGGGCGCCGGGAGCAATGTGCCCGTCCGCCGCGATGGTGTTCACCATCGCTGCCAGCAGTAGCGCGTCGGTACCCGGGCGGATGGGCAACCAGCGATCAGCTTCCTCCGCCGTTCGGCTCCGGCGCGGATCGACGACCACCACGGTGCCACCACGCGCCCGAATCGCTTCGATCCGACCCGGAAAGTCAGGAGCGGTGCACAGGCTGCCGTTGGACGCATACGGGTTGGCCCCCATGATCACCAGGAAGTCGGTGTGATCCAGATCCGGGACCGGCACCGTGACGGCCGTGCCGAACACATACGCCGCAGCAACTTGGCGCGGCATCTGGTCGACAGTTGAAGCGCTGAAACGACGGCGAGTTCCCAGGGCTTGCATCAGGGTGCGGTTGTAGAGCAGCGCCGACAGGCTGTGCGCGCTGGGGTTGCCCAGATAGATGCCAACCGACTCGCGCCCGTGATTCGAGATCAGCTCCGGGAGCCGGTCGGCAATGACCGCCCACGCCTCGGCCCACTCCACCTCCACATGCACTCCGTTGCGCTTGACCAACGGCTGACGCACCCGGTCCGGGTCGTCGTGGAGTTGCTTGAGTGTGCTGCCCTTGGGGCAGATGAATCCATGGCTGAACACATCGGCCTGATCGCCGCGAATCCGCGTCACGGTCTCGACGTCGGAGGCGTCACGTTTCACGGTGATCTCCAGGCCGCAACCGGCTTCGCAGAGCGGGCACGTGCGAAAGGCTGTCCGACTTGCTGTCCGATTTTCGAGTGTCGCTTCGTTGACGGTCCCCATAGGTGGCATCCTCTCACCAATGCAACGATTGTTTCCCCACTCAGAGGGCACCGGGACGTTGAACCGCACGGTCACATTGCGCGAGTGCTACGACGTGCCCCGTCCGCGGCCGGTGGGACGGCCGTGGGTGGCGCTGTGCATGGTGACCGGCCTCGACGGCTCGACGGTTGTCGACCGCAACTCGCGGGGCTTGTCGAACCCGACCGACCAGGAGCTGCTGCTCACGCTGCGCTCGTTCGCCGACATCATTCTGGTCGGTGCCAGCACCGTGCGTTCGGAGGGCTACGGGCCGCCACGGTCACCGGGTCAACGCATTGCCGTGGTCTCCCGCACGGGTGAGTTCGACTTCGGACTGCCGCTGTTCGCATCGGGCAAGGCTCTTCTGGTGATGCCAACCGACGCCCCCGAGGTGCCAGTGCCGTCAGTGCGGGCAGGCGTCGGCGACGTCGACATCGCTGGGGCGCTCGCGCTCCTTGATGCCGACGTTGTCCAGGCAGAAGGTGGAGCAACGCTGAACGGTCTGTTGGCCGCCGCCGACGTGATCGACGAGCTGAACCTTTCCATCAGCCCGCAACTGAATGGTGGTTCGGGGCCACGTGTCACCAGCGGTGCCCCCGCACTCACCCATCGGATGACGCTCGTGCACGTACTGGAGGATGACGGCTTTCTGTTCACCCGCTACGTGCGTGGGCGCTGACCAGGTACTTCGACACTCCGTTCAGTCGATGCTGCGCGACATGGTCGCGATCTCCACCACGGCACCTGCGTGCACCGCCGCCTCAGCGTCGGACAGAGAGGGGCCGAGCTCGACGATGAACGACATCGCATTGGGAACAGTGGTGCGCACCCATGTTGCGGCGACCCCGGTGTAGGTGCCACCGGTGACGCTCAGAATCGGCAGGCCGGTGATGGCTGCGTACCGCTCGCGCAGCGGCCCATCGCTGCGGGTCGACGGAGAGATGCGATTCAGGTCCTGGTGATACCACAGGGTCAGATGCGGTGAGATGCGGTTGGCGAACGCGATGAATGCTTGCGTCTCGGACTCACTGGCCGGGCCGGTACCGCTGTATTCCCAGTCGCCGGGCTGAGCTACCTGCGTCCAGTCGTGGGGGAAGTTCCGGTTGAGGTCGACTCCGTTTCCGTTGTGTCGTTCGTTGTTCGCAAGACCATCAGGATTCATTGCGTCCATCAGCCACAGGTCGATGTCTGGCGGCAACTGCATCGTTCGCAGCGCCTGCAGGATGCCCAGCCCGGCGCTTTCATCGCCATGAATCACCCCCACCACCAAGACCACGGTGCCGCCAGGGGTGCCTCGGTGACTGGCCACGAGTGGCCGACCCTGCGCCGAGTAGCCAATGACCTCCTCGCCCAGAAAGTCGTCGGCTGGCGAGGTGCCCGCCAGCGACGCGACAGTCGTGGTCGGAGCCACGAGTGTGGACGGGACTGTGCTGGCAACGACTGTGCTGGCAACGACTGTGGTGGCAACGACTGTGGTGGCAACGACCGTCGTGGGAACGATTGTGGTGGCAATCACTGTGGTTGCAACCGCAGTGGTCACTGGAATCGTCGTTGTCGCCAACGAGGTGTTGGTCAACGTCGATGTGCTGCTCGCCGGTGAGTCAGATCCGCATGATGCGACGGTCGTGAGCACGATGAGGCAGGCAGCAGCGACATGACGCGACGCCACTCGATGCCTCACGATCGTTGCAGCTTCTTCAGCAAGACCAGCTCACGTTGAAAATCCGCAGCCGCGTCAAACCCCTTATAGACGCTGGCAAAACGCAGATACGCCACCTCGTCGAGCCGACGCAGGCGCTCGAGCACCTCGACGCCAACCACTGCCGTGGGCACCTCCGGGCCTTGCATACGGACCGCGTCTTCGATGGCCTCACCCAACTGGTCGATCTGCTCGGCCGTCACCGGCCGGCCTTTGCAGGCAGCACTCACCCCAGCGATCAGCTTCACCCGATCGAACGGTTCGCGGAACCCGTTGCTCTTCAAGACCGTCAGTGGCACTTCTTCCAACCGCTCATAGGTGGTGAAACGGTGAGCGCATGCAACGCACGAGCGGCGCCGGCGAATGGCCGCACCCTCATCGGCCTCGCGCGAATCGATCACCTTGGTGTCGTCGACGTGGCACTTTGGGCAGCGCATGGCGCATCACGCTACCGGCACGGGTCACGGCAGGGTAATCACTTGCCCAACCTGCAGTGAGGCGCCGCCCAGCGCGCGGACCAACGCGTCGACGTAGTTGACGTGCGAGGCGCTGCCATGGAACTGCTGCGCAATGGCCCACACAGTGTCGCCCGGCTGCACCACATAGGTGATTGCTGGACGAACCGCGGAGGTGGAGGCAGGTGCACCCCCGCGGTTCGCCAGAACACTGCCAGCGCCCACAGAGAGGGCGACCGACGCGGCGATGAACACGACTGCGACCAGCAGGCGCCGACGCAAGAAGACTTGAGTACTGGGCCGATTGTCGACCCGGCGGGCCGGGCCCGCCACATGACCCGCCGCCACATGACCCGCCGCCACATGGCTTGGGTCGAAACGTGCCGGCAGGACGACGGTGTAGGAACTGAGTGCTGCGGCCATTGGACATTCCTTCGGTGAGTGGTGGGTCGAACAGGTGTTGCACGAACGATTGTTCGTAGTCTGCCCGAACGACTGTTCGACGTCAACCCCGAGACGAACATTTGTTGCACGAACGAGTGTTTGACCTGAGCAACGAACAGGTGTACGCTGCCCGCATGGCCGAACAACTCACCGCCCGCCAACGGGGCATCCTCGACATGATCGAAACCAGCATGCGCGAGCGCGGTTACCCGCCCAGCGTCCGTGAGATTGGTGAGGCCGTTGGTCTCACCTCCCCGTCCACCGTGCACAGCCACCTGGCTTCGCTCGAGCGCATGGGTTACCTCAAGCGAGACCCAACCAAGCCCCGCGCCATCGAGGTGCGGTTCGATCCGTCGTCGGGCGCAGCCATCGAGCGTCGCCCTGTCCGCCATGTCCCCCTCGTCGGCGATGTTGCTGCCGGCACCGATGTGCTCGCGCAGGAGAACGTCGAGGAGTTGTTCCCGCTCCCCGAAGACTTCACCGGCGATGGCGACCTCTTCATGCTGCGGGTCCGTGGCGATTCAATGATCGAGGTCGGCATCATGGACGGCGACTTCGTGGTTGCCCGTGCGCAGACCACCGCGAGCAACGGCGAGATTGTCATCGCCGGAATCCCCGGTGAGGAAGCCACCGTCAAGACCTACCAGCGTAAGGGCTCCACCGTCACCCTCGTTCCCGCCAACCCACGGCTACAGCCGATGGTGTTCACCGACAACGAAGTAGAAATCTTCGGGCGCGTGGTCACGGTCATGCGCCGCCTCTAGGAGAACACTGAAGCCGACATCGTCCACCTCCGCTACTGCTGCGGTGCTCCCCATCCCGGCCCCGTTGTTGGTGCTGAGGTGGGCGGCGCCGTCGGCGTGAACGTTGCCTGAGGCTGCCAGACAGGAACCGAAGTGGGCGTCGGCTGCCACATCGCGTTCGGACCGCCGCCTGGAGCCTGCGGGGGTGGCTTCTTGCGTCGCAAACCCAGCAGAATCAGCAGGCCGCCGAGCACTACGCCAATGGTGGCAGCGCCCACTCCGGCCAGGCTCATCGCCTTCGCGTCGGCGTCGGGTTTGCCGCCCACTGCAATCGCAAAGTCGGTGTCGTCGCTGGTCACGGTTAACCGATACGTGCCCGGCTCGGTGATCGCTACTCGCTGATACGCCTGCCCAGCGAATTGGCCCGCCGCATAGTTCGGCGAGCTGGTGGCGGTGAGAACTGACTCCTGATCGGCACTGTTCAGCAACGTCAGCGACACCTGCGGCACGCCCGCATTCCCGCGCCGGTAGGTAGTTCCGGCGGCGGCGCAGTCGCCGTCGATCGAGCTGATGGAACCCTTGGTCTCAATGTAGAGCGTGAACGTCGCGGTCTTGTCGAATTCCAGGGTGGTGGTGCACCCCACAGGAGCTCGGGCAAACTTCTTGACCGTCTCCTCCTTGGCGGAGCCGCTGAGCGCGACCAGCACGATTCCGGTGCCGATGCCCAACGCAGCAATGGCGATCCCCGTGAACAGCAGACCCTTGCGGCGTTTACCTCGCTCGGGCACCGTCGTGGTCGCCGGCACGGTGCCGTACGAGTACTGCGCGGCGGCTGTCGGTGGTGGAGGTGGCGGCGGGCCAGGCGGAACCGCGAATGGTGAGCTGGGCTGCGCGCCCGCCGTCGGGTCGGGTTGATACGACATCAGTGCACTCCCAAGCGTGAAGCGACCAGTTCGATTCGGTCGTCAGGTTGTACCACGGCTGCCCGGACGTTGTGTGCGCCCCCGGCTCCGTAGAAGTCGCCGGGGCTGACGAGCGCGCCGCCTTCTCGGGCTAGCCGCTCGGCGAACTCCCACCCGTCATGGGCGTCGAACCACAGGTAAAAGCTGCCAGCCGGCATCGCTACCTCGAGGCCAGACCACACAGACAGGATGTGCGCGAACCGTTCGAGGCGGTGGCGGTAGCGGTCTCGTTGCACCTGCACATGGCGATCGTCGGCCAGGGCGGCGATGCCGGCCGCCTGCGCCGGCCCGGGCACCATCATGCCCACGTGCTTGCGTACTTCTTTCAGGTAGTTCACCAGCTCGGGGTCACCCGCATAGAACCCCACTCGCACGCCCGCGAGGTTGGAGCGTTTCGACAACGAGTGCACGGCGACGACGCCGTCAAGTCCGGACTGAAGAATCGTGCTGGGTGGGCCATTCCAGGTGAACTCGACGTAGCACTCGTCGCTGAACACCGGCACGTCATGTGCCCTGCCCCACGCGGCGGCTGCGGCGAGATCGCTGAGAGCGCCGGTGGGGTTTGACGGGCTGTTCACCCACAACATCAGCGCTCGTGCGGCGTCTGCGGGGTCGATGGCGGCCAGGTCTATGGAACCGTCGGCGGCAGCGGGCACCGCGACCCCGCGGCACCCGGCCAAGGTGGCGCCCATCTCGTAGGTGGGATACGCGACCGCCGGGTACAGCACCGTGTCGCGCCAAGGACTGCGCAGCTTCAGGTACTGCGGGGTGGTGGCAACGAACTCCTTCGTCCCCACGCAGGCGGCGATCTGAGCCAACGGAACGTCCACCCCGAAACGTCGTTCGAACCACCCGCGGATCGCAGACCGCAAACCCTCGCTGCCGATGCTGGCCGGGTAACCACGCTCACTGTTGCTGTGGCCCAGGGCGTGCAGCACTTCCGGAGGGGGCGGGTCGCAGGGCGTACCGATCGACAGGTCGACAACGCCGCCATCGAGCGCCATTGCGAGCGGGGCGAGGCGGTCGAGGCGGTCGTATGGGTACGGCGGTGGCACGAATCCTTCGCGCCCGCCGTTCTCGATTGCGTTGCTAGCTACGTCGCTCATGCGTCCACCATCCTGCCTGATGACCGGGCGTCTCGCCCATTGCGAATCTGTTACTCGGGTTCGACAACGAACTCGTTGAGACGACCGGCTGACGCATCTGCCAGACGCGCGCGAATACGAACGCCATCGGTGTCGTGAAAGGTGGATACCACTTCACCTTCGCGATGGATAGCGGCGAGCACATCGCCGCGCTCGTACGGAACCAGCAGTTCGACCACGACGGTGATGGAACGCAGGCGATCGCCGAGCACTTCCAGAAAGCGATCGATTCCCTCCCCTGTCTGCGCGCTCAAAGCCACAGAGCCCTGGTGCCGCGCCTGGAGATCGGCGGCCACTTCGGGGGCGACATCGGCCTTGTTGAAGACCAGCAGCTCGGGCACAGCAAGTGCGTCGATCTCGCCGAGCACCTCGCGCACGGCATTGATCTGCCCTTCCGGGTCGGGGGCGGCGCAGTCGACGACGTGCACGAGGAAGTCGGCCAGACTTGCCACTTCCAGCGTGCTCTTGAAGGCCTCCACCAGGCCATGGGGCAGCCGGCGCACGAAGCCAACGGTGTCGGTCAAGAGAACCGGCTCGCCACCGGGCAATGACAACCGCCGCGTGGTCGGGTCAAGTGTCGCGAAGAGACGGTCCTCCACCAGCACCCCGGCTTTCGTCAGCTGATTGAGCAGCGTGGACTTTCCTGCGTTGGTGTAGCCCACGATGGTCACCGCTGCCAGGCCGCTGCGGCCCCGGCTCTTGCGTTGCAACTGGCGTGTGTGTTGGAGCTCCTTGAGATCGCCCTCGAGCTTCGTGATGCGTCGCATGATTCGTCGACGATCGACTTCCAGCTTCGTTTCACCACCACCGAAGCGGCTGCCGACGCCGCCCCGCTGTTGCGAGAGATTGGCCTTGGCCCCACGGCGAAGCCGCGGCAGGCGGTAGCGCAACAGCGCGAGCTCGACCTGTGCCTTTCCTTCGAGTGTGTGCGCGTTCTGGGCGAAGATGTCGAGGATGACGGCGGTGCGGTCGAGCGCGGTACGCCCCAGCACCTTCTCCAAGTTGTACTGCTGCGCGGGGCTCAGTTCGTTGTCGAACACCACCGTGTCGGCGTCGACAGCCAGGCACATGTCGCGCAACTCCTCGACCTTGCCTTTGCCGATGTACCAGGTGTGGTCCGGAGAGTCGCGGCGCTGCACAATCCGCCCGGCCTCGTCGGCACCTGCAGTATCGATCAGGAGTGACAATTCGTCGAGCCCGGCTTCGGTGTCATCGTCAGTGTGACCCGGGCGGGTGACGCCGACCAAAACGATGCGTTCACGCTTCGTGCGCTCTATCAGCGTGGCGCCAAGTGCTTCGTTGTAAGGCGAGTTCATACCGTTCCTTTCAGCACCACGTCACGTGTCAGGACTGCGTCATTCGTCGAGGTCCACAACGACCGTAGCGACGAACTGTGCCGGGCCGACCAGGG
>JANLPB010000016.1:0-9173 GCA_031366885.1 Ilumatobacteraceae bacterium
ATCGCCGCCAAGATGTTCCGCACGCTGGCCGACGAAAGCGTCAACATTCAGATGATCAGCACCAGCACCATTCGAATCAGCGTGGTCACCAACGCCGCCGACCTCGAGCGGGCCGCACGGGCGCTGCACACGGCCTTCGGTCTCGACTCCGGCCAGGCCTACTCGGCGCCGTTACCCGACCGCAAGTGACGCATGTTCGCCGGGTGCGCGGCGCGGCTGGTCAGCGGCCTGCCACACTGGTGACCTCATGACGCGCCGTAGACAGCATGTCCCGTGGAAGGCCGCCGGCACCGTCTCGGAGAGCGAGCATTCTGCGGACGACGTGGTGCGCGAAACCGGTTGGGTCTTCAACAACGTCACCGGCAGCGAGCTGAGCCTGGCCGAGTTCGTTGCCACCGGCGACAACGAAACGAAGGCGTACTTGGAGGCCTTTGGGTTGCTCCCGGCCGACGCGCGACAACAGACGATGGTCGAAATCGGTAGCGGTATCGGCCGCATGACCGCCAGCTTCTCCAGGTTGTTCGGCAAGGTCATTGCGTGCGATCTCGACGGAGCGTTTCTCGAGCGTTGTAGAGAGACCGTGGCGCAGTTCGGTCAGCCCGAGCGGCTGCAGACCAGTCATGTCGCTGACGGTCGCACGCTCGCCCTGCCCGACAATTCCGCCGATCTGGTGTTCAGCTACATCACGTTGCAGCACTGCCATCACGACGATGGTCTCGCGCTGGCCCGTGAAGCCGTGCGCGTCACCAGACCGGGCGGGCACATCGCGCTCAACTTCCGCACGTGGGTCTCACAGGACGTGGTGCTGTGGCCCGCCGGCAAAGTCGTGCGTGCATCGTGGCGCTTGCCGCGTGTCGGCCCGGTGATCGCGCAGCGCCGGCTGCCAGCTCGGCTGGGCTGGCAGGCCAACCGGCTGACACCGAAGGAAGTGATGGCCACGGTCGGTGCGTCGCTCACCGACATTCAGATCTTCCGCGGGCCTAAGCGTCGCGGGTTCGGGTTGCCGGGTACCGCCGACGCCACGTTCGAGGGCGTCCATCGCAGCCACTGGTGGGTCGTCGCTACCGTTAAGTAGTTCCGTCAAATAGTTCCGTCAAGCGACGAATGGCGGAGCGAATTCCGGCCCGCGATATCGGCCGCGCAGTTAGCCTTGATGCCATGAGAATTGGTGTCGTCGGCGCAACCGGCCAAGTGGGTGCAGCAATGCGGTCCATCCTTGCCGAGCGCAATTTCCCCGTATCCGAAATCCGCTACTTCGCGTCCGCCCGCAGCGCGGGAACCACGCTGCCCTGGCAGGGCGCTGACATCACCGTTGAGGATGCGTCGCTCGCAGACCCGACTGGGCTCGACGTCGCGCTGTTCTCCGCCGGCGCCACTTCGTCGAAGGAACTGGCACCGAAGTTCGCCGCCGCAGGCGTCACCGTCATCGACAACTCGTCGGCGTGGCGGATGCATCCCGATGTGCCGTTGGTCGTCAGCGAAGTGAACCCGGGCGAGATCGCCAACGCTCGCATCGGCATCATCGCCAACCCCAACTGCACCACGATGGCTGCCATGCCGGTGCTCAAGCCGCTGCACGACGAAGCCGGGCTCATCCGCCTCATCGCGGCCACGTACCAGGCGGTCAGTGGCGGTGGGCTGTCCGGCGTCGACGAGCTCGACAAGCAGGCTCGCGAAGTCGTCGACCGCGCCCGTCTCCTTGCATACGACGGCGAGGCCGTGGTGTATCCGACGCCCACCAAGTTCGCCAAGCCCATCGCCTTCAACGTGTTGCCGTACGCCGGAAAGTACGTCGACGACGGCTCGCTGGAAACCGACGAAGAGCAGAAGCTGCGTAACGAGACGCGCAAGATTCTGGCCATCCCCGGCCTGCGCGTCAGCGGTACCTGCGTACGAGTGCCGGTGTTCACCGGCCACTCGCTCAGCATCAACGCCGAGTTCGAACGCCCCATCTCCGTTGCCCGGGCGACGGAGCTGCTGGGTGGTGCCCCTGGCGTTGTATTGATGGATGTGCCCACCCCGCTGGAGGCCGCGGGCAAGGACGCCTGCTACGTCGGTCGAATCCGCCAGGACACCTCGCTCGACGACGGTCGTGGTCTTGTCCTGTTCCTCAGCAACGACAACCTGCGCAAGGGCGCCGCCCTCAACGCAGTCCAAATCGCCGAACTTCTCCTCTGACCCGCCCGTCCATGGACCTCAGTGAACTGCAGGCTGTCATCGAGCGGACCTTTGGTGATCGCGACAGGGCTCGCGGGGTGCCTGCCTCGGTGGCGTGGCTGGCCGAAGAAGTCGGCGAGCTGGCCCAGGCTGTCCGCAAGGGAAGCCACCAGCAGCAGGTCCATGAGTTCGGCGACGTCATCGCCTGGGTGGCAACGCTCGCCAATCAGATGGGCGTCAACCTGACGGAAGCGGTGCAGCGTTACGCCGACGGTTGCCCTCGCTGCAGCGCCAGCCCCTGCGAGTGTGCGTAGCGGTCAAGTCGGGCTCAACCGACGAAGATGCCGGTGAGGTCGAACAGCAGGAACAGCATCCCTTTGCCGCCGACCCCGGCTCGGAACGCATCGTCGCTGCTGACCTGCGACGTCGCCAGGTTGGGAGTCGTCTGCCCGCCGCGGAAGTTCACGTTCGAGCTGTTCGGCGCGCTGCCGGCGCCGTCCCAGACCGTCATGAAGCCATCGGTCAAGGGGCTGACGACCGTCAGTGACCCGACCGCGACCCGACCTGCGCCGCCCATCACATCGATCGTGACGACCTGCGACTCGTTGAGCATTCCCAACCAGCCACCGATCCCTGTTCGGGTGTCCAGTAGGCGCATCGGCACCACCGGTTGAAACTTCTGCGACCCCGAGGCGGAGAACGTGCCGAAGAGGTCGACGATCACCTGCGTCGTCGCGTCGGTGAACACGCAGACGGTGCCGTCGGCGGCGGCACTGACCACCGCCGCATTTGCGCGTGCGCCCGGCCCCGATTTGAAGTTGACGCTGGACGTGAGGGGTTGGGGCTGATCGCATGGCCACGCAGTCAGGTACCCGCTGGCGGAGGGGTCGGCCGCGGTGAGATTGAGCATCGCCGCGGTGGCTCCTACCGGCAGTTGCACAGAGCGGACCTTGCCTGCACCAATCGGGCCGCCGTTGGTCCTGGTGTCGAGAAGACGCAGCGGTTGCTGCGACGAATACCCGACTCCCCCCGGAGCGAAGGAACCGGTGACGTCGACGATCACGTCAGTCGCGGCCTGGGAGTACACGCACAGCATTCCATTGGCGGTGCGAACGATGGCAGCGCTGGACGCGGTGTCGTTGGCTGCGTAGTTGACGTTGCTGGTATCGGGCCGGTCGCGATCGCACGGCCACGCCGTGAGAAATCCGGCGCCCGCCGTGTTGGCAACGGTGAGATTCACTGCGACTGCAACTGCGTCGCTGGCTTGAAACGCACTCAGGTCGACCTGTCGGACTTCACCCTGGGCGAACCTCAGTCGGCTGGCTCGGGTGTCGAGCGCACGAGCCGGTGTTGCCGCCACCAGGCCACCGGTAGGGCCGTCGGGGGTCACCTGACGACGCTCGGCTGCCACCTGGTGCGCCCACGTGATCCGCAGTTGTTGCGAGGCCCGAGCGACCTCCTTCGACCGCATGAGATAGCCGGTTGCGGTGTAGTGGACGTGGTCGGAAGCCAACCAGGGCCCGTGCGTCGATGCGTAGGTTGCCCAATCGTCGATGAACATCTCGCTTGGCCGCTCGGCTGCAACCTGCTGCAGCGCGGCGTTCCACCGGCTCATCTGGGTGGGGTACGTGGGCAGATAGACATTCACCCACAGGACGTGATGCCCCGAGCCAATCTTGTCCATCATCTGACGGACGATGTCGACGTATTGGGTCGAGCTGAAGATAATCGAGTCGTTGGTACCGAGCGCCACGACCCACGAGAGGGTGTCGCCATACTTCGCTCGCAAGCCATCGACGGCGGTCAGCCCGGTGTAGAGGTCGCGACTGACCTTGGCGCGCACCGAGCGGCTCGGGTATCCGTTGACGACTGCACTCGACCATCCGGCGGCGACGAATTCGTCGCTCTGATACGGGAGGCTGCCGTAGGTGAGCGAATCCCCGATCATGAAGATCTGCTCTGTCGCCGCGTGCGCGGGTGGTGCCTGGACGGCAAGGAAAGTGCTCACGAGCGCCGCGATGGCGACGAGGACCGCCGTGGCTGGTGCCTGTCGCCGGCGAGAGTGGCCGGCAGCGATGGCGACGGGTACCACGATGGAAGTCACACTGAGACCTTTCGCGTCTGCGGGCCGCCCCGAGGTTAGTGAGGCCCGTTCGTCGTTGTGGCGCGGCAGTTTCATCCAACGACAAAGCCGCCCTACTCGACCAGGTCCTCTCAGACGATTGATCCAGTAGAGCGGCTGTGGTCGGGGTGAGAAGATTTGAACTTCCGGCCTCCACGTCCCGAACGTGGCGCGCTAACCAAGCTGCGCTACACCCCGTAGCAAGCCCCGATGCTATCCCGCGACCGGGGCTTCTTCCTCAGCCGATTCGTCGTCGGCGTCGCTGCTGGAGGGTTCGTCAGCCGTCGGTGTGACTGGCCCGGCGAGCGCTGCGCGGACGGCACGCTTCAATGTCAGTGGGTCGTACGGCTTGACCAGCCAGCCGTCGGCGGCGCAACGCTTGGCGAGGTGGACGTCGGCCTGACGGTCCAGCAGCATCAGCACTTTCACGTGCGGAGCCATGCCAGCGCTGGCGTCGAGGCGCAAATCCATGGTGACGGCCATGCCGCCCTTGGAACCGATCTGCAGGTCGAGAATCACCAGGTCGGGCGTGCGTTCGCCGACGACCGCAGCAACGGCGCGGCCCTCGCGAACGATGGTGAACGACACGTCGGGGCCGCCGAGGGCAGCGGTGACATCGTTGACGACGTAGTCAGCATCAGTGGCGACGAGATAGTGCACGCCGCGACGTTACCGGGTGGACCGCGCCGTGAGGAAGACGCGTCAGTCGAACAGAATCGAACGAATCGTGGACAGCGCTTCCAGAGTGTGGACGTCGCCGGGGAGGGTCTGCACCCAGGTTGTGTGCGTTCCGTGCGGAATGCCGGTGGCGACCAGTAGCGCGGCCGCCTGCTCGCGCTCGGTGGCGGCGTTCGTGCGAAGCTCGACCAGGTTGGTGTAGAGCGCAACGGCCGCAGGAGTACGCGGCCGTCTCGGTGGTGGCTCACCGAATGTTGGGGTGCACCGGTTGACGACAACGGCGGCTACTTCCAGGTCGCTGGCGGCCAGACGGTTGGCGAAGTAGCACGCTTCCTCGATGGTGTCTGCCCGCGGTGAGGCGACCAGGACGAAGCGGGTGACGTCGCTGTGCAGCAGTGCCATCACTTCGTCGGCCCGTCGGCGAAAGCCGGTCTCCATCCCGCCGAAGGCCTGGAAGAACGCGACCGCGTCGGCCAGCACATCGCCACCGACGACTTTGCCAATCGTGCGCAGGATTGGTTGCGCGGCGACGTTGAGCACCTTCATCCCTCGGCGAGTCGGCATCATCAGCAGCTTGAACAAAGGGTGATCGATGAACTTGGTGATCGTGCCCGGAGCGTCCAAGAAGTCGAGCGCGTTGCGCGTTGGGGGAGTGTCGACGATGACCAGATCGAATCGTTCGTCGTTGTGGAGCGCGTGCAGTCGTTCGGCCGCCATGTACTCCTGGGTGCCGCTCAGCGAGCCGGCCACATTGCGATAGAAGCCGTTGGCGAGAATGCGCTCGGCCTGCTCGGGGTCGGCGGCATGTGCTCGTACCAACCCGTCGAAGGTGGTGGCGGTATCGAGCATCAGCGCCCACAGTTCGCCTTCGCCGGGCACGTCCAGCTTGGTTGGCTCGTTGCTCAGTCCGCCGGGTACTCCCAGCGCATCGGCCAGTCGCTTCGCCGGGTCGATGGTGACGACTACAGCTCGGCGGCCGAGCAGCGCGGCGTGCATGCCGAGCGCGGCGGCGGACGTCGTCTTGCCAACGCCACCCGAGCCGCAACACACCAGAACTTCCGCGCTCGCGATGTGCTCGGCCAGCGTTGTCACGCCGTCGTCGTCGTCGTTCGCGTTGTCGTTGTCGTTGGCGCTCACGGGGCGGGCCATTCGTCGGCGAGCGAGTCGATCGAGCCGGCGGAAAGGCCCGAGCCGGGCACCGTTGGCAGATGCAATTGCGGCAGCGCGAGTTCTTCGGCCAGGCGGGCGCATTCGGTTCCGTGCAGCGCTCGGCGAGCGTTGCGGAACTCGGCGGCCAGCCGCATCGGGCTCTCCGCCGGCGCAGCCTCCACGTCCAGTGGTTCCCCCGCATCGACACTGTTGACGACAACCGGACCCAGGTGGACGCCCACCCGTTCCTCCAGCGCATACGCGGTCTCGACGGCCTCGTTGACCGGAGTGGTTTCGGGCAACGTCACCAACACCACCTGGCAGCGCGAGGGGTCCGACAGCATCGCCAGCACTTCGCTGGCCTGGCTGTTGATGGGGCCGCTGCGTACGCTGGCCAGCAGGCTTTTCGCCGCCAAGAGGAAGGTGATGGCGTGGCCAGCGGCCGGGCCGTCGACAATCACCAGGTCATAGAGTCCGCTGCGCTCCAGTTGCTTGATCTTGCCGAGCACGACGATGTCGTCGATGCCCGGCGAGGCGGTGGCCACCACGTCGATGATGCCCCGCGACGCCAACCGCTTGGTGACTCGCGAGAGGCCGTGCGTGTCGAGATATTCGGCAAGCGCGGCGGTCGCGGACAGCTGTTGCACCTCCACACCGGGCAGCAGATTCCCCAGCGCCGGCTTCCCGTCCAGTTCCACGGCCAGCACACGAAGTCCGCGACGGATTGCCGCACGCGCGAGAACAGCGGTTACCGTGGTCTTCCCAACGCCACCCTTGCCGGCCACTATGGCCACCCTGGCGGTGGTAACGAA
This sequence comes from Ilumatobacteraceae bacterium, assembly GCA_031366885.1. GTDB lineage: Bacteria > Actinomycetota > Acidimicrobiia > Acidimicrobiales > Ilumatobacteraceae > UBA668. Next base: position 6,919 of record JANLPB010000016.1, read on the forward strand.
CTGCAGCGGATCCACGCTCTTCGGAGGCACTTGTGCGCAGACTAGCCATCACCCTTCTTCTTGCCCCGTTCGCGGGCATAGTTGGGCTTTCTGTTCTTGGGGGCGCAGCGTCGGCCAGCGGCCCGCTGGGCGCCACCGTGCCACCAGATTCGACGATTTCGAGTGACGCGACTGCGTCGGCCGCCGCCAATTTGGCGCCGGTCGACGTGCTCCAGGTGTCCGGCCTGTTCGACGCCGTCACGGTCCAGTCGATCGAAGATGCCATCACCCGCAGTGAAGACCACGGCTCGCAAGCCCTGATCCTGCAGCTGAACACCGGCGGCTCTGTGGTCAGCACGGCCGACATGAAACAGCTGCTGCAGCGGGTGGCGGATGCGAAGATCGCCATCGGCGTGTGGGTCGGCCAGTCGCGCGATGCTCGTGCATACGGGCAGCCGGCGCAGTTGTTTGGGGTAGCCGACGTGACCGCCATGGTGGCGGGCAGTCGAATTGGGTACACGGGCGATCTGCTTTCGTTGGACGGCACGACTGTCGACCTCGGCGCCGGCGGCGATCGGTTGCGAGGCGGATCGATGTCGTTTTCCGACGCGCGCAAGCTGAATGTGCTGCGCCTCGCAACGTCGGATGAGGGCGTGCCAACCGTGAAGAGCATGGTGCTGGCGATGGATGGCGCCATCGTGTCGGTCGGTGGCGTCGATGGGGTCGAGCTGAACACGGTGACCGAGGAGCTCAACGATCAGGGCAAGACCGAAAACGTTGCGACGCTGGTTCGCTTTTCCGGCCTCGGGCTGATCGAGGAGATGTTCCACACGGTGGCCAGCCCGCCGATTGCGTACCTGTTCTTCGTCATCGGCGTCTGCCTGTTGATCTTCGAGTTCTTCACCGCCGGCGTCGGCATCGCAGGTTTCGTCGGCGCGGTGCTGACCATCTTCGGTTGCTACGGCTTCTCCGCACTGCCGGTCCGTCCATTTGCGGTCGCCCTGATTGTTCTGGCGATGCTGGCGTTTGCGATCGATGTGCAGGTGGGTATCCCACGACTCTGGACGGGTGTGGGCACCGCTCTGTTCGTGCTCGGGTCGTGGTTCCTCTACGAGCCGCTGCCTGGCAACGATCTGCGACTCGGCCTGTTCACACTGTTCGTGGTGATCGCCGGCGTGCTGCTGACCTTTGTGGTGGGCATGCCGTCGATGGTGCGCACCCGGTTCTCCACCCCCACCATTGGCCGCGACTGGATCATCGGGTCCACCGGCGTTGCGGTCGGTGCCATCAGCCCCGAGGGCATCGTGCAAGTAGGTGACAGCAAGTGGCGGGCGCGCACCAACCGAGCGACTCCACTTGCCGCGGGAGACGAGTTGCGCATCGTCGCAATCGACGGCGTGACCTTGGAAGTCGAACCGCTGGAAGGTGCGGCGCGCGACTATCGCGAGCGCCGCGCGAAGGGCGAAGTTGTTGATGCCGCTGCCGTCGAAGGTTTGAAAGATCAGCAGCACTGATGTCACCTGTTGCGGTGGTGGACCGCCGGACATTCGTGCAGGGTCGGACTGCGTGTTACAGCGTGGCGGGCGAAGGGCTGCCGGTGGTGTTGCTGCATGGATGGGCGTTGGCGCATCACACCTACCGCGACGTGATCGAGACCATCGCCGCGCAGGGTTGCCGGGTGATCGCCCCGGCGTTGCCCGGCTTCGGTGGCACCGCCGATTTGCCGGGCGACTCGTTCTCGCTCGGCGGCTATGCGCAATGGGTGGCCGACCTGCTGGACTCGCTGGACATCGAAGAGCCGGCGGTCGTCGTTGGCCACTCGTTCGGTGGCGGCGTGGCCGTGCGGTTGGCGCACGACTTCCGGTCGCGTGTGCGCAGCCTGGTATTGGTCAACTCCATCGGCGGGTCATCGTGGCGTAGCGGTCGTGGCTTACGCAGCATCGCCGAGCGACCGCTGTGGGACTGGGGCCTGCACTTCCCCGGCGACGTGTGGCCCATCCGGCAGGCGACTCGTGTGCTGCCGGTGGTGGCCGAGGACTTCCTTCCCAACCTGGTCCGAAATCCGCGCGCGATCGTGAAGGTCGCCAATCTCGCTCGTCGCGCCGACGTGCGCACTGAGTTGGAATCGTTGCGCGACAGCGGCATGTCGATCTCCATCATCTGGGGCACGCGCGACGGCATCATCCCGCGCGAGTCCTTCGAGGCATTGTGCGTCGCCTCCGGTGTGGAGGGCACGGTTGTCGAAGGTTCGCACAGCTGGCTGCTGGCCGACCCGC